>NZ_JAMPOG010000005.1:0-342569 GCF_028480065.1 Providencia sp. PROV189
CTTATTTTAGGGGGAGTGGACACTCTGGTATGCTTGGGAACCTCGCCTAAAACGGATTATTGCTCATACGTTTGGTCGTCGAAACAAGAGAACTCTTCGCCAGTTACTGGCTTTACTGTCTAGATTTAATGTGGCTTTTTGGTGCACGGATAAGCTCAGTGCTTATGAGATATTACCCAAACAAAAACATGTGGCAAGTAAGTTTTATACACAACGTAACGTATAGAAAGAGAGAATTTGAACTTGAGAAATCTCTTAAAGCAGCTTAACCGTAAGACGTTAGGTTACTCAAAGTCACCTGAAATGCATGATAAAATCATCGGTACATTCATAGAACGGGAGCATTACCTATTGTGATGATCTCTATATTGAATACACGACCGAAAAATGAGTATTTATTAGATGGTTTTATTGCCTACAGTTTGAAGTCGAAAAAGTCATCACTGAATATCCAACATACTGAAAAATTAAGATTTTAAATAATGGCTTAAACCTCGTTCAGACTATCTAGCTTCTATAGTAGTCTATGTCGTTATTTATAATTAATTACTTCTTCTCACTCTGGTTAGACTGTCAGGTTTAATTATGCCTAACATACTAAACCTGACAATCTAAATTTTAAGTAAATGCAGTCAATTGGAATCTGATGTTTGAATTGTTAATTATTTATACTATTCTCGACATATTCTTTAATGACATTAAAATCGTCAAGTAATTTTTTATTTTTACTGTTAATTGAGATTTCATTATACAATGCCATTGTTTGCTCTACATAATATTTTGGTTGAGAAGATAATTTTAATAACAAGCTTCCTTTTAATATTCTGTTACTAGTACTTAAAGCTAAAGGAGGAAGTTTTAACTGATTAATATCATTGATTTCTTTATTTGATTCGCTGGGGGAACTATATTTATCAAAAAATGGAATGCATATTTTAATAAAATCATTCTTCCATTCGGTAATTATGTCATTAATGCGGGTATCAGATGTTATGATCTGTTCTGTATACTCTCTGCCGATTTTTATATTAAAATGTTCACAAATTTCAGTAATTTCACCTCCATAGATATAAGGAGGGCAAACTGTATTTTTTGCTAATTTTTTGAACTCCTTATTTATGCCATCTATACTAATGTATAAAAAAGTTCTTAAGGCTAAATGACTCCCTCTATTAATAAAATTCAACATACATATTTTGCTGACTTCATTCTCAAAAATCTCAAATTCACATTTTGATTTTTTGTATTTAGCATTATAATGCTTCATGAATTCAATTAATTCGTTTAGCATAAGTTCTTTTTTGCTTGATAGACTAACTGGTTTCATTAGCATGATGTCCTTATTTGACGTAAAGAATTAGGTTTAATTGTTTTGCTTGACTACCTCTAGGTAAAACAGCACTACGGCTTGATCCTTTAAATGTTCCACCTTTTTCATTTAGTAGTTTTTGATTAGCTGTAAATGGGGCGTTTCCATTTTTAGCATCAACTAAGTCTATAATATTCCCTGAGTTTCTATCTATAACCATAAAGTCAGGATTAGAATACAAAGCTTTTCCGGTTGGTCCAACCTCTCCATTTATATAGACTCGCGGTTGCTCTAATATTTCATACTGTGCTGAAGGGTATTTGCTTTGAAGTTGTTTAAGCACCTCCGGTTCTGATAGAGTTTTTGCAGTATTGTAATTATCACGGACAACACTTAACCCCCAAGGGTCAATCCATACCAATGGATTCGGAGCATACTGATACAGATTCACCCCACCCAATAACCCAATTGGGTCGGGCATGATAAAACGGCCTATTTGTGGGTCGTAGAATCTAAAGGTATTAAAATGTAATCCGGTTTCATTGTCAAAATACTGTCCAGCATAGCGTAAGTTCTGCTCAAAGGACTCCATCTTGCGATCTGGGTCGGAGTAGAAACTTAATGGGCTATTGCGAACAAAGCCAAAGCGTTCATATTTCCCTGACCATACCGTATTGCCTTGTTCGTTGGTGACATCAAGTGGGGCACTGCTAATGTCGCAGTGATGCCAGTAATAGTGGTATCCACTGGATTACTTCACAATAACGGCGAGTGGGGTATAGCTGCCGTGTTCTTCGCAGTAATAGGTTTGGCATTTACCGGTATTGATATTCTGCTCTTGCAGTAACCATAGTCCTTGCCAGACAAAATGGGTTTCGTGGCGTGTTGGTTTGCCGTGAGCCCGTGATTCAACCACTTTATGAATATGACGACTCAGTGCATTGTTATTTCAAGAAGGCTATGCCTGTAAGGCAAATATTGAAAAGCAGGGTTGCCCCTGCTGATCGTTATGAAAAATATGAAGGTAGAGCGCCTCCTGTAAGTCTAGGTAACCCCTAATAATTCTTTAACCTGATAATCAGAATGTGGGCTTAATGGTGGGTATTTGGTTAAATGCATCAAAGAAGACGGGGCACCCCCAACTTATGATGAGCTCGGAAAAGCGTTGGGTTATTCAAAAGGTCTGGTCGCACACCGTGTGAGGTTGTTGGCAAAGCGGGATAAAAGCGTGGTTTTTCCCACTTTGTGTTATCAGCCGAAAATCAATAAATTGATTTTCGTAATTTATTTTCAAAACCTATTAGACTTGCCGCCAAACATAATATGTTTGTTAGCAGTCTGAGATGGCAGGTAAAACTGCCTTCTATACTTGTTATTTAGCAATATAAAAATTAAATGCGGTAGCTGTTAAGTAGCGACCATCTGTACCATCATAAATTTTTGCAGCATCAGGCCAAGCAAAATACCGAGTTTCAGGTTTGTCACGATACAATTCACCCGTTTCCCTGTTAATAGCATAAACCTTTTTGGCTCCTTTTTTGAAGATTTTCCAAACTCCTTTAACGAATGCCTCTGTTTCAGGGTCTTCTGCTGGTTTATAAGAAGCTGATATTGTCCCATTTCTCAAGCATCCTGCTGCAAAATCAGCTTCCTTTGAGTGAATAAATTGAACTAATCCTTTACCGACGAAACTACCCGAAAAACCAGCGTTGTTTGGGCGTGGAAATACATAGTTATTTTTATAATCACTTATACTAGTTATATCACTATTGATGATTGTAACGTTTGAATTTATTGCACCATAACATAAGGAAATCGAATTTCTTACAGGGGGATCAAGAGTATCCCAAACATAATTGTCAATGAATTTAATTTCTTTAAAATAATCACCCAAGGCTTTTGAAAAGTTATCTTCATCTACTTTACTCATAAAAACTTCAATACCAGGCAGTTTAACTTTAGCTGTCATATAGAATCCTTTTTAGCGTTGTGTGACTGTGCCAGCAAGCATGTTGTCAACATTCAATGCTCCCGGCTGTAAAGTGTTACCTTTAGGCACGGTAATAACAACAGCGTTTGGATTTTGTTGGGTTATTCGAACTGCGTTATCCCATTCCCGTTGACTCATTCCATTCACATTGCCTTTGTCTACCGTCTGAATGTAAACTGTGCGACCTTTAGCATCAGTAAATGTCATGTCGGTGTAAGATCCTCCCTTACGACCTGTTTCAGCTGGGTTTAGTGGTGGTAAATAGGTTTCCCGCAACTCAACGTTAGTACCTGCTTGTCTGCCACCTTCTATATGTCTAACTATTCCTGCATTATTTTAATCAATTGATCCGGAATATCATCCATATGTGTCTGATATAATCTTATTTATCTTTATAGGATTGTGACGCAATTCGTTTAGTAGTGGTTATCATCCGCTGTATCATGATTAAATTGGAAAACAAATATTTAACTAGTTTCACAGGAACTTCTATTTTTAGGGGTCAAATCAATTGATTTGCAAAATTCAATATTTTTTAGCCCTGCATTAATGATAGCTATTTTTAGCTTATCACTCACAACTATTGTATTGGGAGTTTCTTCACTTCTTACAATATCGAAAGAATATGGTATTTCATCTAACAGTACTGTATATAAAAATGCATATTGGGGATTATGGGGGTCAAAATTAGTTAATGTAAATTCACTTTTTTCCATATCAAAACAATTTATCTTTGTTAACACATTGATAGCACTGTAGCTATGTAGTACGTAATTTCCAAAAAAAATGTTTGCATCAAAAAACTCAACCTCGGTTGGTGCTATTTTTTCTAGAACTTCTCGAAGTTCTGAACTAACTAATTCAATGCCTGTGGTAAATAAAATATGGTTTTTCTTTATTTTATTCAAGCTAGCTTTATTTTTTGCCTTATAATTAATCTGAAAACAGTTTCCTTTTAAACTAATTCCTTCACGGAATAGAGTGTAGTCCACAGAGGTATTATGGCAATATTCAAGTAAGTTAAATGTATTTGTAATACTAGAAATTATATAACTCATTTTATCTTCCTATTAACAGGCATTGTTAAGTTTTATTTGTTTGGTTCTTAGGCGATTACCTACATCATCTGACAGAGCTTGAATCTGCATCCTTTTTATCTCTGGGCTTGCATTATTAGCATGTATCTTATCAAGCTCATTGCTAATATAACTATCGTAAGCTTTATTATGCCTCCCTCGATGTACCGTCCTTTCTGGATTTTGCTCAATCGCAGTTTTAGACGATGGTAATTGAGTAATATTTTGACTATTATTAATATCATAGCCTGAACTTATAATCGCTGGATGATTTGCCATCGATTGTGGAATGTTATGGTGTTTCTGAAAACCAGGCATGACAGGCATTTCTTTATAATCACCAGAAGCAGCTAACCCCCAAGGGTCAATCCATACCAATGGATTCGGCGCATACTGATACAGATTCATCCCACCCAGCAACCCAATTGGGTCGGGCATGATAAAACGGCCTATCTGTGGGTCGTAGAATCTGAACGTATTAAAATGCAATCCGGTTTCATTGTCAAAATATTGTCCAGCATAGCGTAAGTTCTGCTCAAAGGACTCCATCTTGCGTTCGGGGTCAGAGTAGAAACTCAATGGGCTACTGCGAACAAAGCCAAAGCGCTCATATTTCCCTGACCACACCGTATTGCCTTGTTCGTTGGTGACGTCGAGTGGGGCGCTGTTAATGTCGCAGTGGTGCCAGTAATAACGGTAGCCGGCGGGTTGCTTCACGATGACGGCGAGTGGGGTATAGCTGCCGTGCTCTTCGTAGCAATAGGTCTGACATTTACCCGTATTGATATCCTGCTCTTGCAGCAACCGTAGCCCTTGCCACACAAAATGGGTTTCATGTCGTTTCAGTGTGCCGTAAGCCCGTGACTCAACCACTTTATGAATGCGACGACCCAGTGCATCGTAGTGATATTGGGCTTTCATGTCGCTGGTTTGGGCGATAACTAAACGGTTATCCCCATCATACTGATAAGTTTGTTTGGCTTGGTTAGGGTGCCCGCGTGAAATCACGTTACCATAGGCATCATGGCGATATTGCCAGCCTTGAAATTGAAGTAGCCTATCCCCTTGTGGGCTTAGGGCAGGCATTGATGGCGTTTGAGCCTCGATTTCTGATTGAGGACGCTCTAACAGATTATCCGCACGGTCATAGAACAGCATGGCATCCATGTTTTCGCCACTGGCGACTTTTTTCAGTCGCTGCTCAGAGTCATACAGGTATTCCACCCAACCCCGATAATGGTCTTCCATCGCGCCAAGGTTATCTTGTTCGTCATAGAACCATTTTCGTGATGAGGCAATGCCGTTGAGTGGATGCGGTTTATTGCGTGAGCTGAAGGTACTTATCGTCCGTCCCAGCTTATCGTACTGTCGATATTGGGTTAGAGCACCTTGGGTACGGCTGATTTCACGGTGCAGGTCATCGCGTTCAAATTCGGTGATTAAGTGCGGGGTGCCGTCGACAAGGTGATTGATGGCAGTGGCATGCCCTGAACCGTAATAGAGCCAGTTTAGGCTGTCACCTTGAGGTAACGTCAGACAGCTCAGATTATTGAGTTCATCGTAAGCAAATTCGACGATATCATCGCCCGTTTGCTCACGGGTAATACGCCCAAGGGCATCATAGGTAAAGTGAACTTGGTTAGCCTGCAAGCCCATTTCAAGGCCGAGTTGATTCGGTTGCCTCGACGCCACCAACAGGCGGTTTAGGCTATCCCACTGGTATTGATAGCTATCAGTTAATGTTTCCCGTTGAACAAGGTTACCCGCGGGGTCATACTGTAACAACACCGTGCGAGCTGCGGAAGGGAACACGCGGTCGCCTAAACGAGTTTCCTCGGCTAAACGTCCGAAACTGTTATAGCGATATTGAAGCAGCGTATCATCCGGTCTGATTTCCTCGATGAGTCGGCCTTCGGCATCACGGTTGAGTAGGTAACGTCCGCCATTGGCGTTTTCAATTGAAATTAATACGCCTTCAGCATTGTAATGGTAATGGATATGTCGAGCGAGTTTATCGATTTCCGTTGTGACGCGACCGAAGGCGTTGTATTGCCACTGACGCGGGGTATTGTCATTGCGTTGGTGATGGGTGAGGAGCCCCGCGGCATTCCAGGCCAATTGAACGGTAGAATTATCCGGCAACACAATGCGCGTGATGTGTCCTGCATTATCGTAGTGGTACTCTGTGGCTTCATGTAAGGCGTTAGTGTGAGAAACCAAACGACCTTCATCATCATAATGCCAGTAGTGCTGCTTGCCAGAGCAGTCGGTATGACGCAGTAATTGTCCGCGTTTTGTCCAGAGGAACTCGCTGCGCCCCTGTTTGGCATCAATGCGGACGGTGGGGCGCAGTGTAGTTTTAAAGTCATAGCGGTATTCGGTCGTTCGCTCCAGTGGAGAGATTTCTTTGATTAACCGTCCAAAACGGTCATACTCTAAACGTGATTCAGTGCCATCAGGCCAAAAGACAGCAATAAGGCGGTCACGTTCATTTTGGTATTGCCAGCGGGTTTGGTTGCCATTACCATCGGTTAAACTGAGTAATCGTCCTAACTCATCCCATTCACTGGTTTGCGTATGTCCTTCGGCGTTGCGACAGCCGCAAGGTAGCCCAAACTCATCCCACAAGAGTTCGGTTTTGATGCTTGTTCGGTCAGTGTACTGAATGATTTGATAGTTATCATTGAGTTGCCAAAATGAGGTAGAGCCATCATGCCAATAAGCGGTGCGTGTGAGATGGATATCATCGTATTCCAGTCGGTAGCTTTCCCCTTCGCTGGTTGTGTTTTCAATCACACGCCACAGGTTATCGTCGGAGAGTTCCCAACGGTACTCGCTGCGTAAACCATATTTATCCGTATGCCACGCCATGATGCCAGCATCTGTCCAACCAAATTGGCGGTAAGGGTGGTCTGTGTGCTGTTCGACACGTACCAGTTGGGCGTGTTCGTTATAAAAATAAGCACATTGACGGCGACGAGCTTGATTGGCGTTTACCTGATACACGGCTGTGAGACGTGATACCGTTTTTTCTTCAAACGGAAAGGATTGGTATTCACAAACGATATTCAGGTCACCGCAACCGGTAATGTGAATGAGTTGATGCTGTTCGTTGTAGTGGAAACGTTGCTCATTACCGACATTATCTATGACGTGGCTTAAGCGGCTGCGACCTTCGGTATCAAAAGGGGGGTAATGATAACGCAGTTCACCTGCATCCTGAAACGTCCAACTGTCATCGTCATTGTGGATCATCCAGCCTTGGGCAGCCTCACAAAAGCTACGATACCCTAGTGGGATGTCTGGAAACGGAAGGATGTCACCCGACAGGTTTTGCCAAACAAAGCCGTCTTCGGTTTTAATCAATTGGGTTTCCCAAAAGAAACTCCAGCCTCGACCCAATACACCCTCATAACAATAACTGCTTAAATAGTTGCGTTGCCAGTGAAGCGGTAATTCAGACTCATAGGTAAAATCCAGCTCATCCTCGCCGTTTAATACTTTCTGCCCACCAATCACCTCCACAGGGCGAGTGAGTATGCCGATTGCGGGGATTGCCATGCTCATCGCTGTAAGTACCGTTCCATAACGACAGAAGAAACGGCTAATTTTGGCGCTGCCTGGTAATTTGCTCCACAGCTTTGCCACCGCGCTGGGGCCTTTCGCCACTCCTCCACCAAAGCTTAAAAATCCCGCAAATAACATGGTTAAATCAGAGGCCGTAGTGACCCAAGACGGAATTTCAGGCTCTATATCTTCAGTGGCTTGTGTCCCCCCACCAATCCGGACATTGGGGGAGCCTTCCATCACCGTGGCATCACAGGTGGTTTTATCACCGACCCGAGAAGCAGGGAATCCATTGATATACACCGAGTCAGAGCCTTGTGCCATTTGACGCAGACTATTTTCCTTATCGCACTTGACGTCACTGCGAGTGGAAATGGCGGCGGCCTTACCGTTAATTCGTACATTGTGAGAGCCGGTTTTGATTTCCCCGCAGGGGCTTAAGGATTTAGATCCCGTTTCAACACATTTATCCCGTGCCCATTCCGCTAGCTTAGCTGTGCCATACCCAATTGCTACTGAAGCTCCAATAGCAAAAAAGCCGATACCAACATAACTTGTTCCAATGCCAATCCCCATCAAGGCACCAGAGATGACTGCGCCTCCTATGGCAATAGCTGCCCCTAATACCGTACCGATGAGCATTCCCCACATCGATTTTGAATGACCGATGATATCACCGACTCTGGCGGCTTCTGGCATGGTGGTTACCCTCTTGGTTGAAAGCTAAGCAGGAGGGTGTTCATCCACGCCCATTGCTTATCGTTAAAGGCGTTGGGGGATGACATTGTGAAAATCAGGGTTTGGGTATCACTGAAAGGGTAAACGGCTTGAATTTGATACACTTGCTGTTTCTTATTGGGACGATAGCGTGAGCTGATGAGATAGCCGTGAATGCCGTCGAGTCCCAGTACAGAGGGCTTTTCTTCAAGGAGTTGCCAATCTTTCAGGGAGCGTTGTAACAGCTGCTTTTGACGAGCGACATAGTCATCAAAGGTTTCATCAGCGGGTTTGTCATCCCGAGAAATGTTAACCGCATTCCCTGTGGGGGAAATCAGGATATTGACGGTTTGTTCTTTATATCCATCGGGGAGGGTAACACTGCCTTCAGAAAAAACACAACGTGACTCAGTAATCATTCGTATCTCGCTTAAGTATGAATATTATTCTTTTTTAAATTATATAACCATTAAATTTCTCTTAATAATCGGTTATACCATATTAAGCCTACATACCTAAATGAAAATTTGAGTTATTCCAAGATAAATGTTAATCATAATTTTTTAAATTTCGATTTGAAATAACAATTAAATGAAATAACTAATTGATAATTAATGCTTTTTATCATGCTTCTAGCTTGGCATTTTTTAAGAGGAGAACATTGCACAAAAATAAGGCAAAAAGAAAATGACTAATGCAAAAACTGGCAAGGTTTTGATTATTTAATAACCAGCTGCCAGTTCTTATCATAATAGTTATTTCATATTAAGAAGAGTATAACGAATCTAATGCTCCCCGTAATTTATGTGCAAGTTCAGGTGCAACGTATTTATCAGTGACCACTTCAATGTAGGATGCAAAAGGGGATGACTCAGCATGATTGATGGCGATATCAAGTTCATTACAACGTGTTACCTTTTGGCAATTCCAATCATGACAACCTAATGCAGCGGGTAATTTTCCATAATCCCATTTAGCGATATCATTGTAATAAGCTTCCGGATCTTTGCATATTAAGCGCTCAAATAGATACCCATCATTATTGATAATGAAAATAATCGGTTTTAATTGAAAACGTGCAAACTGGCAAATTTCTTGTGCTGTTAACTGATGAGCCCCTTCCCCTGTAATTAAGATCACTCTACGCTTAGGTGCTGCCAAAGCCGCTCCGAAAGCGGCGGCAGTAGACCATCCAATAGACCCCCACAAGGTTTGGTTACAGAATTGAACCCCTTTAGGAAGTTGTGCAAAGACTAAACCCATTAATGGGGTTCCTGTGTCAGTAAAAATAATATCATTTTCTTTAAACATCTTTTCGAATCGAGAATATAGATATTCAGCCGATATTGATTGATAGCCGGTGAACAATGATTCATCTAAGCATTGAACTTTAGGGTGGTTTTGATGAAATGAGGGAATTCGCTCTTTCAATTTAGCGAGTACATCCTTCATATACACCTGAGAGTATACTGTAGAACCAATTTTGACATAATCAGGCATGATATTGATATGATATTCTGAAGGGATAGCGGCAGTAAAACAGCCCGTATTCATATCCGTCATCATTGCACCGATGCTAATAATACAATCGCTGCTTTCTATATATTCACTAACAGGGGTATTTATTAAATGCCCGTAATAGATGCCCATATAATTAGATGCTGTTTCATTGAGTACCCCTTTATCCATAATCATGGTGGCATAAGGTAAGTTTGATTTATTTATTAGGGTTTGAAGCTCATCGATTAATCCTAAACGAGAAGCTAAAATTCCCGGAAGTAGGCTAATTTTTTGGCTAGTTAATAGTTTATTTAAAATTATATTAATAACTTTGGTTAGGTTTTGATTATTACTTTGGGGAATATCAGTGCATACTGAATACCGTTTATTTGTATGAATAGGCATTTCAGCATAATCGGATGGAATACCGATATAGACAGGTTGGCGCTTAAATAAAGCGTATGTGATCAGCCGTTCTACTTCTTCAATACAATTTTCAGGGGTAAGAATTGCTTGCGCACAACTAATAGGTTGAAACATTTTATAGAACAGAGTGAAATCCCCATCTCCTAAAGAGTGATGAAGAATTTTTTTACTTTCCTGTGCACCGCTAGATGGCATACCTACCAAATGAAAAATAGGTAAATATTCAGCGTAAGAGCCCGCAATAGCATTGATAGCACTGAGTTCACCAACACCGAATGTTGTTGATAATGCAGCTATACCTTTTATTCGCGCATACCCATCTGCAGCATATGCTGCATTTAATTCATTACAGCAGCCAATCCAGCGCATTTTATTATTTTCACAAATGGCATCATTAATTGGAAATGAATAATCCCCAGCAACACCAAAAATATCGCTAACACCTATATCGTATAATCGAGTTAATAAATATTGTACTACTGTTTTTTTCATCATTTTCTCCATTATGCTTTTAAGACAGTCGGTAATGAATAATGAAATATCATTTGTAGATGAGTTTAAATGGAACTGCTCTATGTGATCGCTGTTATATAAATAAAATAATATAATAAAGCTTAAAAATGAGAATGTAGGGTAATCTTTTGTTTATTAAGAGCTAACAATATTTTCAATCTAGAAAGGAATAAACGAATTAGATAGTGTAGTCATTGACAGAACAAATATAAGTCATTAACGTTTTTTATTGTTTATAAACAAAAAATTATTGTTAAGGTGGCTTTATTATGAAAAAACTAAAAATACTTGTATTATCTTTTGCATTATTAAGTCCTTTAGCGTTTGGGGCGACAGAAATTAATTATACAAAATCTCTGTATTTGAAATTTGCAGGCACGGTCAATGTTGTTATGAATGATGGTGTATCTGCTGATTATGTAAAGGCAATCTCTCAAAAAGCGGATGAGAAAGGTGCTGAATATTTTGTTATTACTTCGGTTGAGTCTGAAGGAAGTGGAAACGATGTTTCGGTAACGGCCAGCTTATATAAAAAATAATCATTAAACTAAGTTGTATCATTCACCCTTTATTAAAGGGAACGATGCAACTTAGTTGTTTTTTAGGTAGGGATTAACCTGTTGAGAGTGATATGCAAAGGTCAAACGCCCATGGAATATAAAGCGCTTTTTTAGGCCAAAGTATCGTTATTGAAATCGGCACTAACGTTGCGCAGCGGTTACCATGATTTCCACAAGCACTTGCTCTCTAGCCATATTTGCTTCAACGGCAGCACGTGCAGGGCTATTCTCTGTTGGCATCCATGATTCCCAAACAGCATTAAAAGCAGCAAAATCACGTTCCATATTTTTGATCCAAACTTGGGCTGAAAGAATACGTGTTTTGTCACTGTTACTTGCAGCTAATAGAGTATCTATTTTTGCAAGTACATCTTGTGTCTGAGCTGTGATATCACCATTTAAATCATTAGGAACTTGTCCTGATAAATAAACTAAGCCTGCATATTCAACGCTATCAGCTAAACGTGGCTTTGGATTATTACGTTTGATCATATTGTTGTATTACCTCGTTAATCCAGTTAAAGAGATGGGAGATGTTTCTCCTGAAACTAATTGGCTGAGAATTTGAGCGCTGCCAGCGGCTAAGGTAAACCCTAAGCTACCATGACCAATATTTAACCAAAGATTGTTATATCCAGTTTTGCCTAATATTGGTGGCCCTTTTGGTGTTGATGGACGTAATCCACACCATGTTTCGGCATCTTCAATATTTGTTACATCAGGGAATGTGTTTTTAATAATATTTTTTAAGGCGGAAATTCGGTTATCACGCAAGCCTAATTTGTCATAACCGATATCCACCATTGCGGCGATGCGAAGTTGCTGATTAAGTTTTGCATAAACAATTTTATTTCCATAATCAGTTACATTGATTTTAGGCACCACATGTTCTTTTTCTGGATAAGGAATAGAAAGGCTATAGCCTTTTAAGCCAAGCATTGGTACATGAATACCTAATGTTTTTAGCAGTTTCCTGCTTCCATTTCCGGCACATACAATGACATCATCGGCAGAAATTGTTCTTTGCGGAGTAATAACACCTGTAATTCGCTTATCATCTTTAATAAATGAAACAACAGAATGTTGTAAGCATAGTGTAAAATCTGCTTGAGTTGATAAATATTGGAGTAAGTTTTTACAGAATAAATAACAGTCTGCACTTTCATCATCAGGAGCATAAATTGCGCCCACTAACTGTGATTGAATATTCTTTAATGATGGCTCTAAGGCGGTAATTTCAGTCGGATTTAAAACCTTTTGAAATTGACTGTCGATGGTTTCGCAAGCTTTATTAAAGCTTTTTTGGTCACGGTGAATAATTAGTTTACCCGATTTTTCCCAAGCAAAGTCACCGATATCACCATTATTACGCCAGATATTCATGATCTCTTGGCTGAGTAAAGAGAGGCGTAGTTGGTGAGCACCATTAATTTTATTTGTTTTGCGATTACAAGCTAAGGTGAATTGAGTTAACCAAGCCCATTGTTGCAGGGAAAATTGTATTTTTAAATTCAATGGTGAATCATCTTTTCCCATCCAACTTAAACCTTGTAATGGTACTCCTGCATCTGCTAACGGCGAAACATAGCGATAGCTAAGTTGTCCGCCATTGGCGAAACTTGTTTGCATGCCGACATCAGATTCTGATTCTAATAAAGTGACGGCATGACCCGCTTTGATTAAAGCATATGCAGTACTAAGGCCAATGACACCTGCACCAATAACCACCACATGTTTTTTCATAATTATCCGCAACCAATAATAACTGAGGAGTTATTATTTAACGGCGAATAAGTTAACTAAACAATTGAGTTTTCATTGCCAGAGTATAACTTTTGGTTAACTACTTTATTTCTTTTTTCGAGGGTTAGTGACAAAGTATTTACATAGTTTTGAGCCGCTTTAGTCAATGGTCTATCCGCACGATGGAAAACTGAAACAGCTAAATGCAGATCCTCTTTGAGTGGATAGATCATCGATTTTGGTAATGTGTGCTCAGCAGAGAAAATATCAGTAATACTGCAACCTAATCCTGCTCGAACAAATTCAGCCGCCATGTGGTAGGTATGCACACTAATATTTGAAACCGAGAACTCATGGTATTGCTGTAATAATTGCGCTAATGAGTCTGAACCTGGATGTATCCAACGATCTTGGTCAATATCAGCTAATGAAACAGGACCTTCATGTTTTTGCGTATCAACATAAACAAGGGGGATTTCAGCGATGGGTAATACCGTAATTCCGCCTTCAATAGCCAAATTGAAACCAATACCAATATCAAGGTCTTGTTGGGTTAATAATTGCATGATATCGACGGTATGATGGGTGCCAATCGTTAATTTTATATTGGGGTGTTTTTTAATAAACAGAGCGGTGACTTCAGGTACTAAGTTTAAACCTAGGCTTGGTAAACAGCCAATCGCTAATTTTCCCTGAGGGTTTTTGGATAAATTTTGCGCTAATATTCTTAAGCGGTCTAAATTTCGATAAACTTCTTTTGCTTCATCAAAAAGCAGTAAAGCCTCATCGGTTGGTAATAATTTCCCTCTAATTCGTTGGAATAATACTAACCCTAATTGTTGCTCAGCATGTTTGAGTGCTTTACTCGCCGCGGGTTGAGAAATATGTAAAACTTCAGCCGCACGCGTTAAGGAACCACAAGTCATTACAGCATAAAAGATATCGAGATGTCTTAATTTCATTCCATGTAGCCTACTGATTATTTATTTCTACGGACTATTCTAACGAATAAAGTATAAATAATCAGATATACTCGTCATAATTCAAATTTTGGTTTAGTTGTCACGAGAATTAATTCGTAAACGTGCAAGCTAAATAGATTGACTAGGGGAATATACGGGGTAAGAAAGCGGCTCGGCATACTGCCCTATAATAAATTGTTAGGAGAAGTACGCCGAGTAGTGTGTAGCTATTAGGTAAAGTACGTACCAATTTCAATAAATATTTTAATTAAGATACTGTTTGAAATATCAACAATAAAGGCACCGACCATAGGAACGACAAGGAAAGCTTTATGTGATGGTCCAAATGCTTTTGTGACTGTTTGCATATTCGCAATTGCTGTTGGTGTTGCTCCCATACCAAAGCCACAGTGACCCGCGCTGATCACGACAGCATCATAATCTTTGCCCATCATTTTGAAGGTGACAAAGCAGGCAAATAGCACCATGACAACAGTTTGTACAGCAATGATAATTAATACTGGCCCTGCCATGCTTGCCAATTGACCAAATTTTAATGACATTAACGCCATTGCCAAGAAAAGCGATAAAGCAACGCTACCTAATACATCGACGGTCGGCTCAAACACTTCGTGTTTAAATACATGAGTCAGTGTATTACGGATAATAATACCGACAAATAAACACCAGACAAAAGTAGGCAGTTGCAGAAAAGTATCTTTAAACAATGCACTGATATAGCCACCAACAACAATACAGATAATCAGCATTGAAATGGTTTCAATAACGTTATTTGCATTGATTTTTCTTTTGACGCTTGGTTGCTCAAAAGCTTCAACGATAGTGTCGCGCTCTTGCTCGGTTGTTTTAGGAATAGAGACCTTTTTCAAAAGATGACGGGCAACAGGGCCGCCAACTAAACCACCCAACACTAATCCAAGTGTTGCACAAGCCATCGCTAATTCAACGGCGCCTGTTACACCATATTTATCAGCGAGAATAGGGCCCCATGCTCCGGCATTACCATGACCACCTGTTAGAGTAATTGAACCTGCAATTAAGCCAATAAATGGACTTTCATTCATCATGACAGCCATACTCATGCCGACAGTATTTTGAATGGCGATTAGGATCGTTACTGCAATAGTTAATAGAACTAACGGCTTTCCTCCTTTAATCAGTCGAGAAAAGTCAGAACTTAGCCCGATAGAGGAAAAGAATGTGAGCATTAATAAACTTTGCAATGAAGCATCAAAAGTAAACGAATAACCTGATGTTTTATCAATAATTAACAGAACAATTGCAACAATAAAGCCACCAACGACGGCTTCTGGTATGTGGTTTTTTTGTAGGAACGGGGTAAATTTTACGACAAACATTCCTATGAGTAGCGCGATACATGCGACTAATAATGTATAACTGGCATCTAGGATCATTTTTTTACCTCTATTAGTTTACCAGAATTTTCACTATAACAATTTAACAATAGTGAAAAATGAAGTTACTTTGGTTAACTAATTTTTAACAATGAGTTTTATTAGGGTATCCATAACTTTTAGTTAATAGGGTCATAATTTAAGTGTGATCTTAATCATGAAATATTAAAAAGGTTAAAATAACAACAATGGTATTTAATGATGGGTAAACCTAAATACCATGCGGGATCCGCACTATTTTCGGTGATAGCAAAAAATAAAAAAGTATAAATAATAAACAAAATTATAAGAGAAGGAGAACATGATAAGCGCAGGCCAAGCAATTTAAAGAAGTGTGATATACAACATAAAACAGCAGCATGATCTTTCTATATTTCGTTGCTTATCGAAGTGTTAATTTTCGGGTGGATTACTCTGTTTGTTGATTAATAACGGAGAAAAATATGATTGCTGTAATATTTGAGGTGCAAATACAACCCGACCAACAAACTCGCTATTTGACTTTAGCTGAGGAGTTAAGACCACTATTAAGTCATGTAGCTGGTTTTATTTCAATTGAACGTTTTCAAAGTTTAGCTACAGAAGGAAAAATATTATCGCTATCTTGGTGGGAAAACGAATACGCAGTTCTGCAATGGAAAAATCATGTTTTACATGCGAAAGCTCAACAAGAAGGGCGAGAGTCAATATTTGATTTTTACAAAATTAGTATTGCTCATATTACTCGCGAATATTCATTTAAAAAGGACAAGGATAATGTTTGATGTTCACGTTGTTTTAGACAATCAAATAGGACAATTAGCATTACTAGGAAAAACATTAGGTAATAAAGGTATTGGATTGGAAGGGGGAGGGATATTTACGGTTGGTGATGAATGCCATGCTCATTTTCTTGTTGAACAAGGAAAGGAAGCTAAAATAGCGCTAGAGCAAGCTGGACTGTTAGTACTTGCGATCCGGACACCATTAATTCGTAAGTTAAAACAGGAAAAACCGGGGGAACTTGGCGAAATAGCACGAGTATTGGCGGAGAATAACATTAATATTTTAGTGCAATACAGTGACCATGCTAACCAACTGATATTAATAACGGACAATGATAGTATGGCTGCATCTGTTACGCTCCCTTGGGCAATAAAGTGAACTTGCGATGGCTAATTTAATACGAAAAGAGGTTACCTTTGAGTCCTCAATAGCCGCGATAGGGGCGGCTATGTCTGACATTTCACGAGTTAAAATACTCAGTGCTTTGATGGATGGGCGAGCTTGGACGGCCACTGAGCTAAGTTCTGTGGCGAATATATCAGCTTCAACGGCGAGCAGTCATTTATCTAAATTATTAGATTGCCAGCTAATCACAGTAATAGCTCAAGGCAAGCATCGTTATTTTCGGCTAGCAGGAAAAGATATTGCTGAATTGATGGAAAGTATGATGGGGATCTCCTTAAACCATGGCGTACATGCCAAAGTTTCCACGCCTGTGCATTTACGAAAAGCACGTACTTGCTATGATCATTTAGCTGGTGAAGTTGCCGTTAAGATCTATGATTCCTTTTGTCAACAGCAATGGATCACTGAAAATGGTTCAATGATCACATTAAGTGGTATTCAATATTTTCATGAAATGGGAATTGACATTCCTTCCAAACATTCACGTAAAATCTGTTGTGCGTGTTTAGATTGGAGTGAACGCCGTTTCCATTTAGGTGGGTACGTTGGAGCCGCATTATTTTCGCTTTATGAATCTAAAGGGTGGTTAACTCGACATCTTGGTTACCGTGAAGTTACCATCACGGAAAAAGGTTATGCTGCTTTTAAGACCCACTTTCACATTTAAGTTGTTTTTCTAATCCGCATATGATCAATTCAAGGCCGAATAAGAAGGCTGGCTCTGCACCTTGGTGATCAAATAATTCGATAGCTTGTCGTAATAATGGCGGCATACTATCAGTAGTAGGTGTTTCCCTTTCTTCTTTAGCGACTTGATGCTCTTGATCTTCCAATACGCAACCTAAAGTAAAATGCCCCACAGCGCTGAGTGCATATAATGCATTCTCTAGTGAAAAACCTTGTTGGCATAAAAAGGCTAATTGATTTTCGAGAGTTTCATACTGTTTTTCTGTAGGCCGTGTACCTAAATGTACTTTTGCTCCATCGCGATGACTTAGTAAAGCACATCTAAAACTTTTAGCGTTATTACGTAAAAAATCTTGCCAGCTTTCCCCTTCTAAAGGGCAAAAGTGAGTATGGTGCCTATCTAACATCTCAATGGCTAAGGCATCGAGCAAAGCCCGCTTATTTTTTACGTGCCAATACAATGTAGGCTGCTCCACACCTAGCTTCTGGGCGAGTTTACGAGTTGTTAAACCTTCGATTCCGACCTCATTAAGCAGCTCTAATGCGCTGTTAATCACTTTACTTTTATCTAATCTAGACATCATTAATTCCTAATTTTTGTTGACACTCTATCATCGATAGAGTTATTTTACCACCCCCTATCAGTGATAGAGAAAAGTGAAATGAATAGTTCGACAAAGATCGCATTGGTAATTACGTTACTCGATGCCATGGGGATTGGCCTTATCATGCCAGTCTTGCCAACGTTATTACGTGAATTTATTGCTTCGGAAGATATCGCTAACCACTTTGGCGTATTGCTTGCACTTTATGCGTTAATGCAGGTTATCTTTGCTCCTTGGCTTGGAAAAATGTCTGACCGATTTGGTCGGCGCCCAGTGCTGTTGTTGTCATTAATAGGCGCATCGCTGGATTACTTATTGCTGGCTTTTTCAAGTGCGCTTTGGATGCTGTATTTAGGCCGTTTGCTTTCAGGGATCACTGGAGCTACTGGGGCTGTCGCGGCATCGGTCATTGCCGATACCACCTCAGCTTCTCAACGCGTGAAGTGGTTCGGTTGGTTAGGGGCAAGTTTTGGGCTTGGTTTAATAGCGGGGCCTATTATTGGTGGTTTTGCAGGAGAGATTTCACCGCATAGTCCCTTTTTTATCGCTGCGTTGCTAAATATTGTCACTTTCCTTGTGGTTATGTTTTGGTTCCGTGAAACCAAAAATACACGTGATAATACAGATACCGAAGTAGGGGTTGAGACGCAATCGAATTCGGTATACATCACTTTATTTAAAACGATGCCCATTTTGTTGATTATTTATTTTTCAGCGCAATTGATAGGCCAAATTCCCGCAACGGTGTGGGTGCTATTTACCGAAAATCGTTTTGGATGGAATAGCATGATGGTTGGCTTTTCATTAGCGGGTCTTGGTCTTTTACACTCAGTATTCCAAGCCTTTGTGGCAGGAAGAATAGCCACTAAATGGGGCGAAAAAACGGCAGTACTGCTCGGATTTATTGCAGATAGTAGCGCATTTGCCTTTTTAGCGTTTATATCTGAAGGTTGGTTAGTTTTCCCTGTTTTAATTTTATTGGCTGGTGGTGGGATCGCTTTACCTGCATTACAGGGAGTGATGTCTATCCAAACAAAGAGTCATCAGCAAGGTGCTTTACAGGGATTATTGGTGAGCCTTACCAATGCAACCGGTGTTATTGGCCCATTACTGTTTGCTGTTATTTATAATCATTCACTACCAATTTGGGATGGCTGGATTTGGATTATTGGTTTAGCGTTTTACTGTATTATTATCCTGCTATCGATGACCTTCATGTTAACCCCTCAAGCTCAGGGGAGTAAACAGGAGACAAGTGCTTAGTTATTTCGTCACCAAATGATGTTATTCCGCGAAATATAATGACCCTCTTGATAACCCAAGAGGGCATTTTTTACGATAAAGAAGATTTAGCTTCAAATAAAACCTATCTATTTTATTTATCTTTCAAGCTCAATAAAAAGCCGCGGTAAATAGCAATAAATTGGCCTTTTTTATCGGCAAGCTCTTTTAGGTTTTTCGCATGTATTGCGATATGCATAAACCAGCCATTGAGTAAGTTTTTAAGCACATCATCATCATAAGCTTTAAGTTGGTTCTCTTGGATCAATTTGCTGACAATGGCGTTTACCTTACCAGTAATGTATTCAAGGCTAATTTTTTCAAGTTCATTCCAACCAATGATAGGCATCACTTCTTGGATAGGGATAAGGTTTTTATTATTATCAATAATATAATCAAGATAATGTTCAAATATACTTTCTAAGGCAGACCAACCATTTGTTAAATCAGTTTTTGTTGTGATGTAGGCATCAATCATAATTAATTGCTGCTTATAACAGGCACTGAGTAATTGTTTTTTATTTTTAAAGTGATGATAAAAGGCACCTTTGGTCACCAACGCTTTTCCCGAGATCTCATCTATTGAAACAGCTTGATAGCCTTTTTCAACAAACAATATTCGTGCTGAGTTAACCAGTGATTGATAGGTACTCTTAAAATTTTCTTGTTGATGATTTTTATTTTCCATGATAGATCTAAAATAACATACCGTCAGTATGTTTATGGTATCATGATGATGTGGTCGTGACAATCTTAAGAACATTTAGGTTATTTTATGTATATTGAACAGCATTCTCGCTATCAAAATAAAGCTAATAACATCCAATTAAGATATGATGATAAGCAGTTTCATACAACGGTTATCAAAGATGTTCTATTATGGATTGAACATAATTTAGATCAGTCTTTACTGCTTGATGATGTGGCGAATAAAGCGGGTTATACCAAGTGGTATTTTCAGCGGCTGTTCAAAAAAGTAACAGGGGTCACACTGGCTAGCTATATTCGTGCTCGTCGTTTGACGAAAGCGGCTGTTGAGTTGAGGTTGACGAAAAAAACTATCCTTGAGATCGCATTAAAATATCAATTTGATTCCCAACAATCTTTTACACGTCGATTTAAGTACATTTTTAAGGTTACACCAAGTTATTATCGGCGTAATAAATTATGGGAATTGGAGGCAATGCAGCCACCTATCAATTTCGATATTGATTATTTAGCAATTCCTCAAATTGTTGAGTGTGAACAGTATACTTTGCATATTAAAGAGTATCAGTATCTATCTTCATTAGATGAGGTTGGATTATTGCATGAAAATATTAGGGGAAGTTTTTGGGATGATTTTTTTAAGGCGACAAATTTAAAAATAAAAGAATGCTATGTGTTGATCAATTATCAGAAAACAGAGAAAAGATCACACATGGTGCAAGTGAAATACCAGATTGGCTTAAAAGCAATAGATCCAATTGTTGATCACAACCAGTTTAAAGAAATTTATTTACCTAGTGGAAAGTACGCAAAGTTTTCATTTAAAGGCTCTTTGGCTGAATACCGTGATTTCAGCTTAAATCTTTATCTTTATTCTTTGCCTTCTCTAGGGTTACTTCGTCGTGAAGGGGTGGATATTGAAAAATATATTAATAATAAAGAAAATGTAGAATTACCAATAAAAGAAATTGAAATAGAATATTTTGTGCCAATTTACTAACACTGAAAACTAGTTTGTTCAAGCTTTGTTTAAATATGAAAAGGTATTTTATTCAAAATACGATTATTTTAAAATGAGATAATATGTCAAAAAAATCAATTAATCCTTCATCTGTTTTTAATTCATTGCAGTATGGATTTAGTCAAGCTATTGAAACTACAGGTACTCGGCAGCTTTTTCTCTCTGGGCAAGTTGGTGTTGATGCGAATCAACAAACCGTGGCTGGTGGTATTTATGAGCAAACCATTCAAGCAATTAAAAATATCGAGTATGTCCTTAAAGAAGCCCACGGAACGCTGAATGATGTTGTTATGCTGCGGATTTATATTAAGCAAGGTTGTGATAGTGATGAAGAGCAAAATGCGATATCTCAGGCACTAAAAGAAAAGTTTACCTCGGCGCCACCAGCATCATCTTGGGTGATCGTTACGGGGTTATCATTGCCAGAGTGGCTGATTGAAATTGAAGCCCATGCAGTGCTTAATTAAATGAGATTAACCGATAATATTAATTATCGGTTTTCGCCAACTCAATAAAATCTAGGTGAAATACAGACTGTTATTGATGATTAAATAATGATGATTTTTGTTCAATAGCGCGACGCTTATCTCAAAAATAAAAATACATACTAAAGTTAAATTACCTATCCAGATTGATTTTAAAATTCAATTTTATCAACAAAGCCAGTTGTTAATGTGTAACACCAGCTAAGTGGAAATGGATAACGCTAGTTAGTAGATTATTTCCACGAGAAAATGGAAATAATGTGGCTGCACAGTCATAGATGATTTTTCTATTCTACCAATGTAGTGGTTAAGTTTAATACTCATATTCGGTCATATACCAAGATATGAGCGTGTATTGTTATTTAACTAGGAAAATTTATCATGGCAAATAAGTTATCTATCTGGGCGGCGTCATTTATGTTTGCGAGTACTTCTTTGGTTGCCGCTCCTCAATTTGCGTGGGTTGGAACTTATAGCCCTAATGGTGAAGGAATATATCGTTTTGATATCGATAATCAAACGGGGCAATTAAGCCGTAAAGTTTTAGCCGCTCCACTTACAAATGCTGCACAATTGGTTTTATCAAAAAATGGTAAAGTGCTGTATGCAGGGAGTGAAACAGAAAAGGGAACGGTTCATGCATGGCAGGTTAAGGATAATGGGGAGTTACAGGCGATAAATAATGTTTCATCTGGAGGGGATGGCCCTGTTTATTTATCGATAACCCCAGATGGGCGCTACTTATTGGTTGCGAATTACCATAGTGGTGCTGTGTCGGTGCTTCCTATTCGAGATGATGGCGGTCTATTACCTGCAAGTGAAGTTATTCAACATGATGGCCCTGCTGGGGCCGCCTATCCTGAAGCGGCAGTTGAGGGGAGCTTTGCTATCAGTGATCATAACGGGCCTCATGCTCACATGATAGCAACCGACCCTTCAGGGGAATATGTGTTTACCACAGATCTCGGTCTTGACCGCATCTATCAATATCGCTTTGATGGAAAGAATGGAAAATTAATTGCAAATGATCCCCCATACATTATGGCATCATCAAAAGGTGCTGGCCCTCGCCATTTTGTTTTTTCTAAATTAGGAGACAGAGTTTGGTTGGTTAATGAAGAAGCATCAACATTAACTGAATATCAATTTGATAAACAAAAAGGTACTTTAAAAGAGAAGGCGACAGTTTCGACGTTACCTGAAAGTTATAAAGGCACAAATTTTATTTCGGGTATTGTAGAGAGCCAAGATGGTAAACATCTCTATGTTGGAAATCGTTTACACAATAGTGTTGCACATTTTAGTATTAATGAAGAGGGTTCACTCAGCAAAGTATCGCAAACATGGACACGAGGGGATTACCCAAGAACATTAACATTGTCTCCAGACGGTCAATATTTATATGTTATGAACCAACGTAGTGACAATATTACCCGTTTTAAGGTTGAACCGAATACAGGGGAATTGGTGTTTGTTGATGACTATGTACCGATTGGCGCCCCTTCACAAATGGTCGTCAGTGAGACAAAATAACTTACAGGTTTTATTGGTGGTGCTAATAAGTGCGATCAATGCGAGTTGAGAAAAGGAAATTGCAATGTCCGGTGAAAAATTAGGGAATGAACGTATTCGAAGTGCAACAGGGAATAATAAGCGTCTGTCACGGCTCGAAATCAATGAAATTAAGCGTGCGGTTGAAATTGAAAATTCAATCAGTAAGCGTCAAGGTAAACAGCCTAAACAACCTCAAATTGTGCGTTTTCACTGTGGCTGTAATTGCTTTTCAATTAAGGTTGATTAATGGGAAAGCACCCAACAGTTGTTGGGTGCTTATATGATCAGTGTTTGACCAGCGTAGAAAAATAGTAGACGAGTGGTACAGCTAATACCCATAAGCTGATAGGGATCTCTCTCCATTTCCCTGCAACAGCTTTAATCAGAATATAGAACAGTAGGCCACCTGCAATACCCGTACCGAAACTATTGGCGATCAATGTGATCATCACCATCATTAAAACAGGTAAACCATCCGTAAAGTTTGCAAGGTCAACTTTACGTAGTCCACTGAACATATTTAGTCCAATCAAAATTAATGCAGGCGCGGTGGCTTGCGCTGGGATCATTAAAGCAATTGGTGTAAACAGTAGCATTAATAGGAACATAAAGGCCGCTGCAAGAGCCGTAAGTCCCGTTTTACCGCCGGCTTCCGCAGCCGCTGAAGACTCAATTAAAGCGGTTGCCGCAGGAATGCCTACCCATGGGCCGAGTGCGGCTGCAATTGAGTCAACGATAAATGGGCGGTTAATGTTCGGCATATTGCCTTCTTTATCAAGTAACCCCGCTTCACCACCGACAGCCAGTGTCGTACCCATCGTCGAGAAAAATTCAGCGGCAAAAAATACAAATAAAAAGGGTAAGAAGGCGATGTTTAAGGCGCCAATTAAGTCAACCTCTCCGAATACAGGGCCTACTGAATGAGGAATACCAATAAAGCTATCGGGTAATTTTGTGACCCCAAAAGGAATACCTATAACGGTGGCAAATAAAATTGCCCATAAAATAGCTCCGGGTATACGTCGTGCTTGCAAGGCGATGGCGACAAAGAAACCAGCCAAAGCCACTAATGCCCCCGGTGATAAAAAATCACCTAACATCAAGGCGTTGGTTTTAGGGTTAGCAAGTACTAAACCTGCATTTCGAAAACCGAGAACGGCAACAAATAAACCGATAGAGGCGGTTAGCCCAAGTTTGATCGATTGAGGAACCGAACGAGTGACAACTTCGCGTAAACCAAATTTAGTGAGCAGGAAGAATAAAATGCCTGACCAACAAGCTATGCCCAAACCAATTTGCCAGTTAATCCCTTCGCTACCTGCAAGTGTGATACCTACCAGTACAGAGCCGCCAATACCTGGTCCAACGACGAAAGGAAGGTTGGCATAGAAAGCCATTAGCAGACTCGCCAGCACAAAAACAATGATCGTGCCTGTTGTTGCGGCACCTTTATCCATTCCCCCTGCGGCGAGCAGCCCGGGGATCACAACTAACAAATAAGCGGCAGCAAGAAAACCTGTTACCCCTGCTAAGAACTCTGTTCTGACGGTGCTCCCTCGAGCGCGCAATGCAAAACGTTTTTCTAGCCAACTCCCTGATGTTGGCGCATTAATCATATTGTCAGCCATAAATTGGCTCTCCTATCATTATTATTAATTATTGTGATTGTGCGAGTGTTTACTGGTTTGAATCACGGGATCAACAATTTGTCGCGTTGTACCGTCAGTCAACCCTAGGTCAGTCAAATGAGGGCCTGCATTACAGGCAAGACAGGTGCCTTCAATAGCTTTAAAAACACGATAAGGCGGCTCCCAATCGGCTATTTCACTGCTAAGCTCTCGTAATTGACGAAACTGTTCTGCAAGCTGTTTTGCAGGCAGATCGGATAGCATGCCTGCAATTGGCATCGCAACGTGAGCGAGGACTTTACCGTTTTGAACTAAAGCCATGCCACCGCCACTTTCGATAAGCAAATTAGCCGCGTGTGCCATATCTTCTGCATCACGGCCTAGTACAACTAAATTGTGAGAATCATGTGAGTAGCTGGTTGCGATAGCACCGCGTAATTCACCCCAGCCTTCTAATAGTGCAATTTGTGGCTTGGCATCATGGCGTCCATGGCGATGTTGTACGCGGATCAAGCTAAAGCCATTCGGTATTTGAACTTTGCCATCGGTAATTTGCACATCAATTTCACCCCATTGTGTGAAGCGAGCTCCTCGAATATGGCGTAATCGAGCACTGCCATTAATAATATTATCAATTTGCAATGTGCAATCAGCGGCTGTGATAGGTGACAGACACATGGTATCTCTAGGTGGTAAAACGGTTTGATCTGTGGCTAGTGATTTAAATAGTTTTCCATCTTCGGAAATTTGCTGACCTGCAACATACACGCGGTGTGCTTGTAATTTTTTGAGTGAATCAAAGACCACCAAATCAGCGCGACGCCCTGCGGCAATTAACCCCAGATCGTGACGTTGTAAGCGAATGGCTGCATTTAAGGTTGCAAAACGGAGTACATCTGTCGCTTGCATACCATGCTCAATTAATAGATTCAGTAGGGCAATGATCCCCCCTTTTTCGATTAAAATATCAGGTGGAACATCATCGGTGCATACGGTGATTTGTGATGAGAGATGAGGTAGCTTTTGCAACTCAGCGACGATGTCTGGCAATAGATAAGGGGGAGAGCCACGAATTTCGAGTGTTAAACCAGCTCGCAATTTCTCTAAAGCATCTTCTGCTGAGGTAAGCTCATGATCAGATGTCACGCCAGCAGCGAGGTAGGCTTGTAAATCGGCTCCTTTTAACCCTCTAGCATGGCCTTCAATGAGTTTCCCCGACGTAAGCCCCGCGTTTAAAATCTCCTCCATTCGTTCACTACCATGAAGAACGCCGAACATATCCATCACTTCTGCAACACCATGGACCTCTGGCCAACTTAACATGGTTGACATTTCTTTTCCGGCAAAGTCGGCTCCTGACATTTCAAGGCCTGGTGTTGAGGGAACAGAGGAGGGGGCAGCTACCATGACATGCAGCGGTAAATTGCGGCTTGCTTCAATCGCATAACGGACACCTTCCAAGCCTAATACATTAGCCAATTCATGGGGATCCCAAAATACCGCGGTGGTTCCTTGTGTTAGCACTATTTCGGCGTAACGTACGGGAGGAAGATGGGAGCTTTCTAAGTGAACATGTGTGTCAATCAGCCCTGGTGAAATAAAATACCCGTTAAGGTCATGGATTTCCTTGGCATCACTTCGGCTTCCTGTTGGGTGGACACTCGCAATGAGTGAATCGACGATACCAATATCGGCGGCACGGATCTCGCCAGTGACCATGTCGACAATATTGGCTTGTGTGAGAAGCAGGTCAAAAGGGATTTCACCTTTTGCCGCTTGCACTGCTCTGCGTCTGCTGTAGTTGGTTTCGCTCATAAAATACCATCAATAAATGATCCTTTGCTGCTACTTTATGAGTTACGCAAACGTTTGCCAAGATGATAAAACTTATCAGATCATAAGAAAGGGTTATAATGGTGAATAAGAGCATTAAGGCTAGGTTAGGCTTTGTATGGTTAATTAGAGGGTTATAACAACGCCTTATCATAAAATAGAGTGTGAATAGAGAACATGAGTGAACCATGGCAGCGCCTGCCTGCATTGACGTTAAAACAGATACAATATTTTGTGACTTTGGCACATTTAAGGCATTTTACTGATACAGCGAGCCGACTAGCCATTAGTCAACCTGCGTTGAGTAGTGCATTACGTCAAATTGAAAGTGTGATTGGAGGAAAACTAGTTAATCGAACCGCTTCCTCTGTAACGCTAACAGAGCTTGGTGCTGCTATTTTACCGCATGCTGAACGTATACTGAGTGTTTCACACCGTGCTTTTAGTGATATTCAACAGATAATTGACGAAGGCGGAGACGGCACGTTGCGTATTGGCTTGGTGCCTTCCGTGAGTTCACTACTTTTTCCTGATGTGCCGACACAACTTAATTTGCACTTTCCTCGGCTGAATGTGGAGTTTTACGATAAAACCAATGATTCATTAGTTTCTCAATTAATGAATAATGAGATTGATTTTGGGGTTGGTGTATTAGACAGCTCAGTTCCTAGAGAGTTACAACTGTTTACGTTACAAGATGACCCTTTTGTCGCAGTCGTACATCGAGAAGATGTATTAGCGGGAGGCTTCCATTTGCCTTGGAAAATGCTTAATAATCGCGATATTGCGGTGTTTTCTAAAGGCAACATCCAACGTTTAGTGTTAGCCACATTGGAAAGCCACCGCTTAAAGCCCAATATTCGTTATCAAGTTGATTACATTGAAACGCTATATGGCTTAGTCCGTTCTAAATTGGCGATTGCTATTCTTCCTCACCTTTATACCGTACATTTACGCGACCCTGACTTAATGGTTTTGCAGTTACAGCAACCGGCATTGACTCGCACGGTGTCTTTGATGCGAACCAGCCAAATTTTAACACCAATGGTAGAATCCGCATTTACAGTGCTGCTTAAGACACTGAAAGCATAAGCTGCTTTTTAATTACTCATGCGGTTTTTCATCATCGCTGTCACGAGCCGTGACATACATGAGTACTAACAAAATGGTAATAAAGAAACGGAATGCATTGGGTATACCGTTCCATTGTTTTGACATCCACATTGCAAACCATTCACCCCCAATAGACATAAATGCGACTTGCCATAATAAGAATGCCAGTGTTAATCCGATAATTGCCCATTTTTTGCTTTGATTAAAAGCCACAGCATTTTTGTTGATATTTTTAAATAAGATGAAAGCTCCCCACCAACAAATGAGAGCCGCAATAATTTCAATACTAATAATAGTGATATAGACAAGATGGTGAAAGGGCGGTGAATTGATAGCCCGATACTTCACATTTGCATTAGGGAATATTGCATCCATTGTTAGGACATGCTGTACAAATAAAAAATTTGTGTTGTAATCGGTTAAATTATTAAAGGCAGTAAATGAAATGAATAAGGCTATAGCACAAACACAGAGTGATTTTGATAAACGAATTATCATTTGTTTCCCTTAAGTTATTTTTCATCGTTTCATCCATTGATAATTCGACAAGATAGCATCATTGACAAATTGCCGCTATTAACCATAGTAAATATCAGACAATATTCATCATATTGGCGACTTATTCTAAATAAGATAAATATTGAATATAAGTGCTATAAATATTATGAAGAAGGTAGGCGGTTTAGCTTAGTTTAAAATATGTTTCTATTTTTAATATGCTAATATTTTTCTATTAGAAAATGATAATACACACACCAATAGTGAGAAAAATAGATAATGAAAACAATATGTAAAAGTGGATTGCTAGCTATTGCGATGTTTGCTGTATCTGCTTGTGATGATTTTGATCCAATGAGCCATAAAGGTGAGTTTTATTATAGTAATCCAACAAACGATAATATTTCATTTAAGGTCGATAATAACGATTATAATGTGCTACCAGGGCAAAGAGGCATTATTCAACTTGCATCGGGTAAACATACGTTAGAAAACAGCCAAGGTGAATTATTTTCGTTTATGGTTTTTGACAACAATAACGGGGGGATTATTAACCCAAATAACCTTGTTTATTATACCCTTTCAGAGGCTTATGTTGTTGAAGGTAAAGCTGATCGTTTCAAACCGACCACTTATAACGTAACTATCAACGGCCATGATGTCAATATGGCAGTAAGAAGCGCAAATGCGTTTGTCATTGATGCTAATTTATTTAAGTGTAGCTATTTATTGGGAGAGCCTTTCCCTGAATCAATCACGACACATGATCAAAAATTAGACGGTAATATTAAGTCAAAGTGTTTTGATAAGGCTGAATTAATTGAATATATTGCCAATGAATATGGTGAAGATTTACAGCCTAATACGCCGGAAGATGCACTGCATGACTCCATCAATATGGCCTTTAGTTATGAGCTACCAACAGCAGACTTTACGGATCAATCGGTTCAGTCAATAGCCGAAGAATTGGTGAATTTACTAAAACAACTGAAAGAAACCAATGATACTGCTATCCATGAAAAATTAAATCAACAATTTCACCAGCTCAGTATCGAATTAGTGAAAGCTCATGCTAATAACTCGGCATCTAATTCAGTTTCAGATAACGAGCAATACAATAATTTTGTTCATCAGGTTGGTGAATTGAGAGGTTATGGTATTTGGGAGAAATAATAATAAATTTTAAATAATCAAAAAAAGATTGTATTTATAAAATCCCCCCAATCGTTGGGTAATCAATTATTGGGGGATTTTTTCTCCTTTCTTTTTAAGAATCTGCCTGCAAACTAACCAGAGAATTCTTATGTGAAATGATTGTGATAAACGGATGATAGCTATCATCAAATAAGATCATCTGCATAGGAATAATAATATGAAGGCAATATTAAAGCCATTTCTTGGTATTACGTTTGCTTCTATCTTTTTGATGTTTTCTTCAATAGCAAACGGCAAATCGATCGTTGTAGAAAAAACACAGCCTGAAGTCTTAGACCTTGTATTTATACTGGATAAAAGTGGTTCAATGTCAGGTTTTGAATCTGATACGATTGGCGGCTTTAATCGTGTGTTAACAGAAAATCGTAATAAAAAAGGGGATGTCTTTATTACGACAGTGCTGTTCAATGATAAAACAACCCTCTTACACAATAGAGAGCCTATCGATAAAGTACCAAATTTAACTTTAGAAGATTATCAGGTTGGCAGTAATACTGCACTATTAGATGCGGTTGGTGACACCATTAGCAAAATGCAAGAAAACCGGAAGATAACAAAAAATAATAACGTTTTATTCGTTATCATTACTGATGGTGAAGAAAATAGTAGCCACAAATATAGTCAATCGAAAATTAAATCTATGATCAAATCGGCAGAAATGGAGGATAAATGGGACTTTATCTTCCTTGGCGCCAATATTGATGCGATCACTGCTGCCGATAGTATTGGTATTAGTCGCTCCAAAGCAACTGGATATGTGCAAGATAAAACCGGTTACGACAAAGCATATAAAGCGATTAATAATGCCGTTGAGTCAAAGAAAAATGCTGCACCAATATCAGAGGAATGGAAAAAAGAGGTTGAAACTGACGCGATGGAGCGCACAAATAAGTAGTGTAATGGAAGAGTAGATTTACTGATAAACTAATCCCTCAATATTGAACTGCACCCCAAAAGTGAGACGCCTTTAGTCTAATTTGAAGGGTGCTTTTCTATGTTAAAACATACTCTAGAGTTTAAACTTGAAATTATTCAGGCCTACCTAAATGGTGAGAGGGGGTAAAATACTCGATAAAAGATTTAAACGTAATCATGATACGACTTGGTGATGGATTGAAAATTATCAACAGCACGGGGTGTATGGGCTAAACGTTAAAACATGAAAACAGGTTTATTTTCCTGAATTCAAATTTCATGCGGTTCACATGATCCTAAATGGAACATTTTTACATGAGGTGCTCTGACAGCTTGATATCAATGGCTGATCATATAAAGAATACGGTAGATAGGAAGTAAAAATAAACCGAAAGGGTGCCCAAACCAAATGAAGAAGTCTTCCCTGTTTTTGAGACAGCGATGGTAAAATTTCAGCTGAAATGCTGGGCAAGAACACTGTAATTTATGTTGAGAAACAACTTGGTGTTAAAATAGGTGAATATACAACATTTTGTAAAAATACTGTTGGTGCTTGTGCTGAGGCATCAGCAGCAGACTCGTTGATCCGCCAAGGGGTTAAGCCAGAAAATATCCGATTTACCCAAGCGGTCAGGCCATGAGAGGTTTGGGAAAAAGATACAATCCCGCTAAAAGCAATAAAAGAAACATGTGACAATTGCCTAGTTACATGGCCAACAGGCGTAGATAAATGAGTGCATTAGCAAATGACTGGAAACCAAGACTCTGCACAGAAAGTGATTTATTTAGCGATTGAATCGGCCTCTAAAAAATGGAGTATGCCAATTCAAAACTGGAAACAGGCAATGAGTCGTTTTATTATTGAGTTCGGTGACCGCCTAAACGGCCACATTTAATAAAAGGCAAATACACAGAATTATTTACAGGGTCCAATGGCTCTCCCTATTTATTGTTCACTGATATCTTTTAGTTCTAGAACTCTTTTACACCCATCTTGATTACCGTTATCGCACGACTTGCTATACCAAATTTTAGCAGTTGATTTGCTCTGTCTAACTCCTAATCCTTTATCATACATTTGTGCTAGATTGAATTGAGCCAATTCATTGTCTTGTTCTGCACCCTTCTGGTACCACTGTAGCGCCTGCTGGTAATCCTGTTCAACACCATTTCCATACTGGTACAACACGCCAAGATTATTCTGAGCTGCACTATTATTCTGTTCGGCAGATTTCAAATACCACCGTAACGCTTGCTGGTAATCCTGCTCAACTCCTTCTCCAAGATAGAACATCACCCCCAAGTTGCTTTGAGCGCTAGAATTTCCTTGTTGGGCCGATTTCAGGTACCATAGCCGCGCTTGCTGATCATCTTGCTCCCCACCCCAACCATGACTAAACATCACACCAAGCTTATATTGAGCATCTGCATTGTTCTGTTTTGCTGCTTTCTCATACCACTGTCTAGCCTTCTGATAATCCTGTATAACTCCTTCTCCATATTGATACATAGTACCTAATCTGTATTGAGCAGTTGCATTTCCCTGTTCGATTTTTATACATAAATCATGATCTGGTACTTCACAACTTGCGGCACTAACGACTACTGGAAGCATCCCCAAAAAAAGGAGAAAAATCGTTTTTTTCATCTAATCCTTATTCCCTAATCAGCACGTGAGGTAGGTATCGCTATGTTATATAAACATATTAAAATCTAACGAATTTTAGTTCAGAGCATAAAAGCAATAATTCAATATGGGATTAATAAGTGTTATTGCTTATCTGGCTTTATCATCGAGAAAATAGCGAATGAAAAACATACCTGAAAAAGTGGCGATATCATTAAAGTAAGTTTAACTTAAGGTAAAAGAATAGCATAAACAAACAGTGACTGATTTTCCAACTATTAAAACTCTTTATACCGATTATATTCCCCCCAAAAGTCGAATACTTGAGTTTAACTAAAGGGGGGATTGACTGTAACTATTGACCTGTTGTCGGGATGTGGCGGAGTAGTTTTTCTAGTGGTTCGACAATTGCAATGACAACTTCATCTTGCAAACCTGAGCTTTTTTCTAACTGCTGCAAAATAGCTGCTTTACGGCTCTCGGCTAACGGCTCACCTGTCGTATAATGCTTAATCAGTTCTAAACCAATCACCGTCAATTGTTCCACATTCTCGGTAACAGGCGTTAACCTAACTAAGTTAGCATTCTGTTTAATAAGACGCTGGACTTGTGGAATATTATCTTGCCAACGTTTTAATCTCTGCTCTAACCATTGTGCTGCCGCTGTATCATTCGGTTTAGCGATTAATGCGTCAATATGCTGGCGGAAGGCTCTTGCTTGCATACTTTCGGCCGGTAAAGCATCGACAAATCGGTTAAGAGGTTCATATTGATGATATTGGTTTTCTCTCCACTTAAGATGATGGCGAGTATAGTAATGTGCAGGCTCTACAGATTCAGAGAGGATCATCAAAGGCTCAATTTCAACGCCATTTGCTAAACGTGTAAATTCACGGGCCGTTTGTGCATGCTGCTGTAAACCCACCGAAATGGTTGACCAAGCATCTGTTGCGTTTAGGCGACGATACATGTCATTCTCATTATTGACATCTTTTGCAGACCATAGGCGCTCGGATACGGCAAAAGCACGTGGCCATAGCTTAGTATCAATGATGGGAGCGCGAATATTTTCAGCCCATAACGCAATTTCCCCGCCGAGAATATTGGTCATTTTATTATTGTCGGGCGTGGTTGGCGCAATTCCTTCGGGAATGGCTGTTAAGTGGGTTCCTGTCGTTGGATAGCGAGCATTACCTATTATGGTATAGCCGCTTAATTTATCATCCGTTAAAGTAACAACAGGACGAGTTTCTCCCATCCAAGTGTCCACTGAAAAACTGACTTGTTTAGGCGAAAACCACTCAATCTTATTAATTTCTCGACGTGATTTACCTGTAAAATCAATAAATCCACGCCATCCATTTGACCCCTTTATTAATGTAAAACTACCTTTGACGGGGCTACCTTTTAACCTTTCGATTTCAAATTGCCAACTTTGCGATTGTTCACCCTGTTTAACATTTGTCTCTACAGTAAGTGGCTGAGGTAGTATCTCATTTCGATAATGGTATGCCGCACTTTGAGATTGGTCGAGATAGAAACCGGTTGAAAGTAAACCTTTAAATCCTTCTTGAGCGCTATCGCCTAAAGAATCTTGTCCTTGCCACGACTGAATAACAATATTTTTTGATAGTGAAGGGTGTTGAATTTCATCCCAGCCGACCATTTTACGGTTATGTTTTGTGAGGATTTGTTCAAGCCGTTGATTGAAATAAGCCTGTAGTGCATGGGTATCTTTCAGGTTGTTTTTTTGCATAAACTCCTGAATAGCTGGATTGTTTTTCCATTGGGTTGGGTCAACCTCATCTCCGCCAATATGGATATATTCATCTGGGAAGATAGTGGTCAACTCGTTAATTAAGCTATCTGTAAATTGGTACACATTTTCTTGGGTTGGATTAAGTAGAGGCTGATGCACTCCCCAGTGACGTTCCATTTGGTAAGGGCCAGCTGCGCTTATAAGCTCAGGGTAGGCAACAGCAATAGCTGAGGCATGACCAGGGAAATCAATTTCAGGCACCACCCGAATTCCTCTTTCTTTGGCATAGGCGACAACTTGGCGCATTTGATCTTGAGTATAGTATTGGCCATCACTGGCTAGCTGTTGTAATTTAGGGTAGCTAAGTGACTCAAAACGCCAACCTTGGTCATCGGTTAGGTGCCAATGAAAAACGTTTAACTTAGCAGCAGCCATACCATCAATTTGGCGCAAGATATCATTGATTGGTAAAAAATGTCGTGAAGAATCAAGCATCACACCGCGCCAAGCAAAACGCGGACTGTCTTTAATTGTAAGCAGTGGGATAAACGTATTTTCCCCATCTGTTTGTATCAATTGTAATAATGTTTCCATCGCTCGCATTGCACCAAATCGGGTTGCCGCTTTGATCGTGGCGCCATGGTTATCTGTTGTGATTTGATAACTTTCGTCCATTTGTAGAGATGGCAATTCAGGTACTTTTTTCTCGATAAAAATTTTTATCGGGGCTTGAGTGTTGTTTGCTTGGTGTGGTGTTAATTGCCAGCCTGTTTGGGTCTCTATTCTTTCACGCCAACGACGGGTTGCATCACCTAAATCATCGCCTTCTACATAAATATCTAGCGTATTATTTAATACCCATTTTCCATCGGCATTTTTTACTTCAACTTGCTGTGGCCAAGGCATGAGCGGTAATTCAGATAATGATTGTGCTCCGCTTGGTAATGAGTAAATAAGTGAGGATATGACGATAGCAGACGTAAGTTTGTTAATCATAGAGATCCCTTATTATTCGTAATAGTGAATGCCATTTTGAGCATAAATCAATCTATGAAGTCCAACACGGTTATCGTATTAAATGATACGAGTCACATTATTTTTTATTGCGAATTAAGTGTGGATGATGTTGATTTATTTAATTTATTGATTTTGTGATTGTTTTTAAATGTGGCTATTAGAAGGGAAAAGAGGGGGTGATGATGTTTAGTAGAATATTCAAGTGCGGGAAGGCAATGCGCGATCCCGCAAAAATTAAATCGATTAAGCTTTTTTGGCGGCTTCAAACATACCTTGAGCTAGGTAGTCTTGGGCTGTTTGTACACCTGGCAATACAAAATAGTAGCCACCCCCAAAAGGTTTAATATAGCGTTCAAGTGGCTCACCATTAAGCCGTTTTTGAGTATCAATAAAACCTGTTTTAAGATTTTTTTGGTATGAAACGAAGATAAGCCCCATATCAAGTAACCCATTAGGGGTTAAACCAAGTGAGTAGCTGTAGCTACGGCGCCTTAGTTTTGCGGTATAACGCTCAGGGTTACGAGGTTCGGCACGGCGCATGTGGGAGTCGAATAATACGCGGTCCCCATGAGGATCTTTGTCAAATTGAGGGTCATCATGTTCTTGCTTCATACCGATAGGTGCCCCTGTATATTTATGGCGACCGAAATCATTTTCTTGGTCTTCAAGCGGGGTTCTATCCCAAAATTCAAGATTAAAACGGATGAGTCGTACTGCTTGATAGGTGCCGCCAGTACACCAACTAGGCTCTTTTCCTCCTTCGGTAACCCAAATAAGTTCATTCATTAATTGGTTATCATTGGCAGGGGCATTGCCTGTGCCATCTTTAAACCCAAATAAATTGATTGGCGTTGATTGGCTGTCAATATCACGAGAAGGTAAGAAACCATCTATTTTCCACAGTGGGAACATAAAAGGGGATGTATGCCTTAAAATATCGCGTAACGCATAAATGACGCTTTCTTGACTATTCGCACAAATTTGTAATGTGATATCACCGCCACACCACTTTTGCTCTAGCCTATCATTTGGAAAACTGGTCATTTCAACAAGATAGCGAGGTTTGATTTTATCTAACCCAAATCGTGTATCAAATAAGCTCTGACCCAGAGAAACCGTGACAGTTAAAGCATCTGGCTGAATGTGAGTTCCTAAAATCCCTGATTCAGCCGGCGGCATACGGTCATTAGGAGTTTTAGGTGCTGTTTGTACCTGCGTTAGATACGCAATTCTTTTTGTCAGTATTTCGAATAGCTTCTGTAGTTTATCGAGTGATTCAACGGTGACATTAAATGCAATAAATGAGGCATTTTTCTGTTCAGGCGTTAAAACACCCGCTTGGTGTAAGCCTTCAAAAGGGATCGTCTTATCATAGGACGACAAACAGGCATTTTGGCGCGTGTTAGCCGCAAATGTAGGAGCCGCTGCAATAAAACTACCAACAGCTAATGTTTTTAATGCATTGCGCCGAGATAAGCTGACAGTTGTAGAATCGTTTTGTAATTTAGCCTTCATGGCTTGTTACCTCAATATTTATAATATACATCAACACTGAGCTGATATCTGAGCTGTGCGAGGTCTTCAGCTTGCTGCGTTAATACGGAATAAAGTGCCATCATGTCTTTTTTGCTCAACTGGTTATAAGGCTGGTAAATCCCCGAGGGCAATTGATAAGGCTTCATGATCTCATTGGCCTTTTGATAATTATTTTGGATACGTTGGAGCACGTTGGGAGCGATAAAAGGGGTCAGCACTTTAATAACGTGTTGTGAGCCTTGCAGGTTTGCTGCTATATCGCTCAAATCAGATTGGCTATAGATATTCTCTTTGCCAGCCAATTTAGTTTCAAGGATCATCTCAATAAAATCGGCTGACGCTTGCACTAATTTAGGTATCTCAACACGTTCAGTCGCTACGCGTTTTTGAAGATCCCGGGCTTTTAGCAGTAGCTCATCGGTTGCAGCGAGTGCCGCTTTACTGTCTTTACGGTCAAATAATTGATATTCAATAAGATGGAAACCAGTGAAACGGTAATCTTTTTCTTTATCAAGAAAGTAGTCAGCCCTAGCATTAATGGTTCTGTCAGTATTACCAAACAATATAATAATTGGGCGAACAGATTCGTAATATTGATGTGCCTGAATATAGGCTTGTTCAGCGGTTTTGAGGTCGCCTTTTTTTAAACTTTTGTTCAAGGTTTCCAGTTGAGAAACCATTTTGCCTAATTGTTCCGTTGTATAACTTAAATAATTTGTAATGGCGGAATGATATTTCTCAGGGGTGGGAATATCACCTTTAGCGATAATTATGTCATCCCCTGTTTGTACAGGGGATCTTAATGCTTTTGCTGATACAGTAGTGGGTATTGCTATGACTAAAACCATACTGCATAGAAACATAGACTTTAGTGTTTTAGCATTACGCATGTTTTTTACTCCGAGAAAACAGCGCGATAACGACTATCCAATAAATGACAAATGTAATCACACTTAGCCAAATTGGTTGTGAGCGGTAAGCGAAGAACGAAGAGATAAAATTACCTACAATATTTGAATCATCTAATAGTGCTGTCGTATCCCATGCTGGGTAAATTAAAAACTCAGGAATAGCATAATCATATTCAATTAATAAGTTTGCGCTTTCTTCAACCCCTTTGAGTAGTAGCGATAAAGCAAGAAAGAGTAAGACCACGCCGGTGATTTTAAAGAACAGCTTCCATGAAATAAAACGGTTAGTAAGCAAGAAGGCATATAATGTTAGGCCTGCAATTAATACGCCACCTGCGACTTCTAAAGCAAATCCTGAAGCATTTTCTGCATTTAATGACATGATAAAGCTAGATAGGAAAACAACGATCTCACTACCTTCTCGAGCGATAGCAATAGCGATGATGAGTGCTGCTCCCCACCAATTATGGCGCTCTGCATTTCGGCTAATACCGGATTCAATTTCGGATTTTAAGGAACGACCATGCTTATTCATCCAATAGACCATTTGGACGATTAATATACACGCAAGGAATTCCATAAAGATCATAAACAGGGATTGCCCTGTATCATCAAGAATATTAAATACGCCATAAATGAGTAATGCTAACAAAATGGAAATGAGAAGACCGAGGGCAACCCCAGTCCATAAAAAACGCATTCCATTTCGTGCATCAGGGTGGTGTTTGATCCACGCATAGATAATGCCGATAACGAGTAGCGCTTCAAAGCTTTCACGCCATACAACAAACAGAACTTGCCCCATAAATTATCCTACTACTTCGCTATGATCTCACCTTTTGGGTGAGACAGGTGAAAATCATCAAAAAAGGTGTAACTTCCTGGTTTTAGAGGTGCAATGACGACAACAGAGCTAGCCCCCGGAGCGAGCACTTTTTCTTTGCGTAATTGGGTGCTTTCAAACTCTGCAGGTTCAGTGCCTGTATTGGTGATTTTGATCCGAATAATAGTTTTTGCAGGAACCTCGAGAACTCGTGGGATCAAGTCACCATTTTTCATTTCGAGTTCGACGGTAAATTTTTCTGCTGCGAAAACCGTATTCGGTATTAGCACTGAAAAAAGAAGCAGAGTAAGGCTTAGTAGTGTTCTCATCTTCATTTAGCTCAACAAAAGTGACCTTTAATAAAAGTAAAAGGGCTATTCGCAGCAATTAAGCAGCGGCTAGCCCTTAAACCCTATACACTCGCGATATTCAAGTTTAAATAACAGCGATATTAGTGATGCTGATGCGCACAGTTCATAAAGGTTTGTATGATCCTTGTGATACATTCATTTCACTTAGCTGCATCCCGAATGATTTAGAGTATTGATTCGTAGGTTAGTAGCTGCCTTTACGGCCGACGCCCGCATAGTCAAACTCCCATGAAACTTCGAAAGGTTTGAACCAAGGAGCAACGCCTGTTTCTTTATCGATATGACGACCAAAGGCAACTTGTTTGTTGTAGGATGGTGGATAAATTTTGTAGGTTACCTTGTATTTACCATTACCATCTAACTTGATGTTTTCGCCATAGTGAGGCCCATCACTTGCGACCATTGGCATGAAAGTACCCGTTTGGGTTTGGGGTTTGTCACCAAGTTTAGTTACTGTGTATTCGATGCTGAGATATGGGATCCAATCACCTTCAGCAAAACCATTCGGGTTATCTTCAACCGCATGAATATCTGCTTCTAAATGGATATCTGCTTTATCGGCTGGAAGGTGGGACATTGCATGTTGTCCTTCTTCGGTATCCATTGTGATAGGCTGTAGATAAACACCTTGGATTTCCATTCCATTTTTAATGACGGGCTGGCCTAAAGGGTATTCTTGAGCAAAAGCAGCCACAGAGAATAGAGCTAAACCCGAAACAGCAGCTTGATAAGCGAGTTTCATCATTTTGTCCTTACCATTATTTTATTATAGGAAGCGCAATGATAATCATTATTATTACTGCTATTCAAGTTAAAGTTTAAGCTGAAAATTTCATTTAACGCCAAATACATGAAAAGTTTTAAAAAAATAATTACAGTAAGAAAGTTATTATTCTTTAAAAAATATCTTGTTATATCGAATATAATCAGCTTATTGATTTTATGTCACGATGAATTGAACAGAGTTTGTTTATTATCACCCCACGAATATATAAAGGTGTAAAGTATGCAAAAACGTTATCTTGATTGTACGGCTTCTGAAATACTGCATATGAATAAAAAGGCATTATTAGAAGCGATTAAAGGAAGTGAAGGGCGCCTAGTGGTTTCTGAGACTATTGGCACTATTCAACCTGTTTTAATGAATGTGACAAATGCTGAACTTGCAGCGAGTCAAGGTGCTGACATTTTACTATTAAACATTTTTGATGTGGATAATCCCGTTGTTCAAGGGCTTCCTGATAATACACCTCAAACAGAGATCATCCGCACGTTAAAACGCCTTACTGGCCGAGCTATCGGCGTGAATCTAGAGCCTGTTCCAGCAGGTTTTAATAATCCTCATCAAGATGCGCAGTGGAAAATATCTGAAGGGCGATTAGCTACGGTAAAAAATGCCATCAAATTAAAAGAGATGGGAGTGGATATTATTGTATTAACGGGAAATCCAGGCAATGGCGTCACCAATCATGAAATTAATTTAAGCCTAAAAGAGCTTAAAGCGGCTGTGGGTGAAAATATTATCTTGGTCACGGGCAAAATGCATGCTGCGGGGGTGTTAAATGAATCTGCTGAGCAGTTAATTACCGAGACGGATATTCGTAGTTTTATTGATAGCGGTGCAGATGTGATTTTATTACCAGCCCCTGGAACGGTGCCGGGGATCTCAGCCGAATTTGTGCAAAAAATGGTGGCTTATTGTCATTCACAAGGGGTATTAACGATGACGGCAATTGGGACATCGCAAGAAGGGGCGGATATACAAACCATTCGCCAAATTGCGCTGATGTGCAAAATGGCAGGAACAGATCTGCATCATATCGGCGATTCGGGCTATAACGGTATTGCATTACCAGAGAATATTTTAAATTATGGTATTGTGATCCGAGGTGTTCGGCATACTTATTCACGTATTGCTCGTTCAATAAATCGTTAGTGTTTTTTAAGCCGAGAGTTGATAGGGAATAGCTTTCGGCTTTGTGGTTTATATTCGTTTCATTAGGTAAACCAAATGAGGAATGTGCGACAGCTAAGGTGATTATTTATTAACGTTATCGGTATAGCTAATATTGTTTACAGTTTCTGGATAAAGCCAACTCATAAATAAAGTCAATCCAATAAATATCGGGATAACTGAAGCTAATAACAAACCTAAAGCCCATGAAAATGGTAGGTTTATGGACAAAAATGTCCATAATATAAAGGAAAGACCTAAAATTATGATTGAGATAATAATGGCCTCTATATTTTCTACCCTTCTCTTTGATGGTGCAAATTCAAAGGTTTTTGGGTTTACATCGAGTTTAGTAAATACACTTTGATTGATTTTTATATCAGGAGTTCTCGCAAGTCCTTTAAGGACCGCCTTGAGCATCCACTTCCTTTTTTCTATTGGAGAGAAAAGTGAATAGTTAAGCCAGTTTTCGATGGGTAATTTATATTCTTTACGCTCATTTGAGGCATTTTTATATTGAAAAACAAGATAGTCAGGCCGATTTCTACCGCTTGTTTTAATATGCACAATATACTCAGAGCAAATATTTTCCCAGAGTATTTCAATGTTCCCGTTTGGATATAGGGTATTAATAATACGAAATCCGTCGTTATCTACAGAAAAATAACCAACAGTTTTACTTAATCGTTTTAGTAGAGCATAAAATGAAACTAATAGTATGGCCTCAATAGTAATAAAAAGTAACTTTCCCAAGATAATTTCCCATAAAATGAGAGAAGTAAATGCATATAGCAATGCAAAAAATAGCCATAAAAAATAAATAACTGCTTGATTACCATGGCCAATTACGGGTTCTATAGGGCGTTTTAGTTCATTTGGTAATGGGTAAATTATCGTTTCGAAGATAACATAAGGGTTATTGTTGTTACTGATACTATTGTCGTTACTCATGCTATCCATACTGAAAGTATTGCTGTTGTAGCTATGGTTATTTCTACGTCTGTTGCTTTTCTTATTCTTGCTCTTATTTTTCTTCATATTTTAACGAACAGTATTTAGCATCAACCCTTTTTAATGGAATCGAAGAGGGTAACATAAGTCAAATTTGATAGCTAATAAATAACGATGTATTAATAATGTCTATTTTATAGCGGTAAAATCCTTAAGAGGTAAATGGCTTAATCTAATCAATGTTCATAGCTAAAAATTTGTACAATTTTTACTATACTTCAGGTAAAATCCAGCCCATTTTTTAAAACAATAAAAGAAGTGAGTTATGTCGCAAAATACTAATCCGGTGCCAAAAATTGGTTTTGTTTCACTTGGCTGCCCAAAAAATCTTGTCGATTCAGAACGTATCTTGACTGAACTACGCACAGATGGCTATCAAGTTGTACCAAGTTATGATGATGCTGATTTGGTCATTGTGAATACTTGTGGCTTTATTGATAGTGCCGTTCAAGAGTCTCTTGAAGCGATTGGTGAAGCATTAAATGAAAATGGCAAAGTGATTGTGACAGGGTGTCTTGGGGCTAAAGAAAACCAAATCCGCGAAGTACACCCAAAAGTACTCGAAATTACAGGCCCTCATAGTTATGAGCAAGTACTCAATCATGTTCATCATTATGTGCCAAAACCAGAACATGATCCTTTTTTGAGCTTAGTTCCTGAGCAAGGTGTTAAATTAACGCCAAAACATTATGCCTATTTGAAGATATCGGAAGGTTGTAATCACCGTTGTACATTCTGCATTATTCCATCCATGCGTGGTGACTTAGATAGTCGCGCCATTGGGGATGTACTAAATGAAGCAAAACGCTTAGTTGAATCAGGTGTTAAAGAGCTACTGGTGATCTCACAAGATACTTCCGCTTATGGTGTTGATGTCAAACATCGTACAGGCTTTTGGGAAGGTAAACCCGTTAAAACCAGTATGGTTGGCTTATGTGAGCAATTAGCGTCACTTGGTGTGTGGGTTCGCTTACATTATGTCTACCCATACCCACATGTTGATGAGGTAATCCCATTGATGGCGGAAGGGAAAGTTCTTCCTTATTTGGATATTCCATTGCAGCATGCTAGCCCAAAAATTTTAAAACTCATGAAACGCCCAGGTGCGGTCGAAAGAACACTTGAGCGTATTAAACGCTGGCGTGAAATTTGCCCTGAATTAACTTTACGCTCTACTTTTATTGTGGGCTTCCCAGGGGAAACGGAAGAAGATTTCCAAATGTTACTCGACTTCTTACAAGAAGCGCGCCTTGATCGCGTTGGCTGCTTTAAATATAGTCCAGTTGAAGGCGCGAAAGCGAACGAGCTAGCCGATCAGGTTCCTGAAGAAGTTAAAGAGGAGCGCTATCATCGTTTTATGCAGTTGCAACAACAAATTTCAACAGAAAGGTTGCAAGAAAAAATTGGGCGCAAATTGCCTGTTATCATTGATGAAGTCGATGATGAAGGTGCAATTGGTCGTAGTATGGCGGATGCCCCAGAAATTGATGGTATGGTTTATTTAAATGGTGAATTTGACGTGAAGCCAGGTGACATTGTTAATGTGCTGATTGAGCATGCTGATGAGTATGATCTCTGGGGTTCAATTGTCTCTGAATAACCACCAAGTGAAAAGATAATAGACAAAAGCCTGCTCAATAATTGAACGAGCAGGCTTTTTTTAGCCGCATTATTAGTATCTAATTTCGATATAATCAATGTTATTGTCCTAGATCAAAGGATAAAAAACTATTCATGTATTATTTGATTTGTGATATTAAAATTTCATGAAAAATTGACATAATTTGAGAATGACTTACGGATGTATAAGGATGGCTATGTCTATTGATTTATCATCTCCAGTAATTTCTCCCAAATCAAAAGAAGTGGCAAAGGCGATTTCTTCAGAGTTGTTAATTCATTTTGCCAGTCTTGCTATCGAAAACGGATTGGCTCCTATCAATGATATGACTATCGATGCTTCACTCATTGAGCCTAATGGAAAAACGTTGTGGTTAAGTGAGATGCTGACAGCACCATTGGCTATTACCAACGTATTATCAAATTGTACAACTCAGGAAGCGTTATTTAGCTTATTTACTCATCCTGTTAAGTTACAGGGAACCTTTTATTATCTCGCCCCTATTTATTGTGAAAATAGAGCATTAATTGCCATCGTTGCGTTTGCTTCTCAAACGGTTGACAGCACTATTCTACTTGCCTTAGCAAACGCTGTTGGTCGTGAAATCAGTGAGAAAATAAAGCGTCACTTATGTTTGCAAGAGTTGGTTTTTGAAAAACATCAACCTACAGAGCGCCGAGAGCTGAGTATTCAGGAAGTCGAAAAAGCGGCAATTATCGAAGCGGCAAGGCTTTGTGGTGGAAAGGTCCAAGAGATGCATCAAGTCTTGAATATGGGGAGAACAACGCTTTGGCGAAAACTAAAGCAATACGACATTAATATTAAGGAATATAAGTAACTAACTCAAAGCGGCCTCATTATGCATGAAAAACAATGAGCAAAAAATGGTTGTAATTGATGGTTATCATCAAGAGATATAAAAGCCTTTCGAGTCGTTACACAAACCGCCGTATATTTTTACGGCGGCCTATGTTGAATCTATCAGAAATTGTCAGTGGTGGTAGTTGAAGCTCACCGTTTCACCATTTATGACGCCACTATTAATGAGCGAGTCTCAATAGATAATTGTAATTTTGTTTGTTCAGCTATTTGGTGAATGTTGTCGCCAAGATCCGTTAATATCGGTAGCCCCATTTTTGCCGCAATAATACAGGTATGGGAATAAGGGGAACCATTTGCTAGAGCAACACCCACTACGTTTGTATTTCTGTAGCGAAGTAGTTCAGAGGGGCCTAAGTTACCACTTAAAATAATCGTAGGCTCGGTGAAAGCACATGATGGCTGTGCGACAGATGATATTGACATAAGTAACTGATTTTTTAAGTCTTCAATATCAATAAATCGAGCTTGTAAATACTCATCGTCTAGTTGCTGATACTGTTTTGACATATTGTTGAATATGTTGGAAATCGCGTCATAGGCAGTATTGCGTTCATTTTCGATGCTTTGTGTGATTGATTCTACAAGTTCATCATCTTCTAATAATAAGCGATGTCCTCGAAAAATATTGGCAATCTCTTCACCATATTGTTCGCTCAGTGTATTAGCGAGAGAATCTAAGTGCGTTTTTAACTGTTCAATTGCTTTGGTGGCCCTACGGGTTTCGTTTTCACTTGTTTGATAAGACGAAATGCAAGGTTCAGTGTTTGGAGCGTGGCGATGAGCTAACCCTGCTACGGTTGGTACATAGGCCGTTTTCCCTACAAAGGTTTTGCTGTCCGTTGTTGCGATGTTATCTCCAAAATTGTGTTGGGCAAGCTGATTAAAAGCATCGATGGCATTTTGGCTATCTACTCCTTCTGCAACCAAAGTAATTTTGTCACCTTGACGCACTTGTAATAACGCAATTTGGTTCATGCTTTTCGCATCCGCGCGTTTTTCACCATGACGTAATTCTAGTGTGGCTGTAAAACCAGAAAGCAACGTTGCTAATTTTGCCGCTGGGCGGATATGTAGGCCCGAAGGATTTTTGACCACCCATTGGGTTGTTAATGCCTGCTCTGAAAAATGAGTATGTTTGTCTTTTTCATTCTCAGTGGTAGTGACGGTGTCATTTAGCTGTTGCTGTTTTGCCTGTAAAGCTTGTTGAGCTTCATTTAATATTTCATCAATTGAAGCTCCACCCGATGCGGCGGCCGTAATCGCTATGGCGCCTTCCACTAAAGGGGCGCTACATAAATGAACCTTTTCTGCCAAATCTGGATCGATGAGATCAAGTGCCGTTTCTGCACTGAGTAGTGCACTGCCTAAGTCCATTAATAAAATGATATGCTCGGCATCGGATAAACTTTCGATTGCCTCCATCACTTTCACCGCATCTGTGCCGATAGGGTGAGTTTCATCATCAACACCTGCCGCGGTGATGATGTGACACTTTTGTTTGTTTTGCATTTGCGCTGCAAGTTGATGCAACCCATCAGCGAGCAATTTACTATGAGAAACAATAATGAGACCAATCATATCCTTCTCCTTTACCAAAGTGTGGCGTTCAATCGTATCGTTTGATAATAGGGAATTTTACGGCAAAAAGAGAGCGCCTCGGCTGTTATTGAGCAATAAAAGTGCAAAATATTAGCGGAAGCGCAAATAAACCAGCCAATGCTCGTGGATGTTTGCTGTGTGGCAAGGATCGAGACTTAAAAACGTTTGCTCCCTTTTCCTGAAATTTTCATGGTGTCAGCTTACTGATACAAAAATTAAAGAAAAATGAAGTAACGGCATTATTATTGACTAATCATTGATACTTGGATGTCAGTTTTGAACCGTTTTTTTTAGATTAAGAGCATTTTTAGAGAATAGGATTTAACGGGGAGTAACTTAAATTTAAAAGAAAAGTTGAGTGCACCTAAGCGGTTATTTATATGAAAGAGGGCGATAAGTGAAATAACTTAAAACTAATATGCGAAATTATTTCACGGTGAAAATAATAATTCACTTAAGTAACATTAACGATATCGGCGAAGGAGGCTGACACATTGCAAGTTTACATGTGGCAGCCCAGAACATTAACTAATCTAGCCATGAAAATGGCCTATAGCAATTAAAACTGTAAAAACCTTAATATTCAAAATAAAAATATATTAATGGTTAAATTTTTTAATTAATTAAAGCTAAATAGCTAAATTAATATTATCGACAATGTGCATTGATAATCAATGATGTCATAAATTTCTAGAGTAAGTATTTATATATTCATACTCTTGTATTAATTGCGGTAACGATTTTATGCCGAGTTTTGTATAAATATTTGAGCGATGAACTTCAACCGTTCTTGGCGAAAGTGCTAATTTTTCAGCAGTTTCCTTACTCGTGTTACCTTCTAGGATCATATCCATGATCTCTTTTTCTCGATTGGAAAGACGATCAAATTTATCTGCTAATTTATTGTATTTCTTGAGCTCAGAATGCTCATTAGCAAACAATTCCATAGCATGGCTGACAGCATGCGCGATATCCGAATCTTTAAATGGAAATGAAAAGAAATCAAATGCGCCGGATTTGAAACTTTCACGGCAAAGCTCTACAGATGGCTTTTCTGATAGGATAATAAAAGGGATGATACCTAATGAACCATTGATATTATTCAATCTGCCAATATGATTATTTTCACTGTTTAGGAATATTAATACACACTCTTTTGCTCCTTCTTCTTGAGGGTACGTATAATTACTTGTAAATAAATCTTCATCATTATAGAACTTAAAATTGAAACCAAAAGATTCCATCATTAGTTTCAGTTTATTCTTAATGACATTATCATTTTCTATGATTACGTGAATGGTGTTATTCATCACCATACTCCTGTTACACTGATTTGATATTCATATAAAATTTGAAAAATACGTTGAGCCAGATTGCTACGTAAGCTAATGGTAATATTTTCTTGCTAATTTTTTAGATTTATTATTAATGTATTTACGGACCTTTAACGACCTTAATTTATATTATATTTCGCGACTAGGTAAATTTAATATAAAAGTAGGGTTAATGGTTAACGTTTGTGTCATTAAGTAAAAAATAATAAATATCTTACTATATGGTAAGTAGAAACACGTATACTTTGTTTATCTCACTATATATTTTAGATATGTTATAAAATTTTTTTATGTAATGGAATGATAATATCGTAAAATAGTAGTCATAAAAAGCTCTAATACTAGATTTAGTATAGTTTCATTTGTAATAATCACAAATATATTTAATCACTCCTGTAGGTGATTTTTATCCTTATCATGTTAGAATTTTCATTCGTTATTATATGGCTGAGTGAAAACACGTAATGGCTTCTTTAAAAGATGTGGCTCGACTTGCTAATGTTTCATTGATGACAGTCTCAAGAGCCATCAATAACCCTGAGCTTCTGAAACCTGATACCCTAAAACAGGTGCAGCAAGCCATTCAAACACTTAACTATGTTCCTGATTTTTCCGCTCGAAAAATTCGTGGGAAGGGGTCGAAAATATCCACGGTTGGTGTACTTGCGCTTGATACGGCTACAACACCTTACTCAGTTGAAATTATTCTTTCAATAGAACAGACCGCAAGGCAGTTTGGTTGGAGTAGTTTTGTGGTCAATATCACATCAAATGATGATAATGAGCGTGCTGTACGACAATTATTGTCGCAGCGGCCGGATGGTATCATTTACACAACAATGGGGCTAAGAGAAGTATCGATACCAGAAGGGCTACATACTTATCCTCTTGTATTGGCAAACTGTATTGACCCACAGCAGAATTTTCCTGCCTATATCCCTGATGATTACCACGGGCAGTATCATGCAATGTGCAAATTGATTGAAAAAGGTTATCGACGCCCTTTGTGTTTGTATATTCCAAAAGAAACATTAGCAGGACAGACCCGTAGAGAAGCGGTTGAATCTTCATGGAAGTCGGCTGGGTTACCACAAGAGGCATTAAAACAATATCACTTAGCGCTTGGTGATGAACATTATCTGGATGTGATCGACCTTATTAATAGGCATTGTGAAAGTGGTAAACCTGATTTTGATGTTGTGGTATGTGGTAATGATCGTATCGCTTTTTTAGCGTATCAGGTTTTGCTGAGCAAAGGGCTGCGTATACCTAAAGATGTTGCCGTATTGGGGTATGACAATATGATTGCGGTTGGGGAGCTGTTTTATCCACCATTGAGTACGGTTGTGCTGCCTCACTATCAGCTAGGGCAGGAGGCAGCATTACATATTATTGAACAACGAAAAATTGAAGGTACACAGTATGTTTCTTGTGACCTTCTGGAGCGCTCATCAATTTAATGAAAGGATCACGGTTTATTCGCGATCCTTAAAAAGTGGTTATTCGACCGCTTTATGCAGTGGCCATAATGTCGCCTTTATTAATTTGGCTTTCTGGTTTATGGCAAATAAAGTTAAAGCTCGCTCCCCTTCTTGCGGATAAATTCGGCTGGTAAAACACATTTCCCCCTCATTGATAAAAACTTCAATGCTAGATTTATCAATAAAAGCACGCATTTTGAGATACTGGGTTTGTGGTAACGGCGCACAGCGGTAATCACTAATAACATATTCTGGATAGTGGCGGGTGAGCATTAAGGTTTGTGTCTGCCCATCAATGAAGAATTGAGCACCATTACCAATCCAAAAACCGAATTTTTCAGCCGGGCTGTTCTGTAAATCCCAAATTAATTCAATTTCACAGGCTTTGGCATCATCATACATTTTAATCACACTATTTTTTTCTAACACACAAGGTGTGATCTCAATAGCTTCTTGCCGTAACGATGTCAGCTCTTTAATTGGGTTTACCTGTATTTTACCTTGGTTGTTCAAGGTTAGCTCTCTTGGGATGGTAAAGCAGCCTGACCAACCGTGAGGTTTTGATGGCATATGGCTTTCCCACATATCCATCCAAGCAATCGCTATACGCCGTCCATCTTTAGATAAGAAAGTTTGCGGCGCATAAAAGTCATGACCAAAATCGATTTCGGTAAAATGGTGAGTTATTTCATAAGGCTGTTGCGGTGACCAATGACCCACAAGATAGCCATTTTGGAAACGGTTTCGATACTGATGACCCGATGGTTTTTTGCCTTGAGGGGAAAATAATGTGACAAACTGTTCGCCTAAAGGGAAAAAATCAGGGCATTCCCACATATAAACATTTTTATCTTCTGTTTTAGCCAAAACTTGGTATTCACTAGGCCAATTAAGTAGATCCTCTGTGCTAAAGAGGAGAATTTGCCCCTGATTTAAATGGTCTCTTGCACCAACGACCATCCACCAACGGGAATCTTGATACCAAACTTTTGGGTCACGGAAGTGCATATAACCTTCAGGTGGAGGGATAAGGACACCTTTTTTCTCAAAATGTATGCCATCTTCACTCACTGCAAGGCACTGCGCTTGATAGATCTCGCTGTCATCCCCTTCATCGGATAACCAAATATGACCGGTGTAAAATAAGTATAGTTTTCCATGATGACTGACCGCAGAGCCTGAAAAACAACCGTCGCGATCATAGTCATTACCCGGTGCGAGGGCGATAGGTTGATGTGACCAGTGGAGCATATCTTGACTCGTAGCATGCCCCCAATGCATTGGTCCCCAATCTGAACTGTAGGGATGATGTTGGTAAAAAGCATGGTATAGACCATTATGATAAACAAGCCCATTTGGATCATTTAACCAACCCGCATAAGAGGCAAGATGATATTCAGGATAAAATTGCTTGTTTAGAGATTGTCTCGCTGTTTCAAGCGCTATCGATGCTTGTTCAATACGTTGTTTCATCATAGCTCCTTTACGTGTACCGATTGTTTATCAGTGCTTATTGTTAAAAAGATTAGGTAATGCACATTGATCCATAAATAGGATGAGGCGATATAACACGTGCGTTAATATTGTCTTTTATTTATACTCTAAGCTTTAAATGTTAACGTTAACAATCTAGGTTTTCCAGTACTAATTTGTGTTAATGTAATAATTGTATGTCGAGTCATTCAATCTTCGAATGGGGTGAATATGAAAGTTTGGTCTTTAGGTGATGCGGTCGTTGATTTAATTCCTCTGCACAGTATGCAATATGAAGCCTGTGCTGGTGGGGCTCCTGTGAATGTCGCTGCTGGTGTTGCAAAATTAGGGATACCAAGTGGTTTTATTGGGCGTGTAGGTGAAGATGCTTTTGGTCATTTTATGCAAAAGACGTTATTTGATATCGGTGTTGATACTAGCGCGATGGAATTTGATGAGCGGTATCGCACGAGTACGGTGTTAGTGTCTTTACATGAAAACGGTGAACGTGAGTTTTCCTTTTTAGTTTCACCTTCGGCAGATCAATTTCTCAGTAACAAAAATTTACCGCGTTTTGAAAAAGATATACTGCATTTTTGTTCGTTAGCGCTTGTTCATCCAGTTTGCCGCGCATCATTAAATGAAGCAATTGATAAAATTCAGCAAGCGGGGGGATTACTCAGTTTTGATATTAATATTCGACCTCAAATGTGGTCGGATCCTATTGAAATGCATACCAAGGTCGATGAATTTGCTTATCGGGCGGACATACTGAAACTCTCGGAAGATGAGTTATTGTGGCTTGTTGAGGAGGTGACATTGGATAGGGCAATAGAGAAACTCAAGAATTATCCTGCCCGTTTGAAAGTTGTCACTCAGGGAGCGAAGGGCTGCTTGGTATTAACCCATACTCATCAAATCGGCATTAGCGCATATCGTGTCGAAAGTGTTGATACGACGGGGGCTGGTGATGCTTTTATAGCTGGATTGCTTGCGGCCATCGCCCAATTTGGAGTGAGTGATAATGATGACGATTTAATGAAAGTCATTACACAAGCAACAGCTTGTGGTGCATTAGCGACAACACGTAAAGGGGCAATCAGTGCAGCGCCATCCCAGCAAGAGCTAACGGCATTTATTCACCAGCAACCACCATTACATATTCGCGAACTTTGAGAAGGGCTTTACGGATGCGAATAGTGATGTTAATTAATTCAAATTGATAAATAAAAGTGTATGATATTTATAGTGAAATTTTATTTAAGAAAACATCAATTTTGGGTTAATTATGTTACTGAGATCAGGGGTAGCATTGGCTATCTTTTCTTATATTTTATGGGGGATCACACCGCTTTTTTACCGTTTGTTGCCCGGCGCTGAACCTTTAGAGCTACTTGCCCAACGTGTAATTTGGTCGCTCCCCTTTTTATTAGCCATTCGCTTACTGATTAAAAATAAAACGCTTTGGCAACAAGTATGGGCAGATAAACGCTCAATTATTTTATGTTTGTTTAGTTCATCTATTATGGCGATATCATGGGGGGCATTCACTTATGCATTAACCCATGGGCAAGTACTTGCTGCCAGCCTAGGTTATTTTATTAATCCACTGTTTTCTATTTTACTTGGGGTCGTATTTTTACATGAACGGCTAGTTTTAGCCGAGAAAATGGCGGTATTGCTGATTTTTTCCGGTGTCTGTTTCCAAATCTGGCAGTATGGTGAATTGCCTCTACTTGCCCTTGTGATGGGAAGTGCTTTTGCCGTCTATGGTTTGATCCGCAAATTTATTCGTTTTGATGTTATCACTTCGCTTTTTGTTGAGGCGATGTGGCTATTGCCTGTCGCCATTGGGATCACATGGTGGCTATCCGCTAATGGCACGAGTGCTGTCGAGGCGGGGGATTGGCAAATCAAGCTGCTGTATATGCTTGCGGCTCCGGTGACAATTATTCCATTACTGTTTTTCACTGCGGCGATAAAACGCACAACATTAACCGTAATAGGACTTGCCCAATATATTGAACCAACGATCCAATTCTTATTAGCTGTATTCTTATTTAATGAACTATTTGATTGGGTGAAAGGGGTTAGTTTCTCATTGATTTGGTTAGGATTACTGTGCTGTATTATTGCCTTGCTGCATAAGCGCTACAACGAATATCACAAACGTGTCCCTTATGTAACAGGCCGTGATAAGCGTTAGAAATGCTAAGCGAATATTGCGATAAATGAAGTGAAATACGATCTCTTATGGTTTAAGCAAACGATTGCGTATATAATATTGTCCATGAAATCAGCTTTTTTATACAAGGTTATCCATCATGAATAAATTAGGTACAGCGCTTTGTCCTTCTGCAACAAAAGTGATGCTGCTCGGTTCAGGAGAGCTCGGGAAAGAAGTGGCGATTGAGTGCCAGCGTTTGGGCATTGAAGTTATTGCGGTTGATCGTTATGACCATGCGCCCGCCATGCATGTTGCTCACCGTAGTTATACCGTTAACATGCTAGATGGAGAGGCAATTCGCCAACTTGTTGAGAAAGAAAAACCTGATTTTATCGTGCCGGAAATTGAAGCGATTGCGATCAAGACCTTAGTGGAATTGGAGCAACAAGGGCAAAAAGTGGTGCCTTCTGCTAATGCGGTTTATTTAACCATGAATCGTGAAGGGATCCGCCGGCTTGCGGCAGAAGAATTAGGCTTACCGACCTCAGATTATCGTTTTGTTGAGACTGAAGCGGATTTTGTGACCGCAGCTAAAGAGATTGGCTTCCCTTGTATAGTCAAACCAGTAATGAGCTCTTCGGGTAAAGGCCAAAGTGTTATGCGCGGCGAACAGGATCTCAAAGCAGCATGGCACTATTCGCAAGAAGGTGGACGTACTGGTCAGGGGCGTGTGATCGTTGAAAAAATGATCCATTTTGATTTTGAAATCACGATGCTCACCATTAATGCCGTTGATGGTATTCATTTTTGTGCGCCTATTGGGCACCGCCAAGAAAAAGGGGATTATCGAGAATCATGGCAACCACAACAAATGAGTGAAAAGGCATTGGAAAATGCACAAGCGGCCGCTGCCAAAATTGTGACTGCATTAGGTGGGTATGGCTTATTTGGTGTGGAACTATTTGTATGTGGTGATGAGATCATTTTTAATGAAGTTTCGCCTCGGCCTCATGATACAGGTATGGTGACCTTAATTTCACAAAACTTATCTGAATTTGCCCTTCATGTGCGTGCTTTCTTGGGGCTACCTATCGGGGCAATCCGTCAATATGGGCCAAGTGCATCGGCGGTGATCCTTCCTGAATTGTCTAGTCGTGATGTTGTTTTTTCGGGGTTAGGGCAAGCGTTAGATTCGGATATTCAATTACGCTTATTTGGTAAACCTGAAATTGCTGGAACTCGCCGCTTAGGTGTTGCCTTGGCGATTGCGGATTCTATCGATCATGCGTTAAATAAGGCGAAGAAGGCAGCGGCAACCATAACCGTGAATGGGTAATGGCATTATTATCGCCCACTTAGGGTGAGTGGGCGATCATTGGCGTTAATGGTTATCCTGTATCACCATTGCCGCGCCACGCTCGGCAATCATGATTGTTGGAGCGTTGGTGTTACCACTTGGGATTTCTGGCATCACAGAGCAATCAATGACACGAAGTTGCTTAATGCCATGCACACGTAAGCGTAAATCGGTCACGGAAGTTGCTGTGTCTTTTCCCATACGACAACTGCCGACAGGGTGGTAGACGGTTTTACAAAAGTTACGTACAAACTCCTCTAATGCTGCCTCATCATGTTGAACCTGTGCTGGCGGCATTAATGTCTCTTTACTAACCGCTTGTAGTGCCTCCGACCCAAGTACTTTTAACCCAAATTTGACAGCACGTTTGCAGCCTTCCATATCTTCCGGTGCGGCTAAATAGTTGGCATGAATTTTTAGTGGCGCTTGTGGATCTTTGCTACGCAAGAGTAATTCACCGCGCGACTTAGGTTGTAAATAGCCCACTTTTAATGTGAAACCATGTGTCGCGGGCAGTGGCTCGCCGGGAACATCATCCCAGCTATCAAGTATGGGTAAAAAGTGAATTTGTACGTCGGGGCGACCTTGACCACAGCTATCAATAAATGCAGCACCTTCAAGTACGTTTGATGCTAATAATCCACTACGAAAAGCTAACCACTGAAAGCCATGTTTTATAGCATGGATACCTTTGTCAGCGCCAAAGAGGCTAATAGGATCTTTGGTTGTGACATTAATGGACATATGAAGATGATCATGGAAGTTTTTACCGACAGGAAGGTCAGCGACCGTTTCAATCCCTAATGATGAGAGGTGATCTTTAGGACCGATACCTGAGAGCATGAGTAATTTCGCGGAGCCCATCGCGCCGGCACAAATGATCACCTCTTTTTGGGCGAAAACATCGGCTTCACCACCATTTTTATCCTGATAGCTTACCCCAACAGCGACACCATCACGGATAATAATACGGTTAACTTGTTTATTAAGCTTTACTGTAAGTTTATCGCTTTGTGCGACACTCTTAAGATAAGTTTTTGAAGTGCTTGCTCTTTCGCCATTTTTCGTTGTTGTTTGATAAAAACTGACTCCTTGTTGGCTTTCACCATTAAGGTCATTAACATAAGGAAGCCCTTGCTCTTGTGCGGCTCGGATAAAAGCCATAGAAAGAGGGTGCCGATAACGGTTTTCACTGACAGGAAGCAGCCCTGCGGTACCATGATAGCTATCAGATAAACTTTCATTTTGTTCGGCTTTCTTAAACCAAGGTAGGACATCTTGGTAGCTCCAGCCATCACAGCCATAGATTTGCGCCCAATTATCGTAATCCTGTTTTTGGCCTCGAATATAAATCATGCCATTCACAGAACTGCTGCCTCCGAGAACTTTACCTTGTGCTATCTGCATCTTGCGATTATTTGCATGTGGTTCAGGTTCCGTTTCGTAGGGCCAGCTTTTTTGGGCAATAATTTTAGCTACCCCAGCTGGCATACGAATATACAGATGATTATCACTTCCTCCGGCTTCAATCAAAAGAACGCGTGACTGGGTTTCTTTAATAAGCCGTGCGGCAAGCACGCAGCCAGCCGAACCTGCTCCTACAATGATGTAATCATAGTTTTCATTATTCATACAGTTATTCCCCTGATCAAAGTAGCGTTGCTATAACAATTTATTTTCATGTTATTAACAATAACTCTTTATCTTATTAAGGTGTGAATAATGTGTTGTTTATGTGAAGAGTATCAAAATGAAAGTTGTGTGTTTTTTTCTCGGTGTTTTAGTATTTTGTTGTTTTTAAAGGATAAAAAAATCTAATTTATTAAGGTTTTTTGGGGTTTTCTTATTATTAATAAGTAAATGAGCTAATTAACTGATTGTTTTTTATTAGAGTATTTGCTGATTTTCGCTGTATTCTTAGTTTGAATATTAGTGGCATCCGCTATATTGCATTAATACAACTGACTGGGGTGAGGAAGTCGAAGATGAAGCAAGGTTTGATTGGGCTGTTATGCGTATTACCGAGCATGTTATTTGCTGATTCACTACATGAGCAATTTGCACAATTGATAGAAGCACCAGAAAAAACATTAAATTGCTTTGAAGCCGACTCTGCATATCGCTTTTGTTTAAAAAATCTCCCTAATCAAGGAATAGTTGTGGTCGACCAACAGGGCAATGAAGCCTATCGACCTTATTATTTTGATAATTGGCCTGATGAGCCTAAAAATGGGCTTTATCGTATCCGCCAAGGTGACAAAATTGGTTTTGCTGAGGCAAAAACAGGCAAGGTCGTGATTGAAGCAAACTATGATTGCGCCTACCCTTTTGAGAATGGGAAAGCCCATGTAGGAATAGGTTGCCAACGGGAAACGGATGGTGAGCATAGCTGGTGGGTTGGTGGCCATTGGGTATGGATTGATCTACAAGGAAATAGGATAACCGCTCATCCTGCATCGTGAGATTTTACGACTATTCGAGTTTTATTTAACAAACCATTTCATTTATACCATTTCCATTAATATGATTAACTTATTGATAATCAACTGTTATTGTTAAGTTAATCACACTTTTTTCGTCTTTGCCATTTCGATAAAACCATTCGCAGTGAAAAACTGACCGCTTAATTTTGTATGCAACCGCTCGCACTGACTTTAGACATTCGCCAATAGATATTTTCTACCATAGAGACCATGGCAGAGCTCAAATTTTTTCTTATTGCACGGTGATAACGACTGCCAAAAAGAGACTTAGTAATGATAAAGAACGGTTCTTTGAATCGATTTGTTATTGATAAGTCAATAAAACATAAGAGAAGTTCGTTTTACCTCAGAAGGGTGTTTTATGAACAAAAATGGTATTTTAAAGCACATTCCTTGGATGATCCTTGGGATTATCGGTGCGATTTGTCTAGGTGTGGTTGCACTTAGACGCGGAGAACACATCAGTGCGCTGTGGATTGTTGTGGCTTCTGTGGCGGTTTATCTCATTGCTTATCGTTATTACAGTTTGTATATCGCGAAAAAAGTGATGAAGCTCGATGAAACGCGAGCGACACCCGCGGTCATTAATAATGATGGCTTGAACTATGTTCCTACAAATAGAAACGTTCTATTCGGTCACCACTTTGCTGCAATCGCAGGTGCAGGGCCACTTGTAGGGCCTGTCTTAGCAGCACAAGTCGGTTACTTACCAGGCACCTTATGGTTATTGGCTGGGGTGGTACTGGCTGGTGCAGTACAGGACTTTATGGTGCTATTTATCTCTTCTCGCCGTAATGGTGCATCATTAGGGGAAATCGTTAAAGAAGAGCTTGGCCCTATTCCGGGAACCATTGCGCTTTTCGGCTGTTTCCTCATCATGATCATTATCCTTGCAGTATTAGCGTTGATCGTGGTTAAGGCACTAGCAGAAAGTCCATGGGGCGTGTTTACGGTATGTTCAACAGTACCGATTGCGCTGTTTATGGGAATCTATATGCGCTATATCCGACCCGGACGAGTGGGGGAAGTTTCGGTCATTGGTATTGTGTTACTGATCTTGTCGATTTGGTTCGGTGGTGTTATCGCTCATGACCCATATTGGGGGCCTGCACTGACCTTTAAAGACACTACAATTACTTATGTTTTAGTTGGTTATGCGTTTATCTCTGCATTATTACCTGTTTGGCTGATTCTGGCGCCTCGCGACTATCTCGCTACCTTCTTAAAAATCGGTGTGATTGTCGGTTTAGCGATTGGGATTGTGATTTTAAATCCTGAGCTAAAAATGCCAGCGGTCACTCAGTTCGTTGATGGCAGTGGCCCAGTTTGGAAAGGCACGCTGTTCCCATTCTTATTTATTACGATTGCTTGTGGTGCCGTATCGGGTTTCCATGCCTTAATTTCGTCAGGGACAACGCCTAAGTTGTTGGCTAACGAAAAAGATGCTCGCTATATCGGCTATGGTGCGATGTTAATGGAATCGTTTGTCGCGATCATGGCGCTAGTTGCAGCTTCAATTATTGAACCTGGTCTCTATTTTGCGATGAATACTCCACCAGCCGCTTTAGGTATCACTATGCCGAATCTGCATGAGCTTGGTGGTGCTGACGGTGCGGCAATCCTAGCACAACTGAAAGATGTCACGGCACATGCTGCGGCAACCGTCAGTTCATGGGGCTTTGTGATTTCACCTGAGCAAATTATGCAAACGGCAAAAGATATCGGAGAGCCTTCCGTATTGAACCGTGCAGGGGGAGCACCGACGTTAGCGGTAGGTATCGCGTATGTATTCCATGAAATCATACCTGCTGCTGATATGGGCTTCTGGTATCACTTTGGTATCCTATTCGAAGCACTGTTTATCTTAACTGCATTGGATGCAGGAACGCGCTCAGGTCGTTTTATGTTACAAGACTTATTGGGTAACTTTGTACCTGTGCTGAAAAAAACCGATTCACTGTTGGCTGGGATTATTGGTACAGCCGGATGCGTTGGTTTATGGGGATATTTATTGTACCAAGGCGTGGTTGACCCACTGGGCGGCGTGAAGAGCCTATGGCCTCTGTTTGGTATTTCGAACCAGATGCTGGCGGCAGTTGCCTTGGTGCTCAGCACCGTAGTCTTAATTAAGATGAAACGCAGTAAATATATCTATGTCACTGTGTTACCAGCGGTTTGGTTATTGATTTGTACAACTTGGGCATTAGGTTTGAAACTGTTTAGTGATAACCCTCAACTCGAAGGTTTCCTCTATTTAGCTAAGTCTTATAAAGAGAAAATTGCGGCGGGTGGTGCTGACTTAACGGCTCAGCAAATCACTGACATGAATCACATTATTATCAATAACTACACAAACGCAGGGTTAAGTATCCTATTCCTAGTTGTTGTCTACGGTATTATTTTCTATGGTATCAGAACAGCGATGAAGGCGTATAAAAACCCAGAGCGTACCGATGCTGAAACACCTTATGTACCGGTGCCTAAAGAGGGCGTGAAAACCTCATCTTCACACTAATCTTTAGTGTATAAAATGGTGCCCTGCATTGTGAGTAAACATGATGTAGGGCATCTGTATTGGAGAGCATATGTTTGGAAATTTAGGCAAAACAGGTAAGTACTTAGGGCAGGCTGCACGTATGTTGATAGGCATTCCTGACTATGATACCTATGTACAGCACATGAAAGATAATCATCCAGACAAACCGATTATGACTTATAAAGAGTTTTTTCGTGAGCGCCAAGATGCGCGCTATGGTGGAAGCGGTAAAGGTGGATTTCGCTGCTGTTAATTAATGACGTCATGAGGAATACAATGAAACCAATCTCTGTCACGATTTTGACCGGTTTTCTCGGTGCGGGCAAAACCACCTTACTACGCCATATTCTTCAAGCAGATCATGGGCATAAAATCGCAGTCATCGAAAATGAATTTGGTGAAGTGCCAATTGATAATGCCTTAATTGGTGATCGTGCGACACAAATAACGACATTGAGTAATGGTTGTATTTGTTGTAGCCGCTCTAATGAGTTGGAAAATGCTTTGCTCGATTTACTTGATGGGTTAGATAGTGGGAAACTCGACTTTGATCGCTTAGTGATTGAGTGCACAGGAATGGCAGATCCCGGTCCTATCACTCAAACTTTTTTTTCTCATGAAGTGCTTTGTGAACGTTATTTATTGGATGGCATTATTACATTGGTGGATGCGGTTCATGCAAATAAGCAACTTGATGATTTTGCGATAGCGCAGGCACAAATTGGCTATGCTGATCGGATCTTATTAACGAAAACGGATGTTCAGCCTGAGCATGAAGGCTTAATTGAACGCTTACAGCGCATCAATGCACGGGCACCCATCTATCCCGTGACCCATGGTGAGATTGACCTCGATTTACTGTTTAATATTCAAGGTTTTTTACTCGATTCACAACTGAAAGTGAATCAACCCACTTTCCGCTTTACCCCTAAACAGCACAATGAAGTGAATTCTATCGTTGTTGAATTTGATTACCCTGTTGAGTTAATGGCGGTCTCTGATGTTATGGAGTCTCTACTGCTAGGATTTGCGGATAATTTATTGCGTTATAAAGGGATTTTATCAATCAAAAACGAGCCGAAAAGGCTACTATTCCAAGGGGTTCAACGCTTATATAGTGCTGATTGGGATAGCGATTGGGCAGAGAATGAGCCGCGTCACAGTGTTTTGGTGTTTATTGGGATTAATTTACCAGAAAATGAAATACGCCAAAAATTCGCACAACTCCAGACGAATAATGAAGAGCTATAAACATATCGATAACCCCTTTCCTGACTGCTAAGGGAAGGGGGCGATAATAAACATACGAATCTTAACTTAACATCATAGCTTTTCATTGGTTCCGATATTAACTTAACCAAAATTAAATGGGTTAAATTTCTTGTCTCATAGGAACGGTACAAAAGTATCAAAACTAAATTTTAATAATTTCAAAAGGAAATTTATTCTTTATTTTAAGGGGGATTTTAGGTTTGGAAGGGTAAAAGTGTGCTCTAATCGAAAATAATGGTTATAAATTATCGACCTTACTCATTTTTATCCTATTATAAATTAGTATAAAGAATCAGTAATTAAATGATCCATTGGCTTGTGTTGATAGAAAAACGAAAAACCAGCGTGATAAGTTAATTTGCTATTATACTTTTAGTGATGCTATCGCGATATAACGTTCACAATCAATGATACTAAATTTAGTATCGTTGTTTTTATTGGCCATTTTATTAGTTCGGCCTTGGTTCTGTTGAAATAAACACGACTTACTCCACTGATATAACCAATAATAACAAGATTTTTTAACCCACTTTTACTAGCAAATACACTAGGGTGCCAAACAGGGCTAACTTACGTGTCTATCCTAACAGCGGCACCTTGACTGCAAGGGACTGAGAAAAAAGGAGATTAAAAGTTTATTAAATGCGATTTAGCCAAATAATAATGAAGATTTTGAAGTTACATAATGATCAGTTTTCTCACCATTATTTTTGCAAACATTTAATATCCTATCTAAATCAACGTGATTTTTGATCGGGGTTAAATTAATTTCTTCGATAAGTAAAGTATTAAATTCCCCAACGGTAATATCGAGTTTTTCTAATAATAGTAATAGCATGCTGACATTAATATGATTAATGCCACACTCATAGCGTGATATTTGCTGTTGGCTAAGATTGACTAAACGACCAAAATCGGCACCAGTTAAACCTTGATTTTGCCTAAGTCGTTTCAACGTTCGACCAATAGCTAATGAAATAGATGAAAAAAAACTATCGATACTCAATTCTTCACTTTCCATTAAAAACCTCTGTGTAGATAAAGTTAATAAATTATAGCCAACAAGCAATATGCTAAAACGTATTGCTTATTTAAGTTATGTTTTTATGTGAGCTTATTCTTATTTCTAAAACAAATATAAATCTTATTTTTTTTTAGATCAAATATCCGATAGTCTGAATTTATTTATTATACGAGTAAAACCCATAAATGGAGTAATGGTTCTATTAATATAAATCTAATAAAATCAATGCGATAAATGGTTATTGATACTTTTTGAGCACCAATAACTGAGTATTATATGCTTATAACCCTGGTTTTTATGTGTCAATTCGAGATAAACAACTAAGATTATTAACAATTAATAGTTGTTATATAAACATGTTACAAAAAGAAATGTTTAACGGGGAATTGTTAGAAAGTATTAATAAAGTATAAAAAAATATGAATATGAATAAATCAAAAATTATTACTATCAATAAGTTATAGGTTTCTGGTTTTTTGCCATATAAATAAGAAATAATAATGATTGTAATATATTAAATAACGCTCAACTGCATACATGCCAAGTTTAAATAAAAATTACCGATTATTTGGTTAACATCTACATTTTATTGAGTAACAGCACTATGCTCGACCTCTATTGAGCTAAATTATCTACAAACCCATATTTAAGTATTATTGTAAGAATTATCTTAGTTATTTTCTACTGTTTTTATCTGTTTTTTTAATATTTTTAGATGCCATAAAAAAAACAGGCCACGAATAATTAGTGGCCTGTTTTTCTTGAATTTTGATTATGTTAGCGCGCTTTTGCAGCCATTATTTCAATAATTTGAACATCGGTGTGCCTCATAGAGCCGGTAGCTAAAGCGCATAAGTTAGCTATGGATTGGTCTACATCGTCGGACACGATGCCATCAGAGCCTCTTACACAACTGTTGTCGAGAGCCATTAACACGGCTTTATAGGCGGCGCTAGCGCTGGTTGAAACCTTCATCGCACAACTGTTTGATGCACCATCGCATATCATACCACTGACATCGCCAATCATACTGCTAATTGCCATTGCGACAACCTCATAACGTGATTCTAGCAACCAAGCGATCCCCGCCGCAGCTCCCATTGCGGCTGTTGTTGCAGCACACAGCGCAGATAAGGCGGGCAGTTGATTATGGATATAGATTGCCATTAAGTGTGACAACATTAAGGCGCGAGCTAACTGCTCTTCTGTTGATTGTAAGTAGTCAGCAGTGACAACAACAGGCATTGTCGCCGCTATACCTTGGTTACCTGAGCCGGAATTACTCATCGCGGGTAATACGGCTCCACCCATACGTGCATCTGAAGCTGCCGATGTTCTGATCATAATTTCTGACATGAGATCTTTCGACAGCAAGCCTCTATCTCGCTGAGATTGCAACGTTTTACCAATATGCAGACCATAAACATGGCGTAGCCCTTCCTGAGACAGGGCATCATTTAAATGTGCGGCTTCTAAAATAAAGCGGATATCTTCAAATGGCGCTTGTGTTGCAAATTGATAAACAGCTTTGGCCGTGACAGGGGGAAGTGTCACGTCGGCAGCACAATCCACAGGGGATTCATTTTGTTGCATTTGTTGGGTGCTATCAAAAATAACAGTGTCGTTATGGATCATTTTTACGACATGCGTATGAGTACCCGCGATAACGACAGTTGCTGAGCCTTTATCTGTAAATACCGTTGCCTCTGAATAGATCACATCATCACAGGGATGCTTAATATCGACAGTAATAAGGCCCTGCGCCAACATATTTTTACTGCGTTCAATGGCACTCGTTGAGGCTGACTTTAATACCTCTAGCCCAGCGTCGGCATCCCCTCCAACAGCACCTAATGCCGCTGCAATTGGGAGACCCACCATGCCCGTTCCCGGTACGGTCACTCCCATGCCATTTTTCATTAAGTTAGGGGAAACGAATGCGGTGACACGAGTGACCGTACCACCAACGCAAGCAGCAGCTTTTGCTGCTGCTAAGGCTAAAGAGATTGGCTCAGTACAACCTAAAGCAGGTTTGACTTCTTGTTTTACTGCATGGATAAAATACTGCCAAAGAAGTGGCTGAGCTTGAACTTGCATAATGAATTCCCCCTAAAGAACACCTGTTTAATAAGGATATTTTAAAGAATTATTGGGAGAAAATTTTCACTATGTTAGAGAAGATAAAATTGTTTGAGAGAAATTTTTTCTATAAAGATGCGAATAGTAAAAAATAAATTTCAAGTTTGAGCTTAATCACAAAAAATCCTGCCTAAGCGATAGGCAGGATAGTATTGGTTTTAAGACTCACTTTCGAGATCAAGTCTCTTACTTTGCCATCGACGAGAACGCCAACGCCATGCGTTAGTTAAACCACGTAACCATTCATCGGCAAAAAAGCCAATCCAAATGCCTAATAAGCCCATTTCCATTTTTATTCCTAAGAAATAACCGAGTGGAATGGCGACTCCCCACATAAAAATAATGGCGGTGCAAAGTGGGAAGCGAGCATCTCCTGAAGCCCTAAGAGCGTTAACCATGACGATATTGATAGTACGCCCCGGCTCTAAAAAAACAGAGAGTAGAAACAGCGGTAATAACACATGAATAATATTTTGGTCATCCGTTAAATTGTTAAGGATAGGGGAACGGAATAACCAAAAGAAAAATACCACGCCAATCGTGACATAAAAGCCCATTTTTAAGCTTTTTATTCCACGACGGTAAGCCTCTTCAAAACGCTTAGCGCCAACAAGGTGTCCCACCATAATTTCATTACCAATACTGATAGAGATACCAAACAGCATGATAAAGAGTGAGAGTTGGAAATAGAGTGTTTGCGCGGCAAGAGAGGTTTCTCCCATTAAACCGATAAACGCAGATGCGGTCATAAAATGGAGGATCCACACTAAATTTTCACCCGCAGATGGCAAGCCTATATGCAGTATTTTACCTAGCATTGTACGTGACCAGCGAACCAGCAGCTGTGGCGTAAACTTGATCCTTAATCCATAGAATAACAGACAGAACAGCAAGATAACGGCGACAATACGGCCCACTACCGTCGACCATGCTACCCCTTCAAGGCCATATTGCGGCAGACCAAAAAAGCCATATAGCACAATCATATTACCAACAACAGTGATCACGTTAGCAATGAGCGTTACCCACATAGCGGGTTGAGCTTTGCCGTACACACGCAAGCAAGCAGCAAGAATGATGGAGATGGCTTCGGGGATTAGACAAATACCAAGAATATGCAAGTAAGCATAACCATCTTCCATTAGATGGGATGGCGTATTCATGATACTGAGGATTTTATATCCAAAAAACAGCGCGATAAGAGCACTGGAAAAACCGAGTAGAAAGTTAAAAGCGATAGAAATATGAATAGCTTGGCTGGCCTTTTCACGGCGTCCAGCCCCTAAATATTGGGCGATGACAACGCTACATCCCACACTAATAAAGTTAAATATGGTAATAAAAAGATCAAATACCTGATTCCCCACGCCCATTGCCGCAAGGTAGGCGGTTGAAACATGGCTCACCATATAGGTATTGATAAGTAATGTGGCCAAATGAAGAAAAATATCAATAAATATTGGCCAACTGAGAGAAAAGAGTGATCTCTCAGTGACATCGGATTGATGCATTGAGAACCTTCAAAATAATTAAAATAAAATTCATATGGATAAAGGAAAAGCAGGCAGATTTTACCCGTATTTATGTTGAGTTAATAGAGTCTATAGGTGCTTATTTAAGGAAAAGTTAATCTTTTGTTTAATAATGATGATTCTGCTAATTTATTCCTGATTGATAGTTATGATATCAATATAAAAAGACAACATCAGAACAGTAAAGGAGTCACAATGACAAAAATTAAAGCCGCAATAGTGGGGTACGGAAATATTGGCCGTTATGCACTCGAAGCGGTATTGGCAGCGGATGATTTTGAACTTGTCGGTGTGGTACGCCGTAATGTACAAAATATCCCAGCAGAATTAGCGGGGTACACCGTTGTCGATGATATTGAAAAATTAGGCAAAGTTGATGTGGCGCTTTTATGCTCACCCACACGGGCGATTGGTGATTTAGCTGAGAAAGTTTTAAGTCAGGGGATCAATACCGTCGATAGTTTCGATGTGCACTCCGATATTGTGGCACTAAAAAAACGGTTAGATAACGTTGCGAAAGAGCATAAAAGCGTTGCCGTTGTTTCCGCGGGTTGGGATCCGGGCTCTGATTCAATTATGCGTACACTCATGTTGGCAATGGCGCCAAAAGGGGTCACCTACACTAACTTTGGCCCAGGAATGAGTATGGGGCACAGTGTTGCAGCTAAAGCTATTGATGGCGTTAAAGACGCACTATCGGTAACGATTCCGTTGGGTACTGGCGTTCACCGCCGTATGGTCTATATTGAGCTTGATGCGGGCGCAAACTTTGCAGACGTTTCTAACGCGATTAAAGCCGATAGCTATTTCTCATCCGATGAGACCCATATTCGCCAAGTTGATAGTGTGGACGCGCTGAAAGATGTTGGCCATGGTGTCCATATGACGCATAAAGGGGTTTCTGGAGCAACGCATAATCAATTATTTGAGTACTCAATGCGAATTAACAACCCTGCACTGACATCGCAATTTATGGTTTCTGCGGCAAGAGCGACGATGAAACAATCTGCCGGAGCATATACCGTGATTGAAATCCCACCAGTGCATTTCTTGCAAGGTGATCTCGATAGCTTGATTGCTAAGTTAGTGTAATCACTGGATGGCATGATTGTTTTTGCTACACTCATGCCAACTCCGTTTGACCTATTTAGTCTTTTTAGATAAACCATTAACGTTGGTTTACCGCTTATTTCCCCCGCAATATCGCCATGTCGCGCAGAGTGATAATCTGAGTTTTATTTTAGGTGATCGGGCTATTTTTATGATGGCGCAACGAACGCTTTGTTTTTCCTTGAACGCAACAAAGACAAACGGATAAGTAAGAGAATCAATTCTGGCAGGCTGTAAAAAGAAAAGCACCTACGGTGAAGTAGGTGCCCTGGTGTTGGCAAAGCCATAGATACTCGTGATATTAAAGTTGCATTATTATTAGCGGTTTATGATTACCATGGACAACTTTCATTGAGTATTAAAGTACTAACGTTTAATTGATTTAAATTTTTCGGTTGTTGCAGTGAGAGCGACCTCCGTTGGTAGGCGCTCCATGGAGCTTGCACCATAGAAACCGTGGCAGTCTGGGCAGTTCGCTAAAATATATTCCGCATCTTCTGGGGTCGCAATTGGGCCACCATGGCACAGAACGATAACATCATCGCGTACTGATTTTGCGGCTTTAGCCCAGTCATTGATTAATGGCACACAATCTTTAAGTGTTAATGCTGTCTCTGCACCAATATTGCCCCCCGTGGTTAACCCCATATGAGGCACGATAATATCTGCACCCGCTTCGGTCATTGCAATAGCATCTTCACGGCTGAAAACATAAGGGGTAGTTAATAAGCCTTTCTCATGGGCTAGGCGGATCATATCCACTTCTAAACCATAGCCCATCCCAGTCTCTTCGAGGTTAGCTCTGAAGTTACCATCGATTAAACCTACGGTCGGGAAGTTTTGCACACCCGCAAAACCTTTGGCTTTTATTTCATCAAGAAAATGATCAAATTGGCAGAATGGATCTGTGCCATTAACACCGGCAAGTACAGGCGTATGTTTTACAACTGGTAAAACCTCTTTAGCCATATCCATAACGATTTCATTAGCATTACCATAAGCAAGTAGGCCCGCGAGTGAACCACGACCCGCCATCCGGTAGCGGCCAGAGTTATAAATGACAATTAAGTCAATGCCGCCTGCTTCTTCACATTTCGCAGAAAGGCCTGTACCGGCACCACCGCCAATAATTGGCTCGCCTCGCGCGATCATCTCTTTGAATTTTTTCAGCAAGCTTTCGCGATTATGTTTCATTGATGAACCTCTATTTGTTGTTCAAAATGTCCTGGTGTAATTGAATCACTTGTTCACAAAACTCCAGTGAGTTGATGTGATATGGACTCAAAATAAGTTTGCGTTTTTCTGTTGTTATAAGATTTTCAGTTAATGCATCAATGAAGGCTTGATCGGCTTCTGGATCCCAAAATTGAGCGCCTTCAATATCCAATGCTGAGAAGCCTGCCGTTGGGATAATAAAACGCACTTCACCTTCGCAGCGGTTCAGTTTGTTTGCTATCCAGCGGCCCATCTGCTGGTTTTCTTCTTTCGTTGTGCGCATCAATGTTACTTGCGCGTTATGGTTGTAAAATAATCGATGGCGATAATGGTCGGGCACCGTTGATGGGCGTCCAAAATTAACCATATCCAATGCCCCACAAGACAGAACACAAGGGGTCTGTGTTCGTGCTATCGCACCAAATCGATCGTCGTCACAAGCTAAGACGCCGCCAAAGAGGTGGTCACACACTTCTGTGGTGGTGATATCCAATACAGAGTGCAGTAAATGGCTATCGATTAATTTTTCCATCGCTTTACCGCCACTGCCTGTTGCGTGAAAAACCAAGCAGTCATACTGTGATTCAAGTTGCTCAGTGAGCTGTTGAACACAGGGGGTGGTTACCCCAAACATCGTTAATGCAATGGCTGGTTTTGATACATCGTCTACTTTATCTTCACGGTTAAAATAGGTTGAACCAGCAATTTGGTTAGCGGCATTTTTTAGCACTTTACGAGAAATCACATTTAGGCCCGAGACATCGGTGACGGAGTACATCATCGAAATATCACTTGCACCGACATATCCAGAAGTATCTCCTGATGCCATGGTGGAAACCATGAGCTTTGGAATACCAACGGGAAGTGCCTGCATCGCGGGGGTAATTAACGCGGTACCGCCGGAGCCACCTAAGCCTAAAATAGCCGCTACATCGGTTTGTGCATTGAGGTAAAGGCTAAAAGCCAATGACATTGCCTCAATCGCTCTTCCTCTGTCACCACAAAAAACGGCTTCAACACCTGCTGGGTGGAAACTGGCAACCGTCTGTGCACTAACATCTGCATCTCTTTTTAATTGTGTTGGTTGCGTAGTCAAATCTACAGTGCGTACAGATAAACCCGTCTCTTTGATCAAATCGCAGACATAGAACAATTCATCGCTTTTAGTATCTAATGTTGTTGCTATGTAGATGTATCCCTGATGTTGTTTCATAGGAAAATCCTTACAGGTTAGGAAGATGTTTAATTTCTCATCTGAATGAGACTATAGTATCATTTTGGCTGAATGTAAAATGAGACTGTAGTCTCATTTTGGGGTTGTTCAATAATTTTTAGATATTGGTTTCTTTTATGGCTTGATAAATAAGGCATATTTGAATTTTTTGTGTTTTAATTTTTTTTAAGGCGAACGATAAAAATACAAGGTGCTTTAAGAATCGGTAGCTGTCATTATGGCAAAGTGTCATGATGAGTAACCATTCACTATTTTATCGTAGCGAAATGTTTTTAAGGGGAGGGAGACGATGTCATTAACACATTCTAATCATGAATATAAAGGCACAAGAAAACGGACTTACATTTTACTCGTTAATACAGCATTAGCGCTTTTTGAAAAAGGGAGCATGCCGTCAGTCTCTGAGCTTGCCGCTGAAGCGGGAGTGTCAAGGGCTACCGCGTATCGCTACTTTCCGACGCAAAGTGATCTGATCGCTGCCACCGTTAATGCGAGCTTGGGGCCAATTTTAACATGGCAACCACGTAGCCAAAAAACTGAAGAGCGTATTGATGAGTTATTATCATTTGCCTTACCTCGGATGTTTGAGCATGAAGGCGCATTGAGGGCGGCATTGCAAGTTTCATTGCAACAATGGGCACAGGGGCGATCACTGGCGCAAGACCCTAAAGAAAAGCGTCTTGAAAGGGGGAACCGTAAAGACATTTTAACGATGGTGACCGCTCCCATGAAAGATGAGTACCCTCAAGAAATTATTGATAAGGTGATCAAAGCATTTTCAGTCATTTATGGTTCTGAAATCTTTTTAGTACTCAAAGATATTTGGAAACAAGATGATGCTGAGGTCATTGAAATCGCACAGTGGATGGCAAAAGCAATTATTAACCAAGCCACTGCGGATAAAAATGCCCAAGGGTGCTGATATATCGCACTAAAAGAACGGTAGGGGGAGTACCTATCGTTCCTGATATATAGATTTATAACGCTTTCATAAAATAATACCTTTCATGCTTAATCGGGTACTCAATCAGTGTTGAGATCACCTGATAACCTTGTTTTTCATAAAAAGGTTTTGCTTGGAAACTGAATGTATCGACTTGTGCATATTTGGCCCCCAACTCTTTCGCTTTGTTCTCCATGGCTTGTATTAATTGTGATCCAATGCCTTGCTTTCTCAGTGACTCTTCGAGCCAAAAGTAGTTAATTCGTAGCCAATTTCCGAGTGTTGAGCCTGTTATTCCGCCTAATATTTCCCCTTCTTGTTCATAAAATACGGCTAATGGGGAATGAATATCTTCACTGAAAAATTGCAAATTATAGTTAATTAATGATTGATGAATACGAGCAACTTCAGATTCAGACGGGGATGTTGTGATACGTATTGTCATAATTTTGCTTATCTCTCAAGGTAATGATGATTTATACGGTTATTTACTATCTAATAATTTAATGAATTTAAAGTATTAAGAGGATACTATTAAGACTATTACAGATAATATAGGTACGCTAACTGCTCTCGCAGTGATAGGATTTTGCGATGATAAGATTATTGAAGATGGGCTTAGGCATTGCTATTTGTGCCTTAATTGGTGGAACCCTCACTTATCTTGGCGTACCTCTCGCATTAATGTTTGGTCCAATCATTGCTGTCATTGTGTTTAATCGCTTCAAAATTCAATTTGCCATTCCAAAATATACGCTCACATTTGTCCAGATATCATTAGGAACGTCTGTGGGGCTGATGTTTAATCAAGTCTCATTGGGGCAAGTGGAAAATCTATTTCTACTCCTTTTGATGTTGGTCGTCTGTTTAGCCGTCCAATTTTCATTCAGTTACTTTTGGTTTCATCGCAAAGTCGGGTGGACAAAACAAGAAGCGATGCTGGGCTCTGTTCCGGGAGCCATGGCGGCCATATTAGCATTAACAGATCATACCCATACCCCGCCACAAAAAATTGTCATTTCTCATACGATCCGCCTCATCATTTTAATTTTGTTAGCTGGGATCGTGGTAGGTAGCAATGGGGATCCCCAGCCGTTAATTGTACTGCCATCTTTGACGTTAGAAGCAACCTTCTGGTTAACGCTCATTGTATTAACGGGGTTAGGATTAGGCTTGGTATTGCAGCGGATGCATGTTCCTGCTCCATTTATGCTGACATCATTAGGTGCTGCGACGCTGATCCAAGGCTGGCTAGATGTGCAAATCCATTTTCCGGTGATGATCACTGAACTCAGTATGGTTTTGATCGGGATGAATATTGGTAACCACTTTATTGTTTTTCCACTGTCGTCATTGATCAAAAATATCTATTCATCGGCTCAAGTGGTCATTATTAATATTTTCCTAACCTTATTGATCACACTGTTTGCTGCATGGGTGACTGGCTATCCGATTTCGGTATTGTTGCTGGCTTGGGCACCGGGAAGCATGGAAGCGATGACGTTTGCTGCAATCACAATGAAGCTGGATGCTGGATTTGTTATGTCAAATCACATCATTAGGATGGTGATTATTCAAAGTATTCCTTCCATTGCTATGTTCTGGCAAGAAAAGCGGGCGAAAAAAAAGCGTAATAGCGATGTTGGCTGATCAGTGAGCGTTGACTCCCCTCGATAAGGGGAGATGTTTATTTTACATAAGCAAATAAGCCTAATGAATCACGCGCAAGAGATTGGCATTTAAATTCTTGCGGGAGCGGGATCCCTTTTAGGTCATTGTAGCTCTCTTTGTTCAAAACAGTCATTTGGTGTGAATCGTAATCCCCTAAATCCCACTTATTGCTGCGAGCAAAGTAAACGATAGCTCGTTCAATTTCTCTATCAGGGATTTGGGTGTAGCCACAATCATATTTTAAGTAGATAAAGACCGCTGTGAGATCAGCAAGATCTTCAGCTTCGTTGGGGGTCAATGCTCTGGCAGAATGGGTTATTCCTAACAGAGTTATGATGTAAAAAATTACAGTAAATTTGCGCATTCAGTATTCTATCTGTTTTTTATGTCAAGTAACGTTAACATAACAATAGAATTGTTAGTCAAGTATATTTTTCTTAAAACTGTGTAATATACCCTTAATAAGTACATGGTTTCCTTGACCTTCCTGTAAGGGGAAGCTTTATCATTTTTGGACATTAAACCATATTTTGGCCCTAAACGGTAATCACCCACGGAGCCAGATAGTTTGAATTCGTTTATTAATTTGATAAATAAAAGGAAGGTTATCAATGTTACGTCGCGATTTCATTAAGTTGAGCGCTATCACTTATGCGGCTAGTGCACTACCGATTTGGAGCCGTATCGCTGTGGCAGCCGAAAATTACCCAACACTGGCAATCCCTCCACTGCTAGAGCCTGATGCCCAAGGTAATATCCAATTAGCAATCAAACAAGGTGCTTCCCAATTTGTTCCCGGTAAAAAAACGACAACGTGGGGATATAACGGAGACTTGCTCGGCCCAGCTTTGAGCCTGAAAAAAGGTCAGAGCGTAAATATTCATATTGCTAACCAATTACCAGAAGATACAACCGTTCACTGGCATGGCCTTGAAATTTCAGGGGAGCAGGATGGTGGGCCACAAGCGATCATCAAACCGGGCGCTAGCCGCCAAGTCAATTTCACCATCGACCAACCAGAGGCGACCTGCTGGTTCCATCCTCATACTCATGGCAAAACAGGTTATCAAGTCGCAATGGGGCTTGCGGGCCTTGTGATTATTAAAGATGAACAAAGCGACAAACATGGGTTACCAAGCCAATGGGGTGTTGATGATATCCCTGTGATTTTACAGGATAAGCGACTTAAAGATGATGGGCAAATCGACTACCAATTGGATGTGATGAGTGCGGCCGTGGGTTGGTTTGGGGATTTGATGTTAACCAATGGTGCGGTATTTCCGAAACATGTGGCACCAAAAGGCTGGTTGCGTTTAAGGCTACTTAATGGTTGTAATGCACGTAGCTTGAACATCTCAACCAGTGATGGACGTAAAATGTATGTTGTAGCAAGTGATGGCGGATTGCTCGCTGAGCCTATTGCTGTGACCGAATTACCTATCCTGATGGGGGAAAGGTTTGAAGTGCTGATTGATGCGAGGGATGGCCGCTCTTTTGACTTGCTGACACTGCCTGTTAATCAAATGGGCATGACAATCGCGCCATTTAATCAACCCTTACCTGTGTTACATATTGAAACCACAATGGGTACTGGTGCGGGGAAATTGTCTGAACAGCTCGCGACGTTGCCCGCCCTCCCTTCATTGGCTGGATTAACGCGTCGTCGTTTTCATTTAATGATGGATATGCGCTTGGATATGCAAGGGATGATGATGTTACGTGAGCGCTATGGTGAGCAAGCGATGGGTCATATGGGCGGACATGGTGGCATGATGCAAGGCCACATGATGTCGAATGGTGAAAATGGCGGTATGGGCATGATGGGGCATGGTAATATGGGCGGTATGCGTAATGGCGGAGGCCACTGCGGAACTGGCTCTGGTGAACTTGATATCCATAATGCCAATACAATCAATGGTCGGGCATTTTCGATGACGGAAGCCGCCTTTGATGCCCCTATGAATCGCCAAGAAATATGGGTTATTTCCGGTCGTGGCGATATGATGCTTCACCCATTCCATGTTCATGGAACGCGCTTTCGCATACTAAAAGATAATGGTAAGGTCGTGGAACCTCATCGACAAGGTTGGAAAGACATTGTTAAAGTTGAAGGCCAAGTCAGTGAGGTGCTGGTGGAATTTAAACATCCTGCCACCAAGGCGCATCCTTATATGGCGCATTGCCATCTCTTAGAGCACGAAGATACTGGCATGATGATGGGCTTCACAGTGAGTTGAGGTGATATCACTTAGCCTTGTGTATTAGGTCGTTAATGAGCCATGCTGCTATGCCCTCATTACGCCCTAATACTGAAGTGAAAAAGTCAAGGATGACATCTTTTATTCATATCTATTGCTATTGATTTTATTCGTTTTCTCATCATAAAAAGGCCATATTGCCTGAAATTGTGAAAGATGAGTTATAAAATTTATAACAAGTTATCGGATCCTCTTTTACGACAAATGGTGAGTTCTGTTATACTCCTTCCAAATTTTGTTCTCATATTTCTAATGTTGCTGTTGGTCGCGGCTTAAAAGCGTTTTGCGTCTTATCATAGAAATGTGAATTTTAGTATTCAAAACAAATAGGTAGTGGGAAATTGAAACATACACTAGAAGTGATGATCTCTGAAGAAGAGCTCAGCCAGCGAGTCAGTGAACTAGCTGAAAAAATTAGCGCACATTATAAAAATATTGATGGCGAGCTAGTCTTAGTAGGTTTATTAAAAGGTTCATTTATTTTTATGGCTGACTTATGCCGTAAGATTGAAGTCCCACACGAAGTCGATTTTATGACCGTTTCAAGTTACGGTAACGCAATGAACTCAAGTCGCGATGTTAAAATAGTCAAAGACTTAGATGAAGACATTCGCGATAAGCATGTGTTGATTGTTGAAGATATCATTGATTCAGGGAATACCTTAAATAAGGTTCGTGAGATCTTTGAATTGCGCGGTCCTAAATCCGTGGCAATCTGTACTCTGCTTGATAAGCCATCACGCCGTGAGGTTGAAGTACCTGTCGAGTGGATTGGATATTCAATCGAAGACAAATTTGTTGTTGGGTATGGTATCGATTATGCACAACAATATCGTCATTTACCTTATATTGGTCATGTCACGCTGATTGAAGAGTAAGTGAATAATATTCGATGCGTTAGTTAAAAGAAGGGCCGTTCCATGGAACGGCCCTTTATTCGTTTATCGCGATAAATAAAAATTATTTTTTATTGGTCAATTTAGCAATTGCTTCACGGTAGCAAAGCTCTAATCTTTCACGGCTATCTGCGGTAATATGCAAGTCATGTAGACGACCATTGTTGATACCGTAAACCCAACCATGGATCATCACTTTTTGCCCACGTTTCCACGCTGATTGCATAATGGTTGAGTGACCTAGGTTGTAAACTTGCTCAACGACATTTAATTCACATAAGCGATTTAAGCGTTCGCAAGGTTTTAATTCACCTAACATTGAGCTGTGTCTGTACCAAATATCACGAATATGCAGTAACCAGTTATTGATTAAGCCAAGTTCAGTATTGTCAACCGCAGCCTCAATACCACCACATCCATAGTGGCCGCAGATGATAATATGCTCAACCTGAAGGACATCAACAGCATATTGGATAACCGACAAACAGTTTAGGTCGGTATGGATAACTAAGTTTGCAACATTACGGTGAACGAAGAGATCGCCTGGTGCAGCATTGATTAATTTTTCGGCAGGTACTCGGCTGTCTGAACAACCTATCCATAAGAATCTCGGTTTCTGAGCTTTGGATAGTTCTTTAAAAAATTCAGGATCTTTTTCTTTTACGGAAGCTGACCATGCTTCGTTGTTAGCAAACAGCTCTTCAATTTTTCTCATCATGACGTATAGCCTAGTTGTGTTACTTTACGTTAAAATCTTATACAGCATTTATTTATTAATTAATATTCAGTTGTATTAATCTTTACATCCTTATGATGTGCATTTCATTCTGATTAGACAATATTGATATGGCTAACCACATGAATTGGTTAGCATATACCTATTTTCTCTTTTCTGCATAACAGTGATCAGAAAAAAATGGCATCATAGTATTATATTGCTCCCAAACCTACCCAAGAATAAAGGTGTTTTTTACATATGACTTACGCACTTGAGTTATCGCAGCTCACCAAAACCTATCCAGGTGGCGTGAAAGCCTTGCGAGGAATTGATCTAAGCGTAGAAGATGGTGACTTTTATGCATTACTTGGACCTAATGGCGCTGGTAAGTCGACCACAATAGGAATAATTAGCTCATTGGTCAATAAAACGAGTGGGTCTGTTAAAGTGTTTGGTTATGATTTAGATAAGCAAGTCGTACAAGCTAAACAACAATTAGGGTTAGTTCCTCAAGAGTTTAATTTTAACCCATTTGAAACCGTGTTACAGATAGTACTTAACCAAGCGGGCTATTACGGGGTTTCTCGTTCTGTAGCCCATCAACGGGCAGAAACCTATCTTTCTCAATTGGATTTATGGGAAAAGCGCAATGAGCGCGCGCGTAACCTATCCGGTGGGATGAAGCGTCGCTTAATGATTGCACGAGCGCTAATGCATCAGCCAAAACTACTGATTTTGGATGAGCCGACCGCGGGGGTCGATATTGAATTACGTCGTTCTATGTGGAGCTTTTTGAAAAAGCTCAATGCACAAGGAACGACGATTATTTTGACCACACACTACCTTGAAGAGGCAGAAATGCTTTGTCGCAATATTGGTATTATTCAGCATGGCGAGTTAGTTGAAAATACGAGTATGAAACAATTATTAAGTCAGCTGGAATCTGAAACCTTTATTTTTGACCTTGGCACAAGAAGCCCTATTCCAGAGCTTAAAGGGTATGAAACTCGTTTAATTGATACGTCGACCTTAGAAGTTGATGTGAAAAGAGAGCAAGGATTAAATGGGGTATTTAGCCAACTTAATGAGCAAGGCATCGAAATTTTAAGTATGCGCAATAAAGCTAACCGGTTGGAAGAACTGTTTGTGAACTTAGTGAAAAAAGAAAGTCATGCCGCTCGTTTGGAGGAAGCACAATGATTTCTCTATATTGGGTCGCATTAAAGACTATTTGGATTAAAGAAGTCACACGTTTTGGTCGTATATGGGTACAAACGTTATTACCGCCAGTGATTACAATGTCTCTCTATTTTGTCATTTTTGGTAACCTGATTGGTTCCCGAATTGGCGATATGGGTGGGGTAGATTATATGCAGTTTATTGTTCCTGGCTTGATTATGATGGCTGTGATAACGAACTCCTATTCTAACGTCTGCTCCTCATTCTTTGGCTCTAAGTTCCAAAAGAACATTGAAGAATTGCTCGTTGCGCCAGTACCGACACATGTCATCATTGCTGGTTTTGTTGGTGGTGGTGTTGCTCGCGGTATTTTGGTTGGGCTACTTGTCACCATCGTGTCATTGTTCTTTATTCCACTCCAAGTACATTCTTGGAGTATGGTGATAATTACATTGTTATTAACTTCAATCGTTTTTTCACTGGCAGGGTTATTAAATGCAATTTTTGCCAAAACATTCGATGATATCAGCATAGTTCCTACTTTCGTATTGACACCATTGACCTATTTAGGTGGCGTATTCTATTCACTCTCATTATTACCTCCCTTTTGGCAAGCGGTATCAAAACTCAACCCGATTGTGTATATGATCAGTGGCTTTAGGTATGGCTTTTTAGGTATTGCTGATGTATCAATTGCCGTGACATTAGGTGTATTGATGATCTTCTTTGTGATTTTTTATGGATTAACATGGTATTTAATTGAGCAAGGGAGAGGGCTAAGAAGTTAACGATATAACTTATTTTCTTATCTCGAAGTGACTTAATTTAACCCCTAATAGCTAGCTAACTATTGGGGGTTTTTTTATACCTTAATATCTAGCGACGATTAGTTAGATCCCTATATTCAATTCAGATTTTTATCAATCATGAAATTAACATGGAATACAGTTACGAAAATATACTTAGTTTGGTTTCTGGCGTAAATAATATTAATAAAAAACAATCACTATAATTTATGAGATAAATATAACTAAACTGTCTTTTTGCGATATATGTTCAAATGTAACTAACAAAAAAGTATTAAAATAATTTCAATCTTAAATTTTTTTTATTTTTCGTTGGGTAGGAAAAATAGATATTCTTAACATAATGATTTTATTGTGTTTTCTGATATCGAAAAAAAATAGCAAACGCAAAATAGTAGAGATATCAGCACAGTAGGGTGAAATATTGCCTTACATTTATGTATTAGAATATTGAATACTCTCTTATCCCTCAAATTGGATTTAATAGCTTCTTTGTGTTTTATTTTTGGTTTTTTGTTCTGTGATTTTCTTTTTTATAGCGTTTTGTTTAGTGATTTGTTTGTTTTTAATGTAAATTAACGGTTTTCACACGTAAACTGGATTTTACACATAAATTGCATATACTCCTATGCAGGATGGTCGAGATAAGAAATAACCTTATTAAACTATGTAATTTCATAGTGAAATACCAATAAAAGAATTAGATAACAAATTATATATTTTAGGAGTCATCAAGATGAAACTAAATAAAGCCTTATTAGTTACTTCAGCTATCACTATGTCTTTATTCACTGGCGTTGCAAATGCAGATGTCATTGATGGTAAAGAAACGGGAACTATCCATTTTAAAGGGCAATTTGTTGAATCAACTTGTACTATCGAAACAAATAATGAGAACTCAAGTGAAGGAACAGTACAGTTAGGCACTTGGTTGGTGAGCCATTTTCAAAAATCCGATGAAACAACAAAACCAACAAAGTTTGTGATTGCACTTAACGAATGCCCTGATGTTATTAAAAAAGCAAAGATCACTTTCACTGGAACTGCGGATAGTACAAATAGCAGCTTATATAAAACATCCACAGAAGTTGGTGCTGGTATTGGTATTACTCATGCTGAAAGCGATACAGCTTATATTACCCCTGGAGCACCAGCGGGTGAAATTGAACTTAAAGGAGCTAATAATAGCGGTGAGAAGGAATACTATGCCCGTTATGTGACAACTGGCCCTGTAAAAGCGGGTGTGGCTAACGCGGATGTGACAGTAACAATTTCTTATAACCAATAATGCCAAGTAAATAAACAATAATAATTAAAGTGAGAAAAATTCTCGATTTAATTTAACAAAGTTTTAGCATTAATGGGAACATATCATTCTACACGTGATTATCAGAAGGTATGTTCCCCATATTTAGGGATAGCATTATGGTTAAAACATTAATATCTACTCTTTTTTTCTTCTTTTTAATCGTAACCCAAGCGAATGCAAGTGTTGTACTTGGTGGAACACGGGTTATTTATGATGCAAACAGCAAAGAAGCTTCCATTACAGTTCGTAATAATGATAAGACACCATATTTAATTCAATCTTGGATTGATCATTTCGATAGTAATAATCAAACTAAGTTACCTTTTGTTATCACCCCTCCCTTATTTAGAATTGAACCTGAATCCAGCAATTCATTGAGGATTGTTTATACAGGTAAAGATCTACCTGACGATAAGGAAAGCGTTTTTTGGTTGAATGTAAAGTCGATTCCACCGACTGATCCTAATGCTAAAAATAACCTGACTATTTCGATTAATAATCGAATCAAACTGATTTATCGCCCTAAATCATTATCGAGCGCAGACGCAGGGGCTGCTTATAAAAAAGTGACATTTGAAAGAAAAGGCAACCTGTTAGTGGGTAAAAATCCAACACCTTATTATGTCTCTTTTAGTGAATTAAAAGTAGGGAATAAATCTATCGACGAGCCTGTTATGCTTCCTCCTATGGGAGAGCATTCGTGGAATATTTCAGGTATTCAAGTTAATAAAGTGATGTGGAAAGCCGTGACTGATGTTGGTGGGATAACAGATAGTCAAGAGCAAGAATTAAAATAATAAAAAATTAAAGTCAGGTATGGAATTTTACTATTATGCTAATTTTTAATAAAGAAGAGTACATACAAGAAAATTTAGTATCCATATTTGAACTCAGCAAGATTGCTCCTCATTCGCTCAGCAAAGCCATTGCAGGTTTAACTCTGTCAGTTGCTTGCCTTCCAATGGCGTTTGCTGGTGACTATTTTAGTCCTCACTCGTTAACGCCAGTTAATGGACAAAATATAGCCGAACTGCAAAGTTTAGAGCAATTTTCAACGCCTGGAGGACAGCAGGAGGGCGAATATCATGTAGATATTGTCTTAAATGGGCGAGGAGTAGGTTCTAAATCTTTGGTTTTTGTTAAGAGCAAAGAGGATCAAAAATTAATACCAGTACTCACTAAAGAGGAACTTGAAAATTGGGGGGTTAATGTTAAAACCCTTCCTACTTTTGCCAATTTAACTGAAACACAGCCAATTGAAGATATTTCAAAGTATATTCCAGATGCGTATACACGGCTTGAATTGACTAACCAGAAGCTGATTATTTCTATTCCTCAGATAGCGATGAATAAAACAGCGTCTGGAACAGTTGATCCTAGTTTATGGGATGATGGTGTACCCGCTCTGGTATTAAGTTATTTTTATCGGGGATCTAACACTTGGTATAAATCTTCTCATGCAGATACGTCATCCCACTATGTTAACTTACGCAGTGGGTTAAATGTTGGCCCTTGGCGTTTGAAAAATTATTCAACGTATTCTTATCAAAATAATCAAAGCCGTTGGCAAAATATTGAAACCTACCTTGAACGAGGCATTAATCCTCTTAAATCTCAATTAACAATTGGTGATACTTCAACGCCGAGTGAAGTCTTTGATGGTTTTCAATTCCGTGGTGCTAAACTCGCTTCAGATGAATCGATGATCCCCAGCTCTCTACGTGGTTTTGCTCCGATCATCCGAGGAATTGCGCAAAGTAATGCCGAAATAACGATAAAACAAAATGACTATATTATTTATCAATCTTATGTTTCACCCGGCCCCTTTGAAATAAACGACCTCTATTCGACGGGAACGAGCGGAGATTTAACGGTGACGGTAAAAGAGGCCGATGGGAGTGAACGCTCATTTATCGTTCCTTTTTCTTCATTAGCCATTATGCAGCGTGAAGGTCAATTGAAATACGCAGTGACTGGCGGGAAATTTAAAAATAATAACAGTGGCAAAGAGCCTAATTTTGCGCAAGCAACGGTCATTTATGGTTTACCTAAAGGAATAACGGCGTATGGCGGTGGTCTATTTTCCAAAGATTACCAATCTTATGCTGCGGGTATTGGATTAAACCTAGGTTATGTTGGTGCTTTGTCTTCAGATGTGACCCAAGCAAAAACAAAATTTACTCAATTTGATAACCGACAAAAAACAGGTCAATCGTACCGTGTTCAATATACTAAAAATCTGTTAACTACAGGTACCACAGTCACCTTTGCAGGTTATCGTTATTCAACAGAGGGCTTTTATTCTTTCCCAGAAGCTAACGCTAATTATTTGCGAGACAGTTTTTATAGCAAAAAAAATCGTTATCAAGCGACGGTTAATCAGGATTTGGAGGCTTATGGCAACCTTTATGTTTCCGCTTATCAGCAAGATTTTTGGAATCAAAGTGGTCATGAGCGGACATTAAATGCGGGTTACAATAATAACTATAAAGGTTACCAATATACCTTGAATTATAGCTATTCTGATTTTTCAGGCTACGATAAGGCTGATCACCAATTTGTTCTCTCTTTTAGCATACCTCTTGGTGGCCTATCGATTAATAATAGTATGCTAAACCTCTCTATGAGTAGTAATAACAGAGGGGATAGTAATTATATGGCTGGATTGAGTGGATCCCTGTTGGATGATCATAATTTAAATTATTCAGTACAGCAGTCATACGGCAATCGAAATCAAAAAGCACAAGGTAATGCTTCATTATCTTATAAAAGTACGTATACCATCGCAAATGCTGGCTATAGCTATGACCAATTTTCACAACGCGCCAATTATGGCTTAAATGGTGCCATTGTTGTGCACTCTGATGGTGTGACATTATCTCAGCCAATCTATGACTCTTTTGCTATTGTGAAGGCACCGGGAGCAAAAGGGGTTAAAGTTAAAAATAAAACAGGAATAAGAACTGATTGGCGAGGTTATGCGATAGTTCCTTATCTCAGCGCCTATACACAGAATGAAGTGTTATTAGATACCACGTCATTACCAGAAAATGTTGATTTGCAAAAAAGCGCACTGACCCTAGTTCCGACAAGAGGTGCGGCAATGTTAGCGGAGTTTAAGACATATACAGGATATCGTGTTTTATTGACAGTGACGCACAATGGGAAAGCCGTTCCTTTTGGTTCAATAGGACAATTAGTTTCCGAACAAGATGGATTAAGCAGTGGTGGTATTGTTGGGGATAATGGTGATATTTATTTTAGTGGTATGCCAGAGCAAGGAAAGATCCATATTAAATGGGGAAATCAAACAGATGAACAGTGTATGGCCAATTACCAACTTAATGAACAAGAAAAGCAAATGCCAGTAGCATCTCTGCAAGCAATATGTGAATAAAGAACGGAGATAAAATGAAAAATACAGTATTAAAATTATCATCAATTGCATTTTTTCTCGGATTGCTATGTGGTTACCCAAATATAGCTATAAGTTCAGATATTTCTGCAAGGATCATTTTTCCTGATTCAGAATTAGTGTTTGATGATGCTGCGGGAGAGGTCGCATCGGGAACGATTATCGGGGAGGGATGGCAAATATATTCAGGAACAGTTTGTCAAAGCAACCTTAATAACCCGAAAGAACAAGGGAAGTTTACCGAAATGATATTTTATGATGCTAGGTACGCAACAGGCCTAACAGTTAATTTTGGAGGAAAAGCGTTCCCTGTTTATGCTGGAAATGTTAAAGGCGTTGGTTATGCTTGGGGAATTAGAGAGGATGGTGATCCTGAGTGGTATCCAATAAAAGATAGGTATGGAAGTGGCCTTTTTGGTTTAGAAAAACCTGATACTGAGGTTAGGATTGAAATTGCCTTTGCAAGAGTCAGAGTTGATGGTATCCCGCCAAAAGGTGATACAAAGATCTCTCGCGATGCTCGGGCATTTTTTACCTGTTATAAGGAAGATGATCCCCAATATACTTATGATGGATTTATAGATAGTAGCTATACTCATTTAAAGTCGACAGCCTCTACTTGTAATATCAATACAAAAAGATTAAATATCGATTTAGGGGAACATGATCTAAATAGGGTAAATAGGTTTGATGTTGGCTATAGGTTTGGTTTAGCAGAAGAAAGTATTGAGATGAGTTGTAATGCTGAGATGCGTGTTTATATGACATTAGGCGAATATGGAAGAGCCTCTAAAATAGGCAGTGATTTCATCGAGTTAACAGATAACTCGGACTCACCTGGCTATGGCGTGCAGGTTTTTCATAATGGCTCTCCGGCATTAAAAGTTGGTGGTGATAAAAACGTTGTTACCGATAATCATCAGCTTCTATTTCGTACGGAAGCAGGCAAAAAGAATTATACCGTTCCATTGCGTTTTGAATATGTTAAAACGGCCAAAAAGGTTAAAGCGAGTTCAGGGAATGCAGCATTAACACTAACGTTTGCTTATGACTAAAGGATTGATACCATGAGACAAGGTTACAATCTAATACGTTATTTTTTTCTCGTATTCCTTATCCCTATTCTGATTAATTCGGCCTCTGCAACAGTAATGGTCAATTATACAGGAAGCATTAAACATTCGACTTGTGGTATCAAAACACGGAATATCAGTGTTGATTTAGGAACTTGGCTAACTAATAGTCCTAGAGGTTTTGGCAGTGCAATAAATTCCCAGTCTGAATGGATTGAATTTACACTTGAGTTTGATTGCCCTGATAAAATGAGTGTATTAAATGGCCAATTTCAAGGTGTTTCAGAATCTAATGGCCGTTATTTATCGCTTGATAAAGGTGATGGATATTCAACGGGAGCTGCAATTGAATTACAAAGCTATGAAAATAGTCTCCACAATTGGGTCAACCGAGATATTAATACGCTATATAACTTTATGCAGAATGAAGCTATTAATAAGGGAAATACTGAATTAAAAGTGCGTGCTCGTTATGTTCAAACCAATAGTAAAATTACACAAGGTAAAGCAAACGCTTCGGTTACCTTTGTCGTACAGGCTAATTAATATGACCACTAAAAAAATACTGCGGATAGTATTGCTGAGTTATTTCGGGTTAACTATAAACCATGCTTACAGTTACGATGTGTTAGTCAACATCACAGGTGCTGTAAAAGCTTCAACTTGTGATTTAAGTTCTAACCAAACTAAAAATATTAATTTAGGGGATATTTATTTAAGCTCTACAGGTTTGGGAGGCAGCGTTGGTTCGACTAGCCCAAAGGCAGATTGGTCAATTAGCTTGAAATGTCCAAGTAATATTCCAGTGATATTTATACCTAAAGGTAACAGTTATTCTGGTCAATCTAGTGTCTTAGCGCTTGATGCGGTCGATGGCGTTGCAACGGGGGTTGGGATAGAAACAGAATATTCAATGGATAAAAATAATTGGAAAGCATTAACGCTTAATGTACGAAATGAAATTATTAATAGTGTAAAGAGTGAGGGTGACATTCATATTTTTATGCGGGGTTACTATAAACAAATAAATGAAAAAGTAACACCTGGTTTTGCAAATGCCTCCATGACTATCGATATTGTTTACCAATAAAGATAAGAAAAAAATTATTGAATAAAGCCAAGATAAATGAGTGAGATTTATCTTAGCCTTATTTTTTATTTAGAAAACCAAATTATTATAAAAGTTAAAATAATCAACAAGGAAACTATATTTTTACCCGCAATAAATGTAAAAAAGTACTACAGAGCAGATAAAGATGTTCAATATAGGTAAGTAAAAACAGTTATACATAACCGTATGATAATAAAGTAATTTTAGGTATATAATTTTAATTATTCATTTTTTGATGCAGATCAAAAAATAATATTCCTATATAACAATGAGTTGTGATGTGTGAGTTGTTTTTTTGTCACCTCTAAAATTTACGTTTTGAAAAACTTACACAAATCAAATACTACTTTAATGTTATATACTCTTTTTACATGTTACTCATCAGTCGGGTAACATGAATTTTTAACTATTTCTTATTTGTGTATATAAGTCTTTAATATGTTCTCGCATTAATTTTTAGAATAGCGATATTTACCTATATCTATACTATTTTATTAATTACGCGCTGAATAATTAACATTACTATTAATTACTATGTAGAGTGTAAAGGTATATCAATGAAAAAATTATCAACTCGAAATATTTTTATGGCTGTTATTGCTTCAGCATTTGCTTTTTCAGCAACAGCAGAAGAGCAAAGTGGAACGATTAAGTTTAAAGGACTTATTTATAATGCTACATGCACTATTAGCCTGAATGATACTAACTCACCAAACGCTGATGTAAAAATGGGACGTTTTGCTACTAGTGAGTTTACTGAGGAAGGTGATGAGGTTGGTGGTACTGGTGGTGATGGTAAATTAAAAATTAAATTAATTGACTGTCCTGATCAAGGTACTATATCTATCAATTTAACGGGTCATGAAAACCGTTTTGATAAAACTATTTTAGAACTGGACAATAAAGGTAGTGCTGGCGTTGCAAAAAATGTGGGTATCCGTATTTACAATGAAGATGACCTATCCAAGCCATTAAAAATTAATGGTAGTAAAAGTGAAGAAATAAAAGTAAATGGTAACAGTGCTCAATGGACTGGAACTTTTATTGCTAAGTATGTAAGTACAGACGATGACGTAGAAGCAGGCCAAGCAGACGCAACATTAAATTATAAAATTACTTATAAATAATTTGATAACGCAGATTATCAATTATTAATCTGCGTTACTTTTTTTCTTGGAGGACATCCTATGTTTATGAAAAAAATAGTTCCTACACTGTTATTGTGTTTTCTTGCTAGTTCAACCAGCTATGCTGGCTTTGGTTTAGAAACAACGCGTGTTATTTATCACGAAAAAGAGAATAGCGAAGGTGTTGTTGCATTTAATACAGATAAAAATAGGAATTATTTACTTCAATCTTGGGTGGAAGATAAAAATGGAAAAATAACACAAGATTTTGCAGTAACACCTCCATTAATTAAGCTAAAATCTGAGCAAAAAAACACGATTCAACTGACTAAAATAGCATCATTACCGAGTGACCAAGAAGCATTATATTGGCTAAATGTAAAATTTGTGGCGCCGAGTAGTGAGGATTTAGAAAACGTTTTACGTTATTCAATGACAAACAAAATAAAGCTAATTTATCGACCTACAGCATTATCCGATAAAAAGCTTGAAGATGTTGTCAATGAGTTAACTTGGTCTCGCTCTACCGCTGGAGTCAAGGTTGTTAACCCAACACCATTTTATATTAACATTGCAAAAATAAAAATTAATAACAGAGAAGTCGAAGCACCAAGCTATTTAGAACCACGCTCTGAAACAGTAATTAATGTTTCTAATTTAGGGGCTAGTTCCAATAAGGTTTCTCTAAACTATATCAATGATTATGGTAAAGGGTTAGATAGTCAATATCTTATAAAATAATAATCTAATAAAGTAGAGTAAAGGCCTATGAATCGTCTTTATCATAAAAAGTATCCATATTCACCTCTGTTTATGGCTATTGTATTCGCTTCATTGTCATTTGAAATGCGGGCTGCTGATTATTATCCACCTAGCTTGTTAAATATTGCAGGTACAGATACGCAATTGACTAATGAAGATCTGGATGTGTTTAGGGAAAATGATATAGCACCAGGGAAATATCATGTCAGGTTTTTCATTAATAATAATTTAATTCTTAATAAAGAAATTAGCTTTGTGATGATGCCTCGGGCAGATGGTGGAGAACAACTTACACCTTGTTTTAGTTTTGCGGATTGGGAAAGTTTTGGTATAGATTTTCATAAGACCTTAAAAGGTGATCAAGAATGCTTCAATATTAATGATATTGAGTATATGACACAGTCACTTGATTTAAATACTAAAGTGTATTCAATGACTGTTCCGCAATCAATGATTAATCAGCAGCGCATAAGAAAAGCTGAAGAAGCACAGTGGGATGATGGCATTCCTGCTGTATTTTTAAATTACTCTTTTTCAGCTTTTAACACCTATGAAGGCGGTAAAGTCGATGATAACTATTATGGTAATATTCAGACGAAAATTAACATAGGCTCATGGCGTTATCGTAATTATTCCACATGGGCCAACAATCGGCACGATAAGAATAAATGGAATAATATTAGCAACACCTTATCAAGAAACATTAATATAATAAAAAGTGAGCTAACACTAGGGGACTTATATACAAGCTCGCAATTATTTGATTCTTTTAAATTTAAAGGGGTTAAATTAGCATCAGATAGGCAAATGGAACCTTATAACTTAACGAGTTATGCGCCAAGCGTAAATGGTATCGCTAATTCTGAATCTATCGTGACTATTGTACAAAATGATCAAGTTATCTATAAGAAAAGTGTGCCTGCTGGGCCATTTGAAATTACAGATTACTATCCAATGAGTAATGGTGGCAATCTATATGTCACAGTAGAAGAAGCAAATGGTAATGAAGTTAACTTTATTGTTCCTTTCTCATCAATTGCTTTTTTAGAGCGAAAAGGCAGTATTAAATACAGTTTCTCTAGTGGTGAATATGATGGGAATAATAACGGTGATGGCCGTTATGTGAATGAAGCTGAAATCTATTATGGATTAACAGACTTTGTGACCGTTTTTGGTGGTGCACTCTACGCTAAAAAATACCAATCCTATGCAATCGGTACAGGGTTTAACTTAGGTGAGGTTGGCGCAATTACAACGGATGTTGTGCACTCTCGTACTGATGTTGATAATCAATCTACGTTGAGTGGTAATGCATTTAGAGTCAATTACTCAAAACATATTGAGACAACGAATACGAGCTTAGCTTTAGCGGGTTTCCGTCATTTTGATGCTGATTTTATGAATATAGATGACGCATTCTTTTATGAGGAAAAATACCGTGGCAGCTATGAAAAACTAAAAAATGAATACACCGTATCTCTTTCTCAACCAATACTCGATAGCTCAAGCTCGATTAACTTAAATAGTGTTGTTTATGAGTATTCAAGTGGTCATAAACAACAATCTTATAATGTTGGTTTTAACAGTAATATCGATAAGGTTCATTACAGTGTCTATTACACCTATTCAAAAGGTAGACAATTTGAAAATGATAACAGCCGTTCATACAATTTGAGTTTAAATGTCAGTATTCCGTTCGATGTGTTAAATAACACAATGAGTGTGAATTATGGCATATCAACGGATGACCAGCATCGTACTTCACAAACAGCACGTTTAAGTGGCAGCTATGGCGAATTATATCGTGGAACGTGGGATATTTATCAAGGCTACGGTAATAAAGGTATGGGCTATTCAGGGGGGTTAAGTAGCTCTTATCGCTCCCCTTATGCAGTCGTTAATGCAGGGTACGCTTATAACGATAGCCATAAAAACTTTAATTACGGTATTAGTGGTGCATTTGTTGGCACTCAATACGGTGTGGTATTAGCACCTTCAATGCAAGATACAAGCGCATTGATTCTTACCAAAGGGACACAAGGTGTCGGTATTATTAATGGGCAGTCAGTTGAAACTAACGCTTACGGTTTAGCGATTGTTCCGGGGATGGCGCCATATCGTAAAAATACACTGGCGATTGATACAAAAACTATCCCACAAGATACCGAAATTGAAAATAACATTATTAATAATGTTATCCCAACAAAGGGCGCTTTGATACTGGCTGATTTTGACGCTAAAAAAGGCTACAAGTTATTATTTAAGTTACAGCATCCAACGAATAAAGAATTACCGGTAGGTGCAAAAGCTGTTACAGAAGATGAAGCGACTCATCTCGTTTCTAACTTTAATACCTTGTATTTAGTTGCAGATAAGCCTAAAGGACGCATTAAAGTTAATTGGAAAAATGAGGGTGCTAATGAATCCTGTGATGTAGATTACAACATCGAAAATACCATGCCAACAAATGGGCTTTATATCCTGAATTCAGAATGCCGCTGAAAGGAGTAAGAATAATGAGAAAACAGATTAATTGGGGCTATGCAGCAGCGTTCAGCGTGGTGTTAATGTTCTCTGGGATAAATAGCAGTATTGCGGCTCAGAATTGTGTTGAAGGAGGGGATGGTCAAAATCACTCTGCAATGCGCGCAATGGTGGACATTAAATTAAGTGGTGCGATCAAAAAGAACGATGAGATTGCTCGTTATACATTTGTGCGAGAGAGTGGACGAGGTGGTGTCGCGCAGTGTGGGCCTGACTCACAAGTCTATGCTTATGCAACATACGGTGAAGGCAGCGGCATTATAGCGAGATATTATGGCGAAATTGATGGGAAGCCCGCTTACCATGTGCATGCTGGTGGCCCCGTAAATATCGTCTATGTCTTAATTGAAAGTAAATCAGGATTGCCTTTTACAAATCGTCCAGGACAAGTGTTGCCTGTTCCTGAAGGTGCACTTATGCCTATAGATGCAACGGTTATTTTTTATGCCGGTAAAGATAACCCGACGGCAACATCCTTTGATAATTCGGTGATTGGGGCGATACTCATTAAACGGTTTGACCCAGGTGGTGGCTCGACAAAAGTTGGTTATACTTATCGACTAAAAGGAAAAGTGACAAGCGCGCCGACATCTTGTGAAGCTAAAAATACCGATTTGTCATTTACGTTACCTCGGGTACCGACCACGGCATTCCCATCTGTAGGGTTCCCGACAACGCCGTCATCTGTTGAGGAACATATTAATATCGTCTGTACGGGGAATGTTTCAGCGAAGATCAAGCTCATTGCAAACAATACAGCGAGTTATAATGGCAAAGATGCAGTGATTAAAATCGATAATGAAGGGCAAGGTAATAATGCCAGTGGTATTGGGTTTGTTGTAAAATCACCATTAAACAATGATAACGTATTAGTTAATCAGGAGTTTGTTAAATTAGCTGATTTAGAAAAAGGTGAAACGCGTGTTCCCCTGAAAGCGGAATATTACCGTTATGGTAATTCTGTCAAAGCAGGGAAAGCAGAAGCGACGGCACAATTTGTTTTGCAATTTAACTAAACGATAGCAAAAGGGGATGAGCAGATCATCCCCTACAATGATGAATGAACAAAATACCCCGCCTATCTATTGGCTATAATGTCATGATAAAAATCGGTTGCACGAAAATAATAAAGACTCGTTTTTCTTAAAGTGGTTATTTAAACGCTGACAGTACCATACATATCCTCTTCAAATACAATATTAATATTCCCCCTATTACCATACTCATCGATAATAAAAATTTGCAGAGGGTCGGCCACATGATAGGGGGCAGGGCAATAATATCCCCAATAATAGAGTTTCTTATCTCTAAGATACATTTGATGACAGACGATAGTGATGGCGTGTTTATCTAAGGTGGTTTTTGACCAAAGAGGACCGAGATTTCCTTCCAGCCGAGGCCAAATCGCATAAGTTGTATCGCCTACAAATCGGCCATCTTTTTCCTCAGTACAATAAAGAGATTGGCGGATATCTTTTATAATCCTATTTAGCCCTTTATTTAATATATTGGAATAGCCAATCTCTATATTATTAGGCTCTATAAACCAGCTATTAACATAAATTCCGCTATAATAAGGCCCTCCAACGATCTTTATTGCATGGGGCATCACGTGATTATGGTACCAATCTTTAATTTTAGGGATATGTTGTAAGCTATATACAGGAGATTTATACTTTAATTTATATTTATTATGCGTTGTAATTTTAAATGTTTTACGTCTTATGACCCCGTAATTATGCTCATAATTCCCCAGTATCGCCCCTTTACTGATATGAAATGAAATATTTTTTGAGATTTCCTGCCAATCGTTATCTGTTATAGCGATGTTTTCATTATTATCATAATCAATTTTTTTAATTCCTTGAATGATAACCCGCTTAGGTGCAATAAAAATAATTTCTCCTTTATGATTTAAAGTGCCATTTTGTGAGGTATTGAATAAACCTTCACCATCGATTCTCACCCCGACTGCAATTTCATGTCCGGGATTGATCTCTTTCAGTGAGAAGTAATATGAGGCACTGATCCTTTTTGTGCTTTTTATGGCCTCTATAGATGCATTTTTTATGTGAGTAATCTCATTCTGTACGGCTTTACAATAGTCTCCCCGATGTTCAGAGATTATCCATTCATTACCGAGTAGTTGTTGATCTGAAAAGGAACAAAAATAGATACAGTCTCTAAATTCTTTTTCATTTTCAAAAAAAGCGTCATTATTTTCATCTAAGATTTCAGCAGTAACAATAACCTCAACTTGATTATATCCATTTGCATAAATAACCGAATGAATATTAGTCGGATTATCTTTAAAATGAATGCTAAGATGGTTGATTTGTTTGAATTTTTTAGCTGGGGGTGAGTTAAGCATTTTGGCTCCAAATATTTTAAGCTAAAAGATCAATAGTGCCACTTTTAACAAAACGGATTTAAACAGTAATTTCCCCATCAATATTATGGCGATACTCAATAGTCATGATGCCTTCATTGCCAAACTCATCAACAATTTCAACATGGCTTGCTAAGGATGTGTTTGATTGAGCACGGCATTCAGCACCGAGATAGAGAGGAATGTGATCCACTAAATTGATTTGATGGCAAACAAGGGTGATACTATTTTGATTATTATTTGAAAAGCGGGCAAGTTTAGGCATATCGTTGCTAAATTGTGGCCACACAGAAAACGTATTTTTTTTATTAAATTCACCATTTCTCATGCTTGTAAAATAGAGTGGAGGCTTTTTCTTGTGGGTTAGCTCTGTCCAACCTTCGTTAATTGCGTGAAAATAGCCGACTCTATCTCGAGTCTCAATAAACCAACTCGTTAAGTATGCACCGAGCGCCTGATCATCGGTGGCATAATTCATTGCATGGGGCATGGTCGTACTATAAAACCAATCTTTATAAGGAGCACTATAAGGCAATGTAGGCGAGACCCTTTTTTCGATAATGTTATATTTGTTGGCTGTAATAATAGATATTTTTTTATAGCGAATAATGGCTGCATAATTCCGATAAGAGCTGGAGTGCCGATTGCTACCATTGCGGAATAATGCATCGGTCATGATATATTTCCAACCTTTATCAATCACCATAACATTTCTATTATCTGTATAATCGATAGGGGATATCCTGCTTACTGAAATTCGGCTAGGTGATTTAAAGACAGAGCCTGAATTTAAAGTAGGCGTTCCATTCATTGAGGTGTCAAAATTGCCTATACCAGGAATATTAATTCCTACTGCGATTTCTAAGGCGGGGTTAACAATGTCGGATGAAATAAACTTGGATATTTGAAATGTCGAGCGGGTTATCGTTCGTAGGGTTGGTGGCTCCCGCCTTGATAGAGTTGTGTCATACTTAACTGCTTTACAAAATGGCCCTTTTTCATTCGAAATTTGCCAATTGTGATTTAAGGGTTTACCATCAAAAAATGAACACAGATAAGTGGCATCTTGCACTTCTCGTTCATTATTAAAATAAGGCTCTCCATCTTCACTAATAGCATCAACAGTAATCAATATTTCGATTTGATTTTTTTTATTTGCATAAATAAAGCCACTGGAAAACGAAGGCATATTTTGAAATTGGATCTTTAGAGTATATAACAGTCCAAACGTCTTCTTGTTTCTATTATCATTCATAGCATCCCCTTTATGTGATGTTTTTTTCAATCTAATATAAATTGGGATGTTAAATAATTATCTTTTTTATTAGCTATGGTGATTTAAATGATATTTTCTAGAGGTATTACTGAGATTAATATAATAATTTTTAATGTTATAGAAAAAGATCAAATAACGAAATGAAAGCTGTATTTTCTTGCTTGGCTAAAAAAGGAAGCTAAGTAACCCCCAACAAGCTAACTGCCGTTGGGGGATATAGCGTTAAGCGACTTGTACAGGAACTGCTTTGGCAACACGGCTCATAATATTGTCACCGTCAAAGTAAGCGACTTTGGGTTTATGGTGACGAGCATCTTCATCTTTGATATCAACGTATGAGCAGATAATCAATCTATCGCCAACAGCAGCACGACGTGCAGCGGCACCATTGACTGAAATAATTTTAGAACCTCTTTCACCTGCAATTGCATAAGTAGAAAAACGTTCTCCATTATCGACGTTGTAAATATCAATGGCTTCGTATTCGAGGATCCCTGCGGCATCCATAAAATCCTGATCAATAGCACAAGAGCCTTCGTAATGAAGGTCGGCTTGTGTGACCTTGACCCGATGTAATTTACCTTGTAACATTTTTCTAAACATAATTATTGTCTACCATTTTTAATCGTCATGCTGTGTTTGCTTGTTTTTTTAAGCTGAAACTGTGGGTAGGTCAACCTGTAAATTATCAATCAAACGGGTTTGCCCTAACCAAGCTGCCATTAAGATGACTGCTTTTTGACTTATATTGCTCAATGGAGCAAGGGTTTCGGCATCACGAATAAATAGCTCATCAGGGGTAAAACCTGCTTGGCGAAGCGAATCATCAATTTCTTGGATAATTGCTTCAACGTTGTCAGGGGCTGCAATTAGCTTCTCTGCCGCCTGTTGCATAATGCTATATAGTTGTGGTGCTAGTTTGAGTTCACTTGCTGATAGATTGTTATTTCTTGAACTCAATGCAAGCCCATTTTTCGCTCTGACGGTAGGCACAGAGACAATTTGTATATCAAAAGAAAGGTCACTCACCATTTTGCGAATTAGCTGTAATTGCTGGAAATCTTTTTCACCAAAAAACGCTAAATCAGGTTGGACTAAATTAAACAGTTTGGTAACGACTGTTGATACACCGCGAAAATGCCCAGGGCGACTCGCACCTTCAAGTATTGATGACAATTCAGGCACTTCAACAAAAGTTTGTTGCGCCATTCCTTCAGGGTAAACATCTTTCACAGAAGGGGCAAAAACGAGATTGATATCGCGACGTTTCAGCTTTTCACAATCCTCTTGCAAGGTTCGAGGGTAATTGGCTAAATCGGATTGGCGATCAAACTGCATAGGGTTAACGAAAATGCTGACAATCACAATATCAGCTTGTTGTTTCGCTTCATCAATTAAAGCTAAATGTCCATCATGCAGGTTGCCCATGGTTGGTACAAGAGCGATACGTTTACCTTCTAGCTTCCAGCGGCGGATCTCACGGCGAAGAATGGGAGATGTTTCGACGATAAGCATAGGTGAATTCCTTATTATTGAGCCGTAATAAAATTATTCAAAAGAATGATCTTCACTAGGGTAGATCCCTGCTTCAACTTCTTGAATATACAGTTTAACTGCATCTTGAATATTGCCTGCTTGAGCAAGGAAGTTCTTGGCAAACTTAGGAGGGCGGGCCGTAATGCCTAATGCATCATGCATGACAAGAATTTGCCCATCAGTACCATTGCCTGCACCGATACCAATAACCGGAAGGAGTAGTTCTTCTGTAATATTATTGGCTAGTGAGGTAGGAACACACTCAAGAACCAAAAGCTGTATTCCCGCATTTTCTAGCGCAATGGCATCTTTCATGAGTTGGTTGGCGGTAACCTCATCGCGACCTTGTACTTTATAGCCACCAAGAACGTTGACGGCTTGTGGCGTTAGCCCTAAATGCCCACATACGGGAACGGAACGTTCACACAGCATTTTGACGGTATCGCATAGCCAGCAACCCCCTTCAAGTTTTACCATGTTTGCACCAGCCTGCATCAGAATAGCGGCATTAGCACAAGCTTGTTCAGGGGTGGCATAACTCATAAAAGGCATGTCTGCGATAATGAATGCGTCTGGTGCACCTTTGCGTACACAGCGAGTGTGATAAGCGATTTGCTCTACGGTAACAGGGAGGGTGCTAGATTCGCCTTGTATGGTCATACCAAGGGAGTCACCGACGAGCATGACTTGGATACCTTGCTCTGCAAATAGCTGAGCGAAGCTGGCATCGTAAGCCGTCATGGTAGCAAATTTGTGTTTGTCTTTTTTAAACTGACCCAGAGTAGCCAGAGAAATTGGTTTCATTATAATAACCTCCGGAAAAGATCCCACTGACGACCCCTCCTGTTTAGGAGGTTCACTGTTTAGGTTGTAATATCCCAAAGGGTGAGGCCATTACGTGGGACGAGTGTGAGCCTTTCTGATAGCGGTTCGCCATCAGGAAAAATCAGATCAGGGGCAATGTCATTGAGCGGGTATAACATAAATTCCCGCTCTTTTAGCCCATAATGAGGTACGGTCAATCGTGGGGTATTAATAATATGATTGCCGAAAAGCATAATGTCGAGATCGAGCGTTCTAGGGCCCCAACGCTCAGCTTTGCGAACTCGACCAAGCTCCAGCTCAATGCGTTGTGTATGATCAAGCAACGCTTCTGGCTCAAGCTCAGTTTCAAGTGCAACCGCCATATTAAGAAAATCGTTTTGATCTTGTGGCCCCAGCGGTTTACTACGATAGATCGAAGAGGTGTTGACTATACGGCTGTTTGGGAGCGCATTTAACGCATCAATAGCCTGTTGAGCCTGTTTCAATGGCTCGCCAAGGTTACTGCCAATAACAATATAGACCAACTCCATTCTATGACCCCTGATTTTTATTTGGTTTATGGGCGCTTGATGATGACTTGCGTGGGCGATGGCGTTTACGCACTGGCGCACTACCTAGCTCAGCTATCATCTCACGCTGCTTAGTATTATTGGAACGCTGATATTCATCCCACCAGACAGCAAGCTCTTGAAGCTCATTTCTCCGTTCAACATTGGCCCTTAATTCTAATAAATCAAATGCAGCACGGAACTTTGGATGCTCCATTAATTTATTCGCTCGGCGCCCTTGGCGGCGAGGAAGGCGTAATTGCAATTGCCAAATATCACGCATGGTGGTGGTGATACGTTTAGGTATCGCAATCGAACGGCACTGCTCATCAAGTATGTCATTCATCGCCAGTGCGAAAGCATCATAGTAGGCAAGCCCACCTTCTTGAGACAGCTTTTCTGCATGTTCCGTAACGGGATACCATAACATGACTGCAAATAAAAATGCAGGATTAACCCGTTTATCATTTTTGAGCCTAAAGTCAGTATTTTTGAGTACCTGATCAATGATTTTTTCCATTGGCGAATCATTGTTATTGGTAAAGCGACTACTGATAACCGGAAACAGTTGCTCAAATAAGTGGTACTCTTTTAGCATGTTATAGGTTGCATAACCTTGACCCGCTTGTAGTAGTTTCAGTGACTCTTCAAATAACCTTGCTGAAGGAATTTCGCGCAATAGCGGTGCCAGACGTTGGATTGGTTGCGCCGTATTTGGCTCAATACGCATATCCAATTTACAGGCGAAACGCACCGCACGTAGCATGCGAACAGGATCTTCGCGATAACGAGTCTCTGGGTCACCAATAAGGCGAATAATCCCCGCTTTAAGATCGTTTAAGCCGCCCACATAGTCACGAACAGAGAAGTCATCAATGTTGTAGTAAAGGCTATTGACGGTAAAGTCACGGCGGATTGCGTCTTCTTCGATAGAGCCGAAAATATTATCCCGTAGCAACATGCCATTTTTGGCTTGCTGGGAGCGGTTTTTATCTTCCGACTCAATTTGGTCATGGTGACCGCGGAAAGTGGCAACTTCAATGACCTCTGGCCCGAACATAATGTGGGCGAGACGGAATCGACGACCGACTAGCCGGCAGTTACGAAATAGTTTGCGGATCTGCTCAGGCGTTGCATTAGTTGTAATATCAAAATCTTTGGGTTTTTTACCAAGGAGTAAGTCACGTACACCACCGCCAACGAGGTAGGCCTCATAGCCATTTTTATTTAAGCGATAAAGTACCTTCAGCGCATTATCACTAATATCACTACGTGAAATAGTATGCTCTGAACGAGGAATTACAGTGATATTTTCATCTGTTTCAGTCGTCATTGTCTCTGATTTCTCTGCCTGAATACCGGCACGTTTGGACTGACGAACCGTGGTTTTTGTTTGTTTAGCGTTCTGTTCTACGGACTGAGCTGTCGCAGTGTCAGAATAAGTGACTGGCCTTTCACCGGCTGCCTGTGCGTCACGCGTGTCCTTGTCATTTCGCGATAAAATATTACGGCAGAAATTTGCTACTCGGTTAAAAATAGTACACCTCGATATCATTACGAATATTCATTAAACAAAATAAGCGGCTAATCATAGCTTACTGGCCTTTCTTTGAGAATGCTTAAACGCATAAAAGTCATATTCAGTCATAAGCATTGTCAATAATATCATGAGATGGGATCGCCGCTAGCTGCCATTTATCCGTTGCGGTTTTTAAAATCTCATCGGTACTCAAATCACGCCAGTGCTGGATTGGCGGTTGATTCAGTAATGTTAGTGCATGGCATATTACTGGGCGAGGATCCGTCATCGGCAGTGCTGTGGCATGATTTTGCTTTGATAGCTTATTATTATCATGATTTAGGATCAGCGGTAAATGGGCATAATCAGGAACAGGCAATGAAAGGTGGTGATATAACGAAATTTGCTGTGAGGTGGTAGGGATTAGGTCTGCGCCTCTCATCACTTCAGTGACATTTTGATAATGATCATCAACAACAGCGACTAAATTATAAGCAAACAAACCATCTTTACGATGAATAATAATATCTTCTTCAGCGACATTGGCTGGTGTCACAATTTCGCCTCTGAGCCTATCTGTAAATTGATAAACGGGGTGAGTTTGTTTTAATCGAATAGCCGCTTGATGGTCTGGAAGATGGAGGTTGCGACAATGACCATCGTAATGCCCTTGCAATGCTTTGATACGTTGCCGTGAGCAAGTGCAGTAGTAACTTTTGCCTTGTTGGCGAAGGTCATCTAATGCAGCACGGTAGGCATCATGACGTTTTGATTGGTACAGTACCTGATCATCCCAATATAAGCCGTAATGCGCTAACGTTTTTAGAATATTATCAGCCGCGCCGGGAACTTCCCTTGGGGGATCAATATCATCAATACGCACCAGCCATTTACCTTTTTGCGAGCGTGCTTGCAAATAGCTACCTAGGGCGGTGACGAGTGAACCAAAGTGAAGGTTACCTGATGGAGATGGTGCAAAGCGACCAATATAGGGTGAAGTGGAGGTGCTCATTACTAGATTTCCTTATAACGGCGCAAGGTTAGTGCGCCGTTAAGGACTCCATAATCAGTGATTAGCCAGCCATTTGCTTTTCGCGAATTTCTGCTAATGTTTTACAGTCGATACACAAATCAGCGGTAGGGCGGGCTTCCAAACGACGGATGCCGATTTCCACACCACAAGATTCGCAGAAGCCAAAATCGTCTTCTTCGACTTTCTTCAGTGTTTTCTCGATTTTCTTAATCAACTTACGTTCACGGTCCCGGTTGCGTAATTCAAGGCTGAATTCCTCTTCCTGGGCTGCCCGATCAACAGGATCTGGAAAGTTAGCTGCCTCATCTTGCATATGAGTAACTGTCCGGTCTACTTCATCCCTGAGTTGATTGCGCCATGCTTCGAGAATGAGCTTAAAATGCGCCAACTGGGCTTCGTTCATGTACTCTTCGCCAGCTTTTTCATGATAGGGTTCAACCCCAGCAATGGCGAGAATGCTTAAGGACGATGTCTTACGTTTTTGCCCTTCTTGCATAATGCTTCTCCTACACACGCAAATTTCACAAAACCCCAAAGGGGGGAAAAATTAAGGTCGCTATAAATAGCAGAAGAGTGCCCTCTTGGCAATCGTTCATGCAATGAGTTTTGTAATGCTGTGAAGGCGCGCGTGTTTATTCCTTTTTAAGCCTCCAGAACCCATGCGTCTTCGCTTTGAGCAGCGAATAAACTATCATTATTTGATAGGTGTAAACTTAATTTTTTTACCCAATAGCATTTTTTGCGTATTGATATCTACTTGATAACACAGTACTTCAACACCATTTTCGATAGCTTCCTTCAAAAGTGTGGCATATTGCTTATCAATATGGGCTGCTGCCGAGACCTCGTAGATCCCCGTATGCAAAACTGCAAACAACAGTATGGCTTTTTTTCCTTCTTTAGCAATTGTTGTTAGCTCTCGTAAATGCTTTTGTCCGCGTTCAGTCACAGCATCGGGAAAATAGCCATGGTTATTTTCCAATAACGTGACAGATTTTACTTCGATAAAACAATCGGGTAGCCCATCTCCAGATAAAAAGAAATCAATCCGGCTATTTTCAGAACCGTATTTCATCTCAGGCTTTATTACACTATATTCGGATAATTCTGGAATGGTTTTTTGCGCCAACGCCTCGGCAATGATCTGATTAGCTCGTAATGTATTGATACAAATTAGATGATTTTGTGACGTTTGTGTCACTTCCCAACTGTGTGGGTACTTGCGTTTTGAGTTATTCGATGTTGAATACCAAATTTTATCTCCGGGCGTTGCACAGCCAGTCATCGCCCCCGTATTGGCACAGTGGATAGTCATGACTTCACCGTCAGGTGTAACGACATCCGCTAAAAAGCGCTTGTAGCGTTTGATCAGTGTGGCTGGTTGTAACGGGGGAATAAACTCCATATTGTCTCCGCAATCAGTATTCAGGAAATAAGCAGCAATGCTACAATCTTTGCCTGAAAATGTTAAATACCATTGGAGTTATCAGCCGCGTGTTACCGATTTATGACGTTAGTGATTCCTTACTTACGGCCTTACAGCAATCTCCGCAAGTGTTATTACATGCCCCTACAGGGGCGGGTAAATCAACCGTTTTACCTCGGCTAATATTAGAAAGTGGGGTGATTGACGGACGTATTATCATGTTGGAGCCGAGACGAATTGCGGCTCGTAGCGTCGCTAAACGGTTAGCCGAGCAGTTAGGCGAAGATATCGGTAACACGGTAGGGTTGCGCATGCGCTCTGAAAGCCGAGTTAGTGTAAACACACGTATCGAAGTGGTGACTGAAGGGGTTTTGACTCGCATGTTGCAAGATGATCCGATGTTAGAAGGGGTCGGTTTAGTCATTCTTGATGAGTTTCATGAACGCAGTTTACAAGCGGATTTAGGCTTGGCGCTACTGCTTGATACTCAGCAGGCACTGCGTGATGATTTAAAAATCTTGTTGATGTCGGCCACATTGGATGATCAAGGGCTGGTGGCTCTATTCCCTGATGCCCCCGTGATCGTATCCGAAGGGCGTGCCTATCCTGTCGAAAGGCATTTTTACCCCATCAATGCGAATAAATTATTCCACAAAGAGGTGGCAAATGCGGTTTGGCGATTACTTCAACAAGAAAGTGGCTCGCTATTGCTTTTTCTACCCGGTGCGGGGGAAATCGAGCGAACACGCTCAGAGCTAGCTTCTATGGTTAGTGAGGACATACTTTTATGCCCAATGTATGGGGCACTATCAATAAAAGAGCAGCAGCAAGCCATTCAGCCTGCCCCTGAAGGCAAACGTAAAGTCGTTTTAGCGACCAATATTGCAGAAACTAGCTTAACGATTGAAGGCATTCGCTTAGTTGTTGACAGCGGTTTTGAACGAGTAGGCTTATTTAATCCTCGCACTGGACTAACAAAACTGGTTAAACAGCGTATTAGCCAAGCGTCCATGCAGCAGCGGGCTGGGCGAGCAGGACGGTTAGAAGCCGGTATTTGTTGGCATTTATTCAGTCAAGAGCAAGCGGAAAGAGCTGCACAATTTAGTGAAGCTGAAATATTACACAGTGATTTAAGTTCGTTATGGTTATCCCTGTTGCAGTGGGGATGCCAAGCGGTGGAGCAGCTTCAATGGTTAAACCTGCCACCACAACCCGCAATAGCCGCAGCGAAAGAGTTGCTGAGTCGACTTGGGGCGATTGATCAACACGGCAAGCTAACTCCGCTTGGAAGAGGAGTCGCAGAACTCGGAAGTTCAGTGCGCACTGCCGCCGTGTTGTACAAGGCCTTGCAAAGTCAAAATAATGAAGTGATTAAATTAGCGGCGTTATTAGTGGCAATATTAGAAGAGCCTCCACGACAAGCTCACAGTGATATTTATTATTATTTGGATAAGCCTACAGAGAGTTGGTGCAAACGTGCCACTTTATTATGTGGTTATCCGGTCACAGCAGCAGTTGGCAGAAACGTCTCGCTAATAAGTGAGTGGTTACCTACTTTATTAGCGAGCGGTTTTCCAGACCGTATTGCGAAAAGTCGAGATCATCAAGGCCGCTATCAGTTAGCAAATGGATTAGGGGCATCGTTAGATGAAAATGACGCGTTGTTAGGAAATGAGTGGCTAATCGCTCCAACACTTTGGCAACCTGAAACCTCAGCAAATGCCAAAATAAGTCTAGCAACCCCTATTGAGATCGCTAGCTTGCAGGCGGCTTGTCCTGATTTGTTATATCAGCAGGAAACCGTCGAGTGGGATGAACAAAAAGGCACTTTAATTGCTTGGCGACGGTTGCAATGTGGGCAATTGGTTGTTCGCTCTGAAAGATTAACCCATCCTGATAGACAACAAATTAAACAGGCATTGTTACATTGGCTAAGGCAAAATGGATTAGAAAGTTTAAATTGGAGCCCGTTTGCACAGCAGTTTCGGATCCGTTGCCAATTGGCTCAACGTTGGTTTGCTGATACCACTTTACCAGATGTGGCTGATGAGGCTTTGTTGGCTTCCTTAGAAGCTTGGCTTGCGCCTTACTTAGATGGAATAACTCACCGTAAGCAACTTCAAGAAATCAATGTCGGGGAGCTGCTGATGCATCGTTTAGATTGGGAGCAACAAAAATGGTTAAAAGAGGCTTTACCGACGGACTATTTAGCGGGTTCGGGGAGTCGTGTAAGCATTCACTACTCTTTAGATAAGCCCCCGATGATAGAGATCCGCATGCAGGAGATGTATGGGCAGACATCGAACCCAACGGTTGCTCATGGCAAAGTCGTTGTGGCGGTTGCTTTGTTATCACCTGCGATGCGCCCATTACAGATCACCCAAGACTTAGGGGCTTTTTGGCAGGGCAGCTATCGAGAAATACAAAAAGAGATGAAAGGTCGCTACCCAAAACATTTATGGCCAGATGATCCTGCTAATACGCAACCTACCAATAAAACTAAAAAAGCGATGAATACCGAGGGGCGTTAAATAGAAGCGAATGAAAAAACAGGCGAGATATACACGAAACACGCCGTGAAAAAGCATCATCAGTCAATTTGAGCCTTCTAATTTTTTGTTGGTATGGATAAGGTGCGCTAGCAACTCAATCCAGATATGGGTCGTGATAGAAGGTCTAACTGAGAGCGTTTTTATCTTGCGTTGTTGTGCTATGTCTCAGACATGGCATGAGTTTCACTGTCTGTCAGTAAATCGATGTAAATATCTGCATAACGTAACAGAAAAAAGTTATAGCTAGCTTCAGGCATTTTTTATCCACTCATTGCGCGACAAAATTGATATGGATCCTACACGCTCTATTTGATATGGAATAATAGAGTAAACTTTAAAAATTACTTTAAATATTAATTGGTTAATTGAGTGTTACGTGTATGCGTGTTTTTAGTTGGAAAGTAAAGTATCACGGATAAAAATATTCTATTTTATTAATTGCTTATAGGGTTTATTTTGTTTTTTTGCCGTGTTGGTATGTCATTGGCAGTTTTTGAGATAAAATTTAGCGATGCAAATGATGTGCAGACAAAGATAAGTGCGTAACAAGGCTATTTTATGCTCTAATAGATGTCCGTGGTGATGGAGTGATATTATTTGCTGCGTAAGGTAATGAAATGTAATTAAGAGCTTTCTTCTGTGAACGCTTTGACATTTTAAGTCAGAATCAAGGATAGTACGTTAAGAATGTAGGTGATATGGAGCGACCATGTCCGGTAAAGATTTTGAACCTATTGGTAGACGTAAAAATACGTCGACGAAAAAAAAGCAGTCTCATTCACGCCGCCGCCGTGATGACTATGATTATGATGAAAAATTATTTGATGACGATGATATTGATGAGCAAGACCTCGATGATGAAGAGGACGAGCTAATGGCGAAGAACAAAAATAACAAAGGTAACAAAAATCGTAAGCCAAAAAGCCGATGGCGCTGGTTTTGGTTATTGGTCAAAATTTTTATTGTCTTTGCTGTATTGCTTGGAGCCTATGCTTTTTATTTAAACCAGCAAATCAAAGAACGCCTTGATGGCAAGGTTTGGGATTTACCTGCGGCAGTGTATGGCCGGATGGTTAACCTTGAACCGGGAATGGATTATAGCCAAGCTGAAATGATCCGCTTACTGGAAGGTATGCAATACCGTAAAGTGACGAAAATTACTAGCTCAGGTGAGTTTTCCGTTAAAGGCAACACGATTGAAATATTACGGCGTCCATTTAATTTCCCTGATCAGAAAGAAGGGAAAATATTGGCGCGCATGGTGTTTGACCAAGGGATCTTAACTAAAATTGAAAATATGGAAAATGGCCGTTCATTTGGCTTCTTCCGGTTAGACCCTAAACTGATCACCATGATGCAGTCGGCGAATAATGAACAGCGCTTAGTTTTACCGTTGTCAGACTTCCCTGAATCGCTAGTGAAAATTTTGATAGAGACCGAAGACCGTAACTTCTATGAACATGATGGGGTGAGTCTTTACTCTATTGGTCGAGCGGTTGTCGCTAACTTATCGGCGGGCAAATCTGTGCAAGGGGGAAGTACCCTGACGCAACAGTTAGTTAAAAACTTATTTTTAACGAATGAGAAGACATTCAGGCGCAAAGCGAATGAAGCCATTATGGCGCTCTTGCTAGATTACAACTATAGCAAAGACCGTATCCTTGAATTGTACCTCAATGAAGTGTTCTTAGGGCAAAACGGGAACGATGAAATTCGTGGCTTCCCATTAGCGAGCCTCTATTATTTTGGTCGCCCTATTAATGAATTAAGCCTAGACCAACAAGCGTTATTAGTTGGAATGGTTCAAGGTGCCACAAAGAATAACCCGTGGACGCAGCCAGAAAATGCGATTAAACGTCGTAACATCGTGTTGAAAATACTAGAAACACGCAATGTTATCGATAATGAAATGTATCAAGTGCTTAGCGCGCGTCCTTTAGGAGTAAAACCAAGAGAAGGGCTTGTCGCCTCTCAGCCTGCTTTTATGCAGATGGTTCGTCAGGAATTAAATGAAAAACTGGGCGATAAAGTTAAAGAGCTTTCTGGCGCAAAAATCTTTACGACTCTTGACCCCGTAGCACAAACTGCGGCTGAAAATGCGGTGGAATCAGGTGTGGCTCAGCTACGAGCAGATCGCAAACTGAATGATATTGAAGGGGCGATGGTCGTGGTTGACCGCATTAACGGTGAAGTTAGAGCGATGGTGGGTGGCTCACAGCCACAATATTCCGGTTTCAACCGTGCGCTCAATGCGCGTCGTAATATTGGTTCATTGGCGAAGCCACCGGTTTATTTAGCGGCATTGAATGAGCCTGATCGTTTCCGCCTGAATACATGGCTAAAAGATGAACCATTATCCGTTAAGGTGGGGAATCAAGTCTGGAGGCCAAGAAACTATAGCCGCAATTTTACAGGGGGAATGATGTTGGTTGATGCATTAGCGAAATCACAGAATATCCCAACGGTAAACTTAGGGCTAGAAGTTGGGCTGGATCAGATAGTTAATATCTTTGTGCGCCTAGGTGCGCCAGCGAGTGCGATGGAAAAAGTTCCCGCAATGCTACTTGGTGCGGTTAACTTAACACCGGCTGAAGTGGCGCAAATCTACCAAACCATTGGTGGTAATGGTAACCGCGCTAAACTTTCTGCATTACGCTCTGTTATTGATGGCGATGGTACTGAAATTTATCAAAGCTATCCATCCGCTGAGCGTGCAATACCGTCACAAGCGGCTTATTTAACGCTCTATGGTATGCAGCAAGTGGTGCAACAAGGTACTGGGCGAGTACTGCTGAAGAAATATGGCAAATATAATTTAGCGGGTAAAACGGGAACAACCAATGACTTGCGTGATAGCTGGTATGCAGGTATTGATGGTAAAGAAATCGCCATTGTCTGGATTGGTCGTGATAATAATGGGCCAACACAGTTAACGGGCTCTACCGGTGCATTGCGTGTGTATCAGCGTTATTTGGATAATCAAACACCATTGGCGTTGATTAATCGTCAGCCTGAAGGGATTGTGGATATGAAAGTGATGCCTGATGGTCAATTTAACTGTTCAGACTTTGGTGGCGGACGCGTATTGCCGATTTGGACTGAGGCGCCAGACGCATTATGCCAATCATCCGCACAGCAAGAGCCAGTTTGGGATTTAAATAACAACGCTCAACCGGCCCAAGAAGACGCACCAGATTGGGTGAAGGAAATGTTCGGTAATAATTAATTAGTACCGTAAAATGAAAATGCCCCGTGAGTATCAACTCGCGGGGCATTTTTTATAGGCGGAGCTTATACGATCAACACTTGAAATAACAACAGACTGTTTGCATCGCTATAAATATTTTCACCACTTATCCAAGTGGGATATGCCGTTTTAATTCCCCACTTTTTATTGTTTCAGCACTTGTTCCCAATGCTTTGACGGGTTCAACTTGTGAAATTGTAAGTTGTGCTCTAATCGCTTTAACATTAATGAGGAAACGCTAGTCGCGACAAAATGAGGGAGTAAAGGCGTAAATAAGGAGGCGAAGATATCGCCTCCGAGTGAAAGAAAGGTTAAGCAGTTTTCATTTTTGCAAATGCAACTTCTGCTGCTTCGATGGTTTTCTCAATATCTTCATCGCTGTGAGCAATAGACATAAAACCCGCTTCGAATGCGGAAGGCGCTAAATAAATACCTTGCTCTAACATAAGGTGAAAGAAGGTTTTAAAACGCTCAACATCACACTTCATGACGTCTTGGTAGCAAGTCACACTTTTTGCGTCAGTGAAGAAAATACCAAACATGCCGCCGACATGGTTGATCACCATTGGAATGCCTTGCTCCTGTGATACGCGTTTTAAACCGCGGGCTAATTTTTCAGTTAGCTCGGTCAGTCTCGCGTGAACACCTGGCTGTGCAACCTCATTAAGACAAGCAAGGCCTGCTGCCATTGCAACTGGGTTACCGGATAGCGTTCCTGCTTGGTATACAGGCCCAATCGGCGCAAGTTTCTCCATGACTTCGAAACGACCGCCAAATGCGCCAACCGGCATACCACCACCAATGATTTTACCTAGGCAGGTTAAATCAGGTTGTACACCATAGTAATCTTGCGCGCCGCCGAGTGCCACACGGAAACCCGTCATGACTTCATCAATGATCAATAGGGCATTAAATTCATCACACAGTGCACGTAGGCCGGGTAAAAACTCATCGGTTGGTGGAACACAGTTCATGTTACCCGCAACAGGCTCAACAATGACGCACGCAATATCTTGTGGATAATTTTCAAAAGCCTGACGAACCGATGCTAGATCGTTATAAGTGCAGGTGAGTGTATGTTTAACGAAATCTTCAGGTACACCCGGAGAGTTAGGCTCTCCCATTGTCAATGCCCCTGAGCCTGCTTTGACTAATAAACAGTCAGCATGGCCGTGGTAGCAACCTTCAAATTTAATAATTTTGTCGCGACCTGTGTAACCACGTGCTAAGCGGATCGCACTCATGGTTGCCTCAGTACCTGAGTTCACCATACGGATCATATCGATAGAAGGTACTAATTCACAAACCAGTTTTGCCATTTCCACTTCTGCGGCAGTTGGCGCACCGAAACTTAAGCCTTTATTGACAGCTTTGATTACGGCATCACGGACGGCGGGGTGGTTATGACCAAGCACCATTGGCCCCCAAGAGCCTACATAGTCAACATAAGCTTTACCATCAACATCAAAAATATAAGCGCCATCAGCACGTTCAATAAATAAAGGCGTACCACCAACACCATTAAATGCTCGTACTGGTGAGTTGACGCCTCCGGGGATTAGCTGTTGCGCTTCATTATATAAGTTTAAAGATTGGCTCATGCAAGGCTCCTGAATAGGGACAAATAAATCGACTAAATACCGTTGAAACGAGACTTATCATACTTCAAGTTACTTAGATAGGGTGGCTCAAGCCATAAGGTAGCGCTGAGTGAGGCCACTTTTGGTTGGTCATCTACATGCAACTTGAATTATTTAATAGGCCTATTCTAAAGCACGGAACCAATTAAACCAAATGCATTGATTGGTATGCACAATGTGTTGAATTACGACACAGGACTTGAATCAATGACTAAGCTGGCGGATAATTAGTAAATTGATCTGAGTAAGCTATCTGCTTACGCTGAATTACCGGTTGACCGGCTTGGAGTAAAAAATGAGTGATGATGCAGCTCTGCCATTGCAGTTTACTGATGCGGCAGCAATTAAAGTAAAAGACTTAGTTTCTGAAGAAGACAACCCAAACCTGCGTCTACGTGTTTACATTACCGGTGGTGGTTGTAGCGGCTTTCAGTATGGCTTTACCTTTGATGACCAAATTAATGATGGCGACATGACCATTGAAAAACAAGGCGTTGCCTTGGTGGTTGACCCAATGAGCCTACAATATTTGGTTGGCGGAAGTGTTGATTATACTGAAGGGTTAGAAGGTTCACGTTTTATTGTGACCAATCCAAATGCGAAATCCACCTGTGGTTGTGGTTCTTCATTTAGCATTTAAGTCTTATCGTTGAGAGGGGCGTTCCCCCTCTCATTCATCGCTATTCTGAGTGTAATTGTTCACACAATGACTGGGCCGCCAGCACTACGCGAGGGCCAGCACGATGAAACCAATCTTCATTTAAACGAATAATCGGGATAGAAAGTTGCGTTTGCCAAAATTGGCGAACGGCAGTTTCTTGAGTCTCGGTTCCTGTCATTACAATCATCTCGGGCTGCCTAGCAATAACCTGTTCACGGCTGACTTGAGGCCAAGGCACAGCACTGTTTGCGAAAATATTTTCCCCACCACACATTGAAACAATGTCATTTTGAATAGTGTTACTGCCTGTACTAAATAGGGGTTGAGTGCCTAGTTGAATAAAGACCCGTTTTTTGGGGCGCTCTTGCTGAGCGTAACGTTGTTTTAGCTGGTTAAGTTGCTCACGCATCGATAAAACGGACTGCTGGGCAATTTGGGGCTGCGGGCTGTATTTAGCCAGTTGTTCGATAGCAGAAATAACCCCTTCAACGCTTTGTGGATCGAAATAGATAATAGGGATCCCCAAAGCAGCAAGTTGGTCGAGTGGGCGCTGAGGGTTACCACCTCGCCAAGCTAAAATAAGATCGGGTTTTAGTGCCACAATCCGTTCGACATTAAGGCCTTGCCAATCGGAAACCTGCTCTAATTGTTTCGCTTCGGCAGGATAATCGGAGTATGCACTGACAGCAATCAGGCTTTCGCCTAATCCAGCCGCATAAGCCAACTCAGTATTCGCTGGAGAAAGGCTGATCACGCGGTGTTTCGTGTCTGCAACAACCGATGTATTAAAAAATAGCAATAGTAGTAAGGCGAGTGTGGTTTGAAGTGTGCTTGGGTGCCATTTCATGCAGTCATTGCCTCTAACTAAAAGAATAAATAAAAAGCATAGCGTTTTATTGACTATGCTTTTTATTTTAAACGAAAGTTATGCGAGTTCAGCTAAAATTGCCGCTATCATCAGTGATGATTGGCGCGCTGCAACAGGTAAAAACTCATCAAAACTGGTGTGTGATTCTTTATCTGCTACATCGGAAATAGCGCGTACGACAACAAAAGGTACAGCGAATTGATGGCAAACTTGGCCGATGGCGGTAGCTTCCATCTCAACAGCAGCGACTTGAGGGAAGGTTTTTTTAATTCGAGCCAAAGGCTCTGCGCCATTGATGAAAGCATCACCACTGCACACAAGACCACGAACCGCATTCATATCCAACTGTTGAATACATTTTTCGGCGAGCGCGATCAATTTAGGGTCAGCTATAAATGCGGGAGGGCATTGCGCCATTTGGCCTGGTTCATAACCAAAAGCAGTTACGTCCGCATCGTGATAACGTACCTCAGTTGAAACAACGATATCGCCAACATTTAAGTTAGGATCTAAACCACCCGCTGAGCCAGTATTAATTACTATATCGGGTTGGCAATGTTCAAGTAGCAACGTGGTGCCGATTGCCGCCGCCACTTTACCAATACCTGATTTTAGCAGCGCAACGTCGACGCCATTAATTTTCCCTGTGTAAATTTCACAGCCAGCACGGCTGAGAGTTTGGCAGCCTTCAATTTGTTCACGCAGGATGGCAACTTCCTGCTCCATTGCACCTATGATACCGACTTTCATTATGTCATACTCACTGTTGATTAATTAGACACTTAAGGTAGAGATGACTAAAGTGTAACATTGAAAGGTATTATTTCTCTGCCTTTTATTTTTGTCTCGTGTATAAAGGATGAGGAGTTGGTGTGAGCGAAATTAATTTTCTAACAAAATTAAATTATCAACGAAACTATAATAGCGCGAAAAGTCCTCGAGTCTCTGCTCACAATGAAGATGCTGTTAATCGCCAATTTGAAAGTGATAGAGGCCGAATTATCAATTCAGCGGCAATCCGTCGGTTGCAGCAAAAAACACAAGTATTTCCATTAGAACAAAATGCCGCAGTGCGCAGCCGATTGACCCATTCCTTAGAAGTACAACAAGTCGGGCGTTACATTAGCAAAACGGTTCTTCACGAATTAAAAAAGAAAAAGTTACTGGAAAAATATGGGCTACATGAGCGTTGTGATGCGTTTGAAAGCCTAGTCGAAATGTCTTGTTTGATGCACGACATCGGTAACCCTCCTTTTGGGCATTTTGGTGAAGCCGCAATTCAGAGTTGGTTTCGCCAACTGCTAGCCCCTCAATACCAATACACACCCGATTATCCTGATCCTTGTAAAATCGCCGCCATGCGTTTAACTGGGGATGAACGTCTTGATCTCTTCCGTCGTCAACTTAAACAGGATCTATGCTCTTTTGAAGGTAATGCGCAAGGGATACGCATGGTACATCGCCTATTGAAGCTAAACCTCACTTATGCACAAGTCGGCTCTATCTTGAAATATACGCGTGGAGCATATGATCTTGAGCCTATTCCTGAAGAATTTGATTATTTGATGAAAAAGCCGGGCTACTATTGGTCTGAACTCGGTTTCGTGAATGAACTATGTAAAAAATTAGAGATGGGTGAACATTGTCGTTTCCCACTTTCTTATATTATGGAGGCGGCTGATGATATCTCTTATTGTATTGCTGATTTAGATGATGCCGCTGAGAAAGGAATTTTTACCGTTGAACAATTGATCAACTATTTGCGGAACGAATGGGGGGTAGTCGAAAAAGGCGACTTATTTGATGAAACCATTATGAGCGCTTTTAATAATATCAGTGATAACCATACAAGACGAATTCAACAAGACCAATTTTTTATGTATTTACGAGTGAATATTACCAGTAAATTGGCTCGTTACAGTGCTCAGCGTTTTATTCAGAATCTCCCCGAAATCTATGCAGGGCGCTTCAATAGCGCATTGTTGGAAGATAAAAGCCCTGAGCATCGTTTACTTAAAGTTTTGAAAACGGTTGCATTTAAGCATGTCTTTAGCCATCACGAAGTAGAAGAGCTGGAGTTGCAAGGTTATCGCATCATTGGGGGGCTGTTAGATTTTTATCGCCCATTATTGATGTTAGAAAGGGAAGACTTTATTTCGCTAGTTGAAAATAACTATCACAAACAATTTTTTATCGAAACACGGTTATTCCATAAACTCTCTAATAAGCACCGTTTGTCATACAGTGAAGCAATTGAAGGCATATGTGCAACAAATGAAATAGAGAAATCTATTCTTGAGTTTTATTATCGGGCACGATTGATTCAGGATTATATCAGCGGCATGACGGATCATTATGCCTATGAAGAATATCGTAAATGTATGGTGTCAAACTGATTGTTTATTCGGCAGTAAGGTGATGAAGGCGTCAATTATTTTGAATAAGAGCCGTTCAAACAAACAAAAATAATAAAAAAATATACGTTAAGTGAAAAAGTGATAACTCATCTTGGCAAAAAAACTGCTATTATAGGCGCGCTTTTACTGAGCATATATTCTGCTGACTAGGTGATATGCACTAGTAGACGCTATAGTTACGCGTAGGTAGAGCTTAAAGTCAGTGTGTTGTCGCGTATCTTATGCCAGTGAGAGAGCATCTCTTTAACCAAAGAGAATATAAAATTATTTTCTGAAACTTAACACCTCGTAGTGACAAATTATGGCCCAATTTTACTCGCCAAACCGCCGTACCACCCAACGCCGTCAAATAACGGTGACAATCGATAGTCTAGATGCAGCAGGTCAAGGAGTTGCACGCTCTAATGGTAAAGCGATTTTCGTAGAAGGGCTTCTACCCGGTGAACAAGCGCTAATTGAATTGGTTGAAGAGAAAAGCCGCTTTGCGAAAGCAAAAGTGGTTAAACGTTTAAGTACCAGCCCACAACGGGTTAAGCCACAGTGCCGTTATTTTAATCAGTGTGGTGGCTGCCAGCAGCAGCACATTGATATTTCTCTACAAAGAGAAAGTAAAGCCAATGCATTACAGCATCTAATCGCCCGAGAAACTGGGGTTCAAAAAGAAGCCAAGCCCATTATTTTTGGTGAAGCTTATGGTTACCGCCGTAGAGCGCGTCTTGGATTACAGTATCAAAATAAAAGCAAACACCTGTTAATGGGGTTTCGCCAAACTCAATCGAATACCTTGGTCGATATCAAGCAGTGCCCTGTGCTGCATCACGACCTTGAACGATTGATCCAACCACTATCTGACTGCTTAAATCAGCTAAAAGCTGCACCAAAACTCGGCCATGTGGAGTTGATCCGAGCAGATAATAGCCTCATTGTCTTACTGCGCCACCTTGTACCATTGGCTCCCTCCGATCAGCAGCTGCTTAAAAGCTTTGAACAGCAACATGAGGTCTGTGTTTGGTTAGCAGGGGATGAACATAGCTTACATCCGTTAAGCGCTTCTACCGTGATACCCGAATATCAGGTTGCTGGGGAAATGTTACAGTTCAGCCCATTAAACTTTATTCAAGTCAATAGTGACATTAATCAGAAAATGGTTGCTCAAGCACTTGAATGGTTGGATCTGCACCCACATGATCGAGTTTTAGATTTGTTTTGTGGCATGGGGAATTTTACATTGCCTATCGCGAGGCGAGTCAAAGCCGTGGTTGGTGTTGAAGGTGTCGAAAATTTAGTCAAACAAGCGAGAAATAACGCGCAGCGCAATTCAATTGGTAACGCGACCTTCTATAATGAAAACTTAGAGGCGCAAATCCATACTCAGCCATGGGCAGCTGAAGGGTTTAATAAGGTATTGTTAGATCCTGCTCGAGCGGGCGCCGCTGGCGTAATGGAACATTTAGTTAAACTGATGCCCGAAAAAATTGTCTATGTTTCTTGTAACCCGACCACCTTGGCACGGGATAGCAAAATTTTGCTTCAAGCGGGATATCAGTTAGTACAACTGCGGATGTTGGATATGTTTCCGCATACCAGTCATCTGGAATCAATGGCGCTATTTATCAATAGCCCAGAGGGTTAACAGGTAGGGAGAATATATGGTTGCTGTAAGAAGTGCACATCTTACCCCAGCAGGTGAGTTTGCCCCAGAAAAATGGGTAAGCGGGCTGGGCCTAAATAATCCACAATCAGAACAAAAACTTATCCATACCTGGCAGTATTGTCATGAAAAATTAGCAGGGCAAGAAACGGCACCCCTACTGCTATGGCGTGGGATCGAGATGACCGAAATACTCTCGACGCTGAGCATGGATATCGGTAGCTTACAAGCCGCACTGCTATTTCCGTTAGTTGAAGAGAAACAGCTCGATGAACAAGCGGTAATTGATGATTTCGGTCAATCAATTTATGAGCTGGTAAAAGGTGTCCTTGAAATGGATGCCATCCGCCAATTAAAGGCGACACAGTCGGGGGAAACTAGCTCCGTTCAAGTGGATAATATTCGTCGTATGTTACTGTCGATGGTTGAAGATTTCCGCTGTGTTGTTATCAAGCTAGCCGAACGCATTGCGCATCTACGCGAAGTGAAAGATGCGACAGAAGATGAGCGCGTATTAGCCGCTAAAGAGTGTTCCAATATCTATGCGCCATTGGCCAACCGCTTGGGTATCGGTCAACTCAAATGGGAATTGGAAGATTTTTGTTTCCGTTATTTGCACCCAGAAGAATACAAGAAAATTGCGAGCTTATTGCATGAGCGCCGTATTGATCGCGAAGAGTATATCGATAACTTTGTGACCACATTGCGCAAAAAAATGCTGAAAGAGAATATTCAAGCTGAAATTTATGGGCGTCCCAAGCATATTTACAGCATTTGGCGCAAAATGAAGAAAAAATCGCTAGCATTCGATGAGTTATTCGATGTCAGAGCGGTACGTATTGTCGTTGAACGTCTACAAGACTGCTATGCAGCGCTGGGGATAGTACATACCCATTTCCGTCATTTGCCGGATGAATTTGATGATTATGTCGCCAACCCTAAACCCAATGGCTACCAATCTATCCATACCGTAGTACTTGGGCCAAATGGTAAAACCCTCGAAATACAGATCCGCACCCGCCAAATGCATGAAGATGCAGAGTTGGGGGTTGCTGCACACTGGAAATATAAAGAGGGAGCAACAGGGGTTGGTAAAGGAAGCAGCTACGAAAACCGTATTGCATGGTTGCGTAAATTGATAGCATGGCAAGAAGAGATGGCTGATTCAGGTGAAATGCTTGATGAAGTGCGTAGCCAAGTTTTTGATGACCGCGTATATGTATTTACACCTAAAGGGGATGTTGTTGATTTACCTGCGGGGTCAACGCCACTCGACTTTGCTTATCATATCCACAGTGATGTTGGGCACCGTTGTATTGGCGCTAAAATTGGTGGTCGTATTGTACCGTTTAGCTATCAGTTACAGATGGGTGACCAAATTGAAATTATTACCCAAAAACACCCAAATCCAAGCCGTGACTGGCTCAACCCTAATTTAGGCTATGTGACAACCAGCCGGGGGCGCGCTAAGATCCATAACTGGTTCCGTAAGCAGGATAGGGATAAAAACGTGCTGGCGGGGCGTCAAATTCTTGATAACGAATTAGCGCACCTTGATATAGGTATCAAAGAGGCGGAAAAATTATTGATAGCACGCTATAACGTCCATTCTCTTGATGAGGTCTTGGCCGGAATTGGCGGTGGTGATATTCGTATCAATCAATTAGTCAACTTCTTACAAAGTAAATTCAAGAAAACGTCAGCGGAAGAAGCCGATCGCGAAGCGATGAAGACGCTGGAAAGTAAAACTGCGGCGCCACGACCAGCTTCCCAAACGAATAGCAGTGGTCGCGTAGTTGTCGAAGGTGTGGGTAACCTAATGCACCATATCGCACGCTGCTGCCAGCCCATTCCTGGCGATGACATTGTTGGATTTATCACGAAAGGGAGAGGTATTTCTATCCATAGTGTTGATTGTGAACAGCTTGCTGAGTTACAGAGTCATGCACCAGAACGTTTAGTTGACGCGGTCTGGGGAGAAAACTACTCCAGTGGTTATTCGCTAGTGGTGCGTGTTGTTGCTAACGATAGAAGTGGGCTGTTACGTGATATCACAACCATCTTAGCTAACGAAAAAGTTAACGTACTTGGCGTTAGCAGCCGTAGTGATGTTAAACAGCAGTTAGCGACCATCGATATGACGATTGAAATTTATAACCTACAGGTATTGGCTCGAGTATTGGCCAAACTGAATCAATTGCCAGATGTGATCGAAGCGAAACGCCATTCTAAATAATCGTAACATCGTTATGCAGTAATAAACGATCCCATGTTATCCTTGCGAAACATGGGATTTTTATGGTTTAAAAAGGTCAAAAAATGAGTACGACAGCATCACAGCTTGAACGATTACTAGACATTATGGCGAAATTGCGTGATCCACAAACAGGTTGCCCGTGGGATACTCAACAAACGTTTAAAACGATTGCTCCTTATACGCTTGAAGAAACTTATGAAGTCATTGATGCCATTGAGCGTGAAGATTTTGATGACCTAAAAGGTGAATTAGGCGATTTGTTATTCCAAGTCGTGTTTTATGCGCAAATGGCGAAAGAGCAGTCACGTTTTGATTTTAATGATATTTGCCAAGCGGTTAGCGATAAACTAGAACGGCGCCACCCGCATATTTTTGACGCAGAAAATCACCCTGATAGCAGTGTTGCACTGGCAGGATGGGAAAAGCGTAAGTCTGCTGAACGTGCACAAAAGGCGCAATTTTCCATCCTTGATGATATTCCAAGCGCGCTACCTGCCTTAATGAAAGCCTATAAGATCCAAAAACGTTGTGCATCAGTGGGTTTTGATTGGGACACGTTAGGGCCTGTAGTCGACAAGGTTCGCGAAGAGCTGGATGAAGTAATGGAAGAGGCCACTCAAGTGGTTGTTGATGAGCAGCGCTTAGAAGAAGAAATTGGCGATCTACTGTTTGCGACCGTGAATTTATCACGTCATCTAGGCCATAAACCCGAAATGGCACTTAACAAGGCCTGCCAGAAGTTTGAAAAGCGTTTTCGCCAAATAGAGTCACGTCTTGCACTAGAAGGTAAAACCACAGAAACCGCAACGCTTGAGGAGATGGAACAGCATTGGCAGCAAATTAAGCTCGCGGAATAATATTTGTTTTTAATGTGTTACCTTATTTTTTAAAATAGTTAGCATCAATACACGAGGAAATATCTTCATTTCCTAGAGGATATTAAACGATAATTGGTGATATAGGAAGTCTCCTTTCTGGAGGACAAAGGCAACGAATATCGATTGCAAGAGCACTTTATCGAGAACCTAAAATTTTGTTAATGGATGAAGCGACAAGTGATTTGGATGTAGAAAATGAGCGTAAAATAACGGAGGCGATTGCCTCACTACAAATTACCCGTATTTTTGTTGCCCATCGCCCTGAAATGATAAAGTCGGCAGATAAAATTTTTAATCTGCAATTAAATCGCTGGATGTCACAATATGATTGACTATTATTGTTGCTGAAAAAGTCATCATAACTGCAAAGCAAGCTTAAGTTAACCTCATTAACATCCACTTAATACATGCTAGATTGCTGATCTTTTCTACGAGATATACGAAAAATTTCACCTAATTTAATAAAACCATCTTAGTTCACTCTAGTTTTGCTGAAAGGATTTAGCTTTTGCGAAAAATATGCTAGCCTTAGGAGGTGTTTCTGTATAGAGACACGAATTAAAGAGAGGTGAAGTGTTATGAGTGGCATCATAACGCAAATTTGCTAACCTAAAATAGGTATATGATGAGTAAACTCACATTGCTATTTTACTTTAGGGAAAACAGTTTCTACGCTGTCGTATCTCAAAAGCTATGGTAAGCAAAGTCACTTAATGGGTTAAATGGCTTGAGTGATAGCACTGTTGCTGTTTGCATGTTAATCAACCTTGTTTGGGGCTAGAAAATATTTTTTATTTTAACTAGCTGATATTAATGGAATATAGAGGAAAATTAACCTTATTATGCTTAGAACATTTGTAGCGAAATTAAGGTTCGGGTATACTGTTTTCCCGTCCTGTTATATCCATCATCTTTTAAACCTAAACTTTCAGGTTCAGCATGAAAACTAATTATATTTTTGTGACCGGCGGGGTCGTATCCTCTCTGGGTAAAGGCATTGCCGCAGCCTCTTTGGCGGCTATACTCGAAGCCCGTGGACTCAATGTCACCATTATGAAACTGGATCCGTACATCAACGTTGATCCAGGGACAATGAGCCCAACCCAACACGGGGAAGTTTTCGTTACAGAAGACGGCGCTGAAACTGACTTGGATTTAGGTCATTATGAGCGTTTCATCCGTACCAAAATGACGCGTCGCAACAACTTTACAACGGGGCGCGTTTATTCAGAAGTATTGCGCAAAGAACGTCGCGGAGACTATCTTGGCGCGACTATCCAAGTTATCCCTCATATTACCAATGAAATTAAAGACCGCATCATCCGTGGTGGTGAAGGTCATGATGTTGTTTTAGTCGAAGTTGGCGGAACAGTTGGTGATATCGAATCATTGCCATTCTTGGAAGCTATTCGTCAAATGGCGGCAGAAGTAGGGCGTGAACGCACACTCTATCTGCATCTGACTTTAGTTCCTTATTTGGCGGCAGCGGGTGAAGTGAAAACTAAACCAACTCAGCATTCTGTTAAAGAGCTGCTATCCATTGGTATTCAGCCAGATGTGCTGATCTGTCGTTCAGACCGCGTTATTCCTGCGAATGAGCGTGCCAAAATTGCACTGTTCTGTAATGTTCCTGAAAAAGCGGTTATTTCACTCAAAGACGTTGATTCCATCTACAAAATCCCTGGTATGTTGAAATCACAGGGCTTAGATGAGTATATCTGTAAGCGTTTCAATCTTGACTGCCGCGAAGCAAACCTTGCTGAATGGGAACAAGTGATTTATCAAGAAGCAAACCCTACTGGTGAAGTGACCATTGGTATGGTTGGTAAGTATGTTGAATTACCCGATGCTTATAAATCAGTTATTGAAGCTTTAAAACACGGTGGCTTGAAAAATCGCCTAACTGTGAATATCAAACTGATTGATTCACAAGATATTGAAACTCGTGGTGTTGATCTATTAAAAGGCTTAGATGCTATCCTTGTTCCGGGTGGATTCGGTGAGCGTGGTATCGAAGGTAAGATCATGACAGCGAAATATGCACGCGAAAATAAAGTGCCTTATTTAGGCATTTGTTTAGGTATGCAGGTTGCCTTGATTGAATTTGCACGTAACGTTGCCAATATGGAAGGTGCAAACTCAACTGAGTTTGATGCAAACTGTAAATACCCAGTCGTTGCGCTAATTACTGAATGGCGTGATGAAAATGGTAACCTAGAAGTGCGTTCTGAAGAGAGCGATCTTGGTGGAACCATGCGTGTTGGTGGTCAACCATGCCACTTAGTTAAAGACAGCTTGGTTCGTGATATGTATGGTGCAGATACGATTGTTGAACGTCACCGTCACCGCTATGAAGTGAATAACCTGTTGCTAAAACGCATTGAAGATGCGGGGCTAAAAGTTGCAGGTCGTTCAGTGGATAACAAACTGGTTGAAATTATTGAAAATCCAAATCACCCATGGTTTGTGGCATGCCAGTTCCACCCTGAATTCACTTCAACGCCAAGAGATGGTCACCCATTGTTTGAAGGTTTTGTTAAAGCCGCTGGTAGCTACCAGAAAGGTGAGTTGAAATAAGATATGGCGGGGTAGGCAGATGTGCCTGCTCCCCACAATTTAACTTGTACTGAGGAAAACCTAATGTCCAAAATCGTTAAAGTGATCGGTCGTGAAATCATTGATTCTCGTGGTAACCCAACTGTAGAAGCTGAAGTTCATCTAGAAGGTGGCTTTGTTGGTTTAGCAGCCGCGCCATCAGGTGCATCTACAGGTTCTCGTGAAGCACTGGAACTGCGTGATGGTGATAAATCACGTTTTCTGGGCAAAGGCGTTCTGAAAGCGGTTGCCGCTGTTAATGGCCCAATTGCAGAAGCGCTGATTGGTCAAAATGCAAAAGACCAAGCGACTATCGATAAGATCATGATTGATCTAGATGGTACTGATAACAAATCTAAATTTGGTGCGAACGCGATTTTGGCTGTGTCATTAGCTAACGCGAAAGCGGCAGCTGCGGCAAAAGGTATGCCTCTTTATGAGCATATTTCTGACCTAAACGGTACTCACGGTCAATATTCAATGCCTCTGCCAATGATGAACATCATCAATGGTGGTGAGCACGCTGACAATAACGTCGACATTCAAGAGTTCATGATCCAGCCAGTTGGTGCTTCAACACTGAAAGACGCTGTTCGCATGGGTTCTGAAATTTTCCATCACCTAGCGAAAGTACTGAAAGCTAAAGGCATGAACACCGCTGTTGGTGATGAAGGTGGTTATGCGCCAAACCTAGAATCTAACGCTGCTGCACTAGGTGCTATTAAAGAAGCTGTTGAGCAAGCTGGTTATGTATTAGGTAAAGATGTCACTCTGGCGATGGACTGTGCGGCTTCTGAGTTCTATAACAAAGAAACTGGCAACTATGAGCTAAAAGGTGAAGGTAAAACCTTTACTTCTGAAGAGTTCACTCATTATTTAGAAGGCCTGACTAAAGAGTATCCAATCGTTTCTATCGAAGATGGCTTGAACGAATCTGATTGGGATGGTTTTGCATACCAAACTAAAGTGCTTGGTGACAAAATCCAATTGGTTGGTGACGATCTGTTTGTTACAAACACTAAGATCCTCAAAGAAGGTATTGAGAAAGGCATTGCTAACTCTATCCTGATTAAATTCAACCAAATCGGTTCTTTGACTGAAACATTGGCTGCTATCAAAATGGCGAAAGATGCGGGTTACACTGCGGTTATCTCTCACCGTTCAGGTGAAACTGAAGATGCAACCATTGCAGACTTAGCGGTTGGTACTGCGGCAGGCCAAATCAAAACAGGTTCTATGAGCCGTTCTGACCGTGTTGCTAAATACAACCAATTGATCCGCATTGAAGAAGCATTGGGTGACCGTGCTCCATTCAATGGTCTGAAAGAAGTTAAAGGCCAAGCATAATTTAAGCTAGGTTGAGTTATTTCTCAAAACGGGGAGCATTGTCTTCCCGTTTTTTATTAGCCCCCATCCCCCCATTTTTTTGTTTAAATTTCTTTATCTTTTGCTAAGGAATTACACGGACTCATCATTTTTTAGATGTTCACAAAATCGATAGTTTTTTATGTATCAAATGAAAAAAGTGTTTAATTGCGCGGTACAGCTCTCAATTTTGCATCATCTACATTTGAATTTCATTCGATTAACTCTATATTCCCCATACTGTAAATAAATATTAACAAGAGCTTGGGCACTAGGATGCTGATAAGCCAATGGAGTGAATATGGATGCTTCTGAATCTCTGAAACCTTCTGTTGGGCCAACGCCATCAAATGTAAAAGGTTGGGTGATTTTAGCGGTTGATATCGTATTGCTAATTTTACTTTTAAAATATTTACCATTTGATGATAAAGCGAATGCTGGGCTTGCAATGATGGTATTTATTGGTGTGCTTTGGTTGACTGAAGCGATACACGTTACTATCACTGCATTATGTATCCCAATATTAGCGGTTGGTCTTGGTTTGATGAATACAGGCGATGCCTTGAAGTCATTTGCAAACCCAATTATTTTCCTATTTTTTGGTGGTTTTGCTTTGGCGACAGCGTTGCATATTCAAGGCCTAGACCGGCTGATCGCTAACCGTTTATTAATGGTAGCACGTGGGCGTTTATCCGTAGCCGTGGTGTTGCTATTTGGTGTAACGGCACTGCTATCAATGTGGATTAGTAACACGGCAACAGCCGCGATGATGCTACCCCTTGTGTTAGGTATCCTTTCTAATTTGGATGCGCGTCATGAACGTAACACCTTCGTGTTTGTTCTATTAGGTGTTGCTTATAGTGCGAGTATTGGTGGTTTAGGTACCATTGTTGGTAGTCCACCAAACGCAATCGCAGCTTCTGCACTTGGCTTGGATTTCTTGTCATGGATGAAATATGGCATTCCAATTATGGTTGTGCTGTTACCAATGATGTTTGTGCTGATGTTTATGATGCTACGTCCAAATTTGAAGCATCGCTTTGAATTAGAGCTAGAGCATGTGGAATGGAATGGTAAACGTATCACAGCGATGTGCATCTTTCTTATCGCGGTGCTGTGCTGGATCACTAGTACATTTATCAGTAAAGCATTAGGTGGCGTTAAAGATCTGGATACGATTATTGCCGTAAGTGCAGCAATCCTTATCGGGGTAACTGGTGTTGCGAGCTGGGCGCAAATCCAGAAAAACACGGAATGGGGCGTATTGATGCTGTTCGGTGGTGGTTTAACACTGAGCGCTATTCTAAGTTCGTCAGGTGCAAGTAAGATTATGGCTGACTGGATGCAAATGACTTTTGGTCAAAGCCATTGGTTCGTCATTATCTTAGCGGTCACTACGTTTATCATTATCTTAACGGAATTTACAAGTAATACAGCGAGTGCGGCGTTGTTAGTACCTATTTTTGCTACCGTAGCTGAAGCATTGGGCATGCCTGTTATGGCATTGACGATGATTATTGGTATTGGTGCATCTTGTGCCTTTATGCTACCAGTGGCAACACCGCCAAATGCTATTGTCTTTGGTTCTGGTTATATCAAGCAGATCGAGATGGTGCGTGTTGGTGCAGTGTTAAACGTTGCTTGTATTATTGTGATATCACTATTTGCTTGGTTCTTCTGGTTGTAATTCGAGTCAGTCATAACCGCAAAGTGATTGGAGGCCTCATATTGATGAGGCCTCCAGCTATTTAGCCCCGCTCGGCTTAAGGTAATAGTCAAAGAGTAAAGGAATAAAATGGCATTTTATACTCAATGATTATTCGACAGTTTGTCTCACCAACTCTTGCTGGTTGCTGCCAAGGCGTAATCGTCCTGTAAGGGCAAACTGGCTATCCCCCTGTAAAGAAAAGTTCATCGCTTCAATGAGACCTTTTATATCAATCTTATTTTGTGGACACATAAAGCTGTCCTTACATTGATATCGATGGCTTTCGAGTAAAATAGAACGCCCCGTCAGTTTACCATTTTCACTTAGTTCGAATTGACTCCCTTCACTATGCAGTGTTGTTGCTTTGTATTTTGCTCCTGAAACCAGTAGACCTTCACGAATAGAGAGAGAAGCATTACCTGAGCTACTTAGATAGTTTTGGACGGCAGAGGTGATGTTGACTGCATTTTGTAGTTTTATACGGTCAGCGAATACATTGATTTTAGATAACTGTATAGGATTAGCTTGTTGTTGATTAATGGTGACTTGGCTACCGGGAGAGACGGTAAATTTTAATTGGCTATAGTCTTTTAATGGTTTCGGTAGCAGTTTTTTGGGATCTGTTTTGTCTTTAATAAACTGTCTTTCAAAATTCCCTGCGACCAATGATAGGCTAGCAATATTGCTTGCAGAGCCGTTGTTCCATGTAATGCCATTAGGATTAGCAATGACTAAGTTGGCTGTTTGGCCTTTTATACCAATAACTCCTTGAATATTTGTAGCTTCGCTCCCGGTCACTTCGGCAAGGATCATTTTAGCGGCTTTCCCACCGAGAGCGCTATTGTCGCTGATATCATTATTAAATACTAAACCATGTTCATTAGAAGAGAGTGTTTCAAAGCGGTTAAATGAAATATGGTTCTCTAATGGAGCGGTAATATTGATGACTTTGGCTTGAGTTGTGTTGGTGGATGCGATTGCGTAGTGGTAAAAGGTAAATAAAAATAACGAGGTAATACAACGATAACGTAGTTGCATGGTGATGCTCCTTGCGATGAAAGATCCTATAAATTTAATTAAAGTATATCGGTAAAAGAAAGCGGTTAACCATATCAAAAAATATGGGGAGATAATCAAAAACAAAAAGAGTGAACATATAATAAATAAATTATTGCTTTGATTTAATAAGAGATATTTAACTTAAGGGTATGTAAGGTGAGATTGTAAACAATGACTATCAGTAGAGCCGCAAAGATACCTATTTCAATTAAGCGTTAATTTAAATGAATAATAATGATTATTTGGTGTTTAGTATCTCTTGTGGTATCGAATGGCATCGACTGCGTCAGGCGTTATAGGGAAGGGAAGAATAATGTCACGCTTAAGCTGACAAGTAATGCATTAAAAAGGGCCACTGTTGTGGCCCTTAGCGATTATTTTAGCTGAATATAATTATTCGGCTTTTTTGACTGGATGAGCATGCTCAAGCTCTTCTGTTTTTCCTGCAAAGCGGCGACGGATCACCACGTAGAATACAGGAACGAAGAAGATAGCCAGTGAGGTTGCAGCGAACATACCACCCAGAACGCCTGTACCAACGGAGTTCTGGGCTGCTGAACCTGCACCATTACTGAATACCAGTGGGATAACACCTAACATAAAGGCCAGTGATGTCATCAGAATGGGTCGTAAACGCATTTTCACAGCTTCTAATGTCGCTTCAACTAATCCTTTGCCTTCTTTTTCCATCAAGTCTTTGGCGAATTCAACAATCAATATTGCGTTCTTCGCCGACAGACCAATGGTTGTTAAGAGGCCCACCTTGAAGTAAACGTCGTTTGACAGTCCACGAACGGAGGTAAACAGTAATGCACCGATAATACCCAATGGAACAACCAACATAACAGAGAATGGTACAGACCAGCTCTCATATAGGGCTGCCAGACATAGGAAGACAACAATCAGTGAGATAGCATACAGGGCAGGTGCCTGGTTACCAGACAAACGTTCCTGATATGACATACCTGTCCACTCATAACCAATCCCTTTCGGTAGGTTTTCAGTTGTCAGTTTTTCCATCATCAGCATAGCATCACCCGTACTTTGACCAAATGCTGCTTGCCCTTGAATGTTCATTGAAGGAACACCGTTATAACGCTCTAAACGCGGTGAACCATATTTCCAAGGATCTTGAGATTCATCCAAGAAGGCAGAGAATGGCACCATGTTCCCTTCGGCATTTCGAACATACAATGAACTAATATCCGAAGGTAGCATACGGCTTTCTGCATCACCTTGTACGTAAACTTTCTTAACACGACCACGGTCGATAAAGTCGTTTACATAAGTACCACCGAAAATTGAACTAAGCGTTGCATTGATATCTGCAATAGCGACACCTTGTGCTTGCGCTTTTTGTTGATCAATATAGATACGGTATTGTGATGTATCATCTTGCCCGTTAGGACGAACACCTTGCAAAATTTCAGGGTGTTGAGCCGCTAAACCAAGTAACTGGTTACGTGCCGCCATTAAGGCATCATGTCCTAAGTTACCTTGGTCAACCAATTCAAAGTCAAAGCCGTTGGCCGTACCTAACTCAACAATAGCAGGTAGGTTAAAGGCGTAAATCAATGCTTCTTGCTTTTGTGATAGTGCAGCGTTTGCACGACCCACAATCGCTTCAACGTGGTTTTCATCGCCTTTACGTTCACTCCAATTCTTCAGAACCACGAATGCGAGACCCATGTTTTGGCCTTGACCCGCGAAACTGAATCCACCCACGGTAAAGACAGACTCAACGTTACGTTCTTCTTTGGTATGGAAGTAAGTGTTAACTTCATCCAGTACAGCTTGTGTTTGCTCTTGCGTTGATCCTGGTGGTAATTGAACCATCGCTAAGAATACCCCTTGGTCTTCTTCTGGTAAGAATGAAGAAGGAAGGCGGATAAACATTAACGCCATACCTGCCACTAATACGAGATAAATGAGCAAGTAACGGCCTGTACCATTCAACATGCGGCTAACACTATCAGTATAGTGGTGTGCTTGCTTTTCGAATGTACGGTTAAACCAGCCGAAGAACCCTTTTTGGCTACCATGACTGCCTTTTTTAATTGGCTTTAATATAGTGGCACAAAGTGCAGGGGTTAAGATCATTGCAACCAGTACCGATAAGATCATGGCTGAAACGATGGTAATGGAGAACTGACGGTAAATTGCACCTGTTGAGCCACCGAAGAAGGCCATTGGAACAAATACCGCGGACAGTACCATGGCGATACCCACCAACGCACCTTGAATTTGCCCCATGGACTTCTTGGTTGCTTCTTTTGGTGATAAACCTTCTTCTTGCATAACACGTTCAACGTTTTCAACCACAACGATGGCGTCATCCACGAGAAGACCGATAGCGAGTACCATCGCAAACATGGTTAAGGTGTTGATCGAGTATCCAAATGCGGCCAAGACGGCAAATGTTCCCAACAAGACGACAGGAACCGCAATTGTTGGTATCAATGTGGCACGAATGTTCTGTAAGAACAGATACATTACTACAACAACCAGCATGATTGCTTCAACGAGCGTTTTAACAACTTCGTTAATCGAAATCTTAACGAATGGCGTTGTATCATATGGATAAACAATTTCTAACCCTTCAGGGAAGAATGGTTCCATATTCGCTAGTGCTGCACGGACATTGTTCGCCGTATCCAGCGCGTTAGCGCCCGTCGCTAGCTTAATACCGATACCTGCTGCGGCTTTACCATTAAATCGGGCAATGGTGCTGTAGTTTTCAGCGCCAAGTTCAACCGTTGCTACATCTTTTAAACGTACTTGAGAACCGTCTTTATTGACTCGTAAGAGGATATTGGCGAATTCTTCAGGGTTGTTTAAACGGGTTTGTGCAATGATAGAAACGTTCAAGCGTTGGCCTGCAACTGGAGGTGTTCCCCCTAATTGACCTGCCGCCACTTGGTTGTTTTGTACTTTAATTGCATTGATAACATCGGTTGTTGTCATGTTGTACTTAACGAGCATTTCTGGTTTTAACCAGATACGCATCGCATATGGCGTACCAAACAACTGTGTTTCACCAACACCATTAACACGGCTAAGTGGGTCTTTAATATTAGAGCCAACGTAGTCGGCAATATCATATTGTCCCATTGAGCCATCGGCAGAAACGAAGCCGGCTACCATTAAGAATGAGCTGGTAGATTTATCAACGCTAATACCTTGTTGCTGTACTTCTTGGGGAAGTAATGGCATCGCGAGCTGAAGTTTGTTTTGCACTTGAACCTGTGCAATGTCGCCATCCGTACCGGCTTCAAACGTCAGCATGATATTAGCAGAACCTGATGAATCACTGGTTGATGACATATACACCAAGTTATCGATACCATTCATATTCTGTTCGATAACCTGAGTCACTGTGTTCTGTACCGTCGATGCATCGGCGCCCGGATAGTTTGCCGAGATAGAAACAGACGGCGGTGCAATGGTCGGATACTGTGCCACAGGTAACTTGATAATTGCCAACAGACCAGCAAGCATAGTAATAATAGCAATTACCCATGCAAAAATTGGTCTTTCTATAAAAAACTTAGGCATTAATCAACCGCTCCCTTACTTAGACTTTTGTTCAGGTTGTGCCTGATTGTCTATAGATTGCGCTTCTAAATTAGCTTCCTTAGGAACGACAACAAGACCTGGTTTGATTTTTTGGAGGCCAATCACAATAACGCGATCGCCATCTTGCAAACCATCAGTGACTAGCCATTTGTTGCCTACAGCTTGTGCTGTTTTTACTTTTCGGACTTCAACTTTATCGTCTTTACCTACCACCATGACTTGAGCGTCACCTTGTGGAGTACGAGCCAAACCTTGTTGAGGAACCAAAATCGCTTTTTCCATGACACCATCTTCTAAGATAGCGCGCACAAACATTCCTGGCATAAGCTCTTTATTTGGGTTCGGGAAGACTGCTCTCATTGTGATTGAACCTGTTGTTTCATCCACAGTGACATCAGAGAATTCCAGAGCACCTTTTTGGGCATACTCTTGGCCATTATTAATGACTAAGCTCACAGGGGCTTTGCCCGGCTCTTTTTGTAGAGCGCCTTTTTCTATCTCGTTACGTAGACGCAAGAAATCTTCACTGGATTGCGTCACATCAACATAGATAGGGTCAAGCTGTTGAACTCGCATCAACTCAGTGGCTTGACCAGAAGAAACTAAAGCACCTTCGGTGACATTTGATTTCCCCGTGCGACCACTGATTGGCGCAGTAACTTTGGTATAGTTCAGATTAATACGCGCAGTTTCAACGGCAGCTTCTGCTGCTTTCACAGCCGCTAAAGCTTGTGCATAAGTTGATGTTGCCTGATCGTATTCTTGCTGACTAATGTAATTAGTACCTAAAAGTGGCTTGTAGCGTTTTACCGTCAAACCGGCCAAATTTGCATTAGCTTGCGCTTTAGCAAGTTCAGCTTTCGCACTATCATAAGTGGCTTGGAAAGGCGCTGGATCTATCTGATATAAAGACGTTCCGGCCTCAACATCGCTACCTTCTTTGTAGTTACGTTTGAGTATAATGCCACTTACCTGTGGACGGACCTCTGCGACACGATATGCGGATGTACGTCCAGGTAATTCGGTCTTGATAGTCAGAGGTTCGGCTTTTAGCGTAACAATTCCTACTTCAGGCGCCGGGCGTTCACCGCCACCTTTCTGTTCATCGTTACAACCTGATAAAGCTAAGCCACCTGAAAGAACCAACAGAGCCAGAGGTAACACCCCTCTGTTTTTTCGCATAAGTTAACCTCAATTAATCAACATGAGTAAAAAACAATATAAGAAAAATGGTAAACAATAAGATTTATCACTATGCTATAGTACAAACATACACGAATGTATGTAAATCAGCTTTGTCGATAAACGAGTTACAATGGCACGAAAAACTAAACAACAGGCCGAAGAAACCCGTCAGGAAATTTTAGATGCTGCCATCAAAACCTTTTCTGAACGAGGTGTATCGGCGACATCTTTAGCCGATATTGCCAAATCCGCTGGTGTGACCCGCGGAGCGATATACTGGCATTTCAAAAATAAAGTCGACCTATTCCACCAAGCTTGTGAGTTTAGTGACAGTCAAATACAACAGGCCGAAAATTATTATCGTTTGAAGTATAGTAATGATCCACTGGCAATTCTAAAAGAAATTTTAGTTTATATTTTGACAGATTTTATTGAAAGCCCTAAAAATCGCGCTTTGATGGATATTCTGTTCCACAAGTGTGAATTGGTAGGGGATATGGCGGCCATTGTTGATTTAAAAAAAGAGAATTACGTTGCTAGCCATCATCGTATCATTGAACTCCTACGCCATTGTGTTGAAGCAGGGCAACTCCCAGCTAATCTCGATTTAGAGTGTGGGGCAATTATGATCCGCGCCATGATGGCTGGGTTACTTGAAAACTGGTTATTGCAGCCTGATAGTTTTAAGATACATAAACGTACGGAAATATTGGTGGAAACGATGCTAGAAACATTGAAATACAGTCCATCATTACGCGTAAAAACGGATCAGACTGAATAACCGGAGAAAATACCATGTCATCAATTTTGATTATTGCTAATGGCGCCCCTTATGGTAATGAAACTTTATTTAACTCATTACGTTTGGCGATTACACTCAAAGAGCAGCACCCACAAACAGAACTGAAAGTGTTTTTAATGTCAGATGCGGTTACAGCGGGTCTTAAGGGGCAAAAGCCGAAAGAAGGTTATAATATTCAACAGATGTTGGAAATTCTAACGGCACAGCAAGTGGCGGTGAAATTATGCAAAACCTGCACAGATGCACGTGGTGTGAGTGAACTTCCCTTAGCCGATGGCGTGGAAATTGGCACTTTAGTTGAACTTGCAGCTTGGACATTAGAAGCAGATAAGGTTCTGACATTTTAAAAATATAATGTGCTGTTAACAAAAGTTAGCAGTACATTATTGACTCAACAAGATACAAAAAACCTTTTATGGGTTCATCCATGCAGACGACTAAATATCAATGGGTTCAGCAATTCATCATGATTTGCGCACTCTTTATGTTGCTTTTTTCTGGCTATAGCCATGCGGTGGTAAATAGCTCTCTTCCAAATAAAAATGATATTCAAAATAAACTGAATACATTAAATAAAAAAAGCCATCCTAGTGCTGAAGATAAACTGGCTATTGCAGATATTGAAAAGTCGCTGGGTTTTTATGATGAGTTAAACAAACTTGATAGCAAGTCGGATGAACTGCAAAAAAGTCTAGATAGAGCGGGTGAAGATGCAAAGCATGCTGTTCGTGCTTTGCAGCAGCTTAAAAAGAGTAGCGAAGAAGATGCACTGAATTTTGCTAATAGCATCAAAAACATTCCCCAAAGTCAGCTGGAAACTATGCTCAGTAATACCTTAGAGCAGCTACAAGCAGAGCAAAATGATTTGGCTAGCTATAATAGCTATTTAATTAGTTTGCAAACTCAGCCTGAAAGGGCGCAAACCATCATGTTGGAGAATGCTCGTCGGTTACAAGAAATTCGCAATGAATTAAATAATGTATTTAATGACTCGGCAAAGTTACGCGATACGCAAATTGAGCTACTGCAAATAGAGCAGAATTATTTGCAACAACAAAACGAATATCAAAAGCGGGTATTACAAGGCAATACTCAGTTGCAAGAAGTATTACAAAAGCAACGTGACTATACGATTTTTTATATCGAACAACTTGAAAAACGGATTGAATTGCTTCAATCCTATATCAGTGATAAACGGCTTAATGACTCTGAAGCAACAGCAAGAGAAGCACAAACCTCCACTGAAAGCGATTTACAACTAAAACAAAACCCATTAATTCAAAAAGAATTAGCGATGAATAATGCCCTGAGTGAGCGCTTGATTGAAGTCACTCAAGGAAATAACCGCATGGTACAAAATAGCATTCGCGTGAAAGCGTGGCTAGAACGAGCAACGCAATCAGAACGCAACTTGAAAGAGCAAATTAATGTCCTACGTGGAAGCCTATTGTTATCGCGTATTTTATTCCAGCAACAAATTGACCTTCCTGATGATATTTTAACCAAAAATCTGCCTAATACGATTGCTGATTTACGTCTGGAGCAGTTTGACGTTAATCAACAACGTGACGCTTTATACCAAGTGAATAATTATATTGCGAATATAGAAAAGCAATTAGCAGAAAAATCAGGCGCTGAGCAAGGTCATAGCCAATTACTTTCCACAGAAGATAAAGAGGCATTAACGAAGCTGCTGGATGTAAGGCGTGAATTACTAGATGAATTAAACCTGCAATTAGGTAACCAAATTTCTCAGGCCATTAATTTGCAGCTCGACCAAAAACAGTTATTGAGTGTAGTGAGTTCACTGGAACATACGTTGGCGCAACAAATTTTCTGGGTAAACAGTAATAAGCCGATCGACCTTACTTGGGTCAGTGCATTTCCAGAAGCGGCAACACAACAAATCAATAATTTTGATTTTAGCCTGTCAAAAGGCAGCATCAAAAAAGGAATAACAAACTCATTATTTGTCGTTGTTCCACTGCTATTATTAGCGTTAGTGTTTGTTTGGTTATACCACAAAATTTCGGCTCGCCTACAACAGATAAATCAAAGCTTATCTAGCTTAAGGCAAGATAGTTTATTAAATACGCCATTCGCGCTGTTCTTGACTCTTTTGCAAACCTTACCGACGGCGTTAGTGCTGGTGGCTTTAGGTTACTGGTTTTTAAAAACAGGTAATGTTCAAGGTGAATTTGTTTGGGCGCTCTGTTTGCAATTAGCCACTTTTTGGGTGTTATTTGAATTAACTTGGCGTGTGTTAAAACCCAAAGGAATTGCAGAAAAACATTTTGGTATTGACCCCAAATTTGCTGCACAAACACGGCGTCGAGTAACGCGTCTGTCACTGCCTTTATTGCCATTAATTTATTTTTCTACGTATGGGGTGATTAATCCTCTAAAAGTTTCTGAAGACGTGATTGGGCAATTAATTGTTTTATTGTCATTGTTGATGCTGTTTATTTTTACATTGCCATTTTGCAAACATATTTGGAAAGAGAAGGGCAGCCATTTAACGCGTTCAGTAGTGATAACAATATTAACGTTCTCGCCTTTGGTATTGATTGGTTTAATGATGGCTGGGTACTACTATACAACGTTGCGTCTTGCTAATCGTTGGTTAGATAGCCTGTATTTATTGCTGCTTTGGTATATCACTTATAATGCGTGTTTACGTGGTCTAACATTAGTGGCTCGGAAACTCGCTTATCAACGCGCAATTGAGCGTCGTAAAGCACAAAACCAAGAGGAGAGTGAGAACGAGCCAATTAAAGAGCCACCAATGACGATTGAGCTTATTAGCCAACAATCATTGCGCTTAACCACAATGGTCTTGTTTATTATCTTTGCATTAGGTTTTTATGCCATTTGGTCTGATTTCATTACTATTTTCTCATTTTTAGATAGTGTTGATTTATGGCATTACACAGCAACGACCGCCGAAGGTAGCAATACCTTACAGTCGGTGACCTTAGCAAACTTATTATTGGCTATGGTGATTATTGTGGTGGCATGGATCATGACTCGTAACTTACCGGGATTATTAGAGGTTTTAGTATTATCACGGTTAAAATTACGTCAAGGCTCAACCTACGCGATCACGACAATTTTAACTTACATTATTGTCGGGATCGGGGCGATAACTTCTCTAGGTATGCTAGGTATCACATGGAGCAAATTGCAATGGTTAGCGGCCGCATTAACGGTTGGTTTAGGTTTTGGTTTGCAGGAAATCTTTGCTAACTTTGTTTCCGGGATCATTTTGTTATTTGAGCGCCCGATCCGTATTGGCGATACCGTGACTATCGGCACCTACTCAGGTACGGTGAGTAAGATCCGTATTCGAGCAACAACCATAATTGATTTTGATCGCAAAGAAGTGATCATCCCAAATAAAGCATTTGTAACGGAACGCCTAATTAACTGGTCGCTTTCAGATACCGTCACGCGGATCACGGTTGCACTTGGTGTGGCATACGGCTCTGATCTCGATAAAGTGAAACAAGTGCTACTTAATGCGGCGACATCGAATAGTAAGGTGATGACAGATCCTGCACCAGCGGTATATTTCACAGGATTTGGGGCGAGCACCTTAGATCATGAATTGCGTTTTTATGTACGCCAAATTGGTGATAGAGGAACGACCAGCGATGAAGTACACCGTGCAATCGACAGGTTATGCCGTGAAAACGATATCAATATCGCCTTTAACCAACTAGAAGTTCACCTTCATAATGACCAAGGTGAAGTGATCCAAGAAATTAAGCGTGACCCAAATTTAAAGAAAGGGGATAACGATTAACACGGTTTAGTCATCGGTTAAACAGGTTGCTTCGGCAGCCTGTTTGACTAAATAGTCATGTTTTACAATTTCAAGGGCTTTGAGAACAATATCAGTTTCAATATCTGATGTTTCAAGTAAGTAGATTAAATCAACAGCAAGCTGTGTTTCTTTTGGGGCATCTTTTAAAGAATCCATTCTGACTCCTTATTATTGACAGCGGGCTATTATGATACGAATTTTTTGCTATTTATATATTGATAGATATTAAATTTTTATCGAAATGTGAGCAAGTTGATATTATTTAATGATAACGGTGATGATTTTCACTGTAAAACATGAACAGATATTGAGCATATTTATCATGGTATATGAATTGCTAAATCGAATAATGATACTACTAATGTTAAATATATCGGAAAATTATTAATTCAACTCATCTTTTATTGATGACTGAAAATAGATTGCATTGATTTGATAATCTAAAAATTGTTATTTCTTTATTTATTAACATTATGACAGTATATTTATTGTTATTGAATTATATGCGTGCTAATGTTGCTAGTTATTATTAGTGGTATAACTAGGTGATTTTGTGGTGAAATTATCAGAAAGTTTTTATTTAACAATTTGTATAGTGATAAGTTTTATTGTTACTTATTATATTGCAGGTATTGATGCGACGTTATGGAGCTCGCTATCAACACTTCATGGTTATACTATTTTTAATAAAGCCACACGTTATAAAAATATAATTTATTCATTATTATGCTCGCTGTTTGTTTTTGTAGGAACTGCACTTGGCTACTATTTAGGTTTTAGCTATCTATTTTTTATTGTTTTATTCTTATCACCTTTTTTCTACTATCAACTTTATAATGTTGACTCCTCTTTAGAGATGTCATTTAAGTACTTTATGATTTTCTTCATCATAGGGGCGACATTGAATAAATCCAGTTTTGATGGTCTGGTGATAGGGTTACTGATCGGGACGTTCATAACACTAACCTTTTGTTATAGTATCAGTAAACGGAAGAAAATTACCTTTTTTCAAATTAAAAGGTATATTTCATTAAAAAGGGATAGGGTCACTTACCATTTGATCTGCCAGTCACTGATCTACGCAGTTGGTTTATTATGTTGTGTCTTATCATCAAGAGCAATCAACGTTGATCACTTCTTTTGGGCGCCTTTGACCTTTATTTTTGTATTAAATCCTAAGTTAACAAATATTGTTAAATTAACTCGTGATAGAGTGATTGGCACATTGATTGTTGTTTTTGTTCTTTACTTGGCATTTAACGCATCGGTATTAATGCCATACATTGGTTTTGCATTAATTCTTCTCTTTTCGTTTTTAATTCCAATTAGTAATACAAAGAAAAATAACGTATTTGGAACAATTTGTCTCACAGGGCTTGTATTATCGCTTATTGAAATGTCGATTTACTTTAATAATGTTGACTATCACTTATTGTCCGAAAGGATCATGGAAACATTGATAGGGGGTCTATTTGCGATAGTAAGTAGCTACTGTATTAAATTGGTTATGAAAGGTAAGTAATCAATATTATTAATATAAAGCAATGTGTAGCCTTCGTTTTCTGTTATGGAATGAGGCTACATCCAAAAATTGTTCGCTTTATTTAATCTAAATATTGATTTTCTTGATGTTCTATTGCTTTTTCGATTCGTATCAACGCTTGTCGGCAACGGTATAAACGGCCGGCTAATGCGGCGATATCTTTTTGGCATTGGTGGCGTTGTGCCTGATTGGTTAGACTGTTTAGCTGTAATTCGCGTTCACTCACCATTGCTAATAAACGGCGCTCATAGTCTTGATGTTGGGATAAACGCTCATATAGGTCGACTTGCTCTTTCTTTTCTTGATAATGACTCTCCTTTTTACGTAAGCCCTGTGTCGATAGTTCACGAGATAGCGCTTGAATTTGGTGAGCAATTTTTTCTGTCAAAAAGTTAACTTGTTCTTTATGGTTGAGTGACACACTGTGACAAAGTTGCTGATACAACTTATCTAACTCTTTCTGGCAATCTCCTAGATGCGTTGATTTTGTACTAAAAAGCTGAGTATCAAAGCGAGCGTGTGAAAATTCCTGATCTGCAATAGGCGCAATACGAGCTTGCAATGCGTCAATTTGCGTTTTTAGCGCATCTAAAAGAGGCTGTACTTTCATTTTTGTTCTCGCTAAAAGTGAAAAATCATGGAAAATTGATGTGTAACAATAAAACTTGCCGCAAATAAGCAGCCCCTTATTGCATTTTTATGGTACTTTAAATAGATTCTACCTTTTCGTGTTTACTATACTGATTGGCACTTATTATGACTGCTAAAGAGCAACAACTGCAATTAATTAAAGAAAGTATTGCAACCATCCCTAATTACCCAAAAGAAGGGGTGCTATTTCGCGATATTACCACACTATTAAATAACCCTGCTGCTTATCAGGCCACCATCGATTTGTTGGTTGACCATTACAAAGATAAAGGGGTAACTAAAATTGTAGGTACTGAAGCCCGCGGTTTTCTGTTTGGTGCACCAGTCGCATTACGTTTAGGGGTTGGTTTTGTTCCTGTACGTAAAAAAGGGAAATTGCCCCGTGAAGTATTAAGTATGACCTATGACTTGGAATATGGTACAGATACTCTTGAAATCCATCGAGACAGTATCCAGCCTGAAGATAACGTCTTAGTCATTGATGACCTGCTGGCAACAGGGGGAACGATTGAAGCGACAGTAAGAATGATCAAGCAACTCGGTGCTAAAATTGTTGATGCTGCCTTCATTATTAGCCTACCTGATTTAGGTGGCGAGGAGCGCCTTGCCGCAGAAGGGATCCACTCATTTAGCTTAGTCGAGTTCCCAGGTCACTAATTCTCGTTTCCTCACTATTTTCCTTACTATTTTTATCACGGTCTCGCCGTAAGGGCAGAGGCTGTGGTAGCATGGTGCTATATACCATGTTTAGAAACTGCATAATTCATGAGCTATCAGGTACTTGCCCGTAAGTGGCGCCCCCAAAAATTTTCAGATGTCGTAGGTCAACAACATGTATTGACCGCGCTTGCAAATGGTCTGGAACACCAGAGGCTTCACCACGCCTATCTTTTTTCAGGCACTCGTGGTGTCGGCAAGACGACAATTGCTCGTCTGTTTGCTAAAGGTCTTAACTGTGAAACGGGGATCACTGCGACACCTTGTGGTAAATGCACAAATTGCCAAGAGATAGAACAAGGGCGGTTTGTGGATTTGATTGAAATTGATGCGGCATCCAGAACAAAAGTGGAAGATACGCGAGAGCTACTGGATAACGTTCAGTATGCCCCTGCACGTGGACGCTTCAAAGTTTATCTGATTGACGAAGTTCATATGCTATCGCGCCATAGCTTCAATGCGTTGTTAAAAACCCTTGAAGAGCCGCCTGAACATGTCAAATTTCTTTTGGCGACGACAGATCCGCAAAAATTGCCAGTGACTATTTTGTCACGTTGCTTGCAATTCCACTTAAAAGCGTTGGATGTCAGCCAGATCAGCGAGCAACTTGAGCATATTCTCACCGCAGAAAATATTGAACACGATACTCGCGCGCGCCAACTGATCTCTCGCGCCGCTGATGGCAGTTTGCGAGATGCCCTCAGCCTAACTGACCAAGCGATTGCTATGGGGCAAGGAAAAGTGACGGCAGATATTGTCAGTCAAATGCTCGGCACGCTCGATGATGAGCAGCCACTCGCTATTATCGAAGCCTTGGTTCGAGCTGACGGTATTGCGGTCATGTCAGAGGTAGAGCATGCGGCGAGCCGAGGAGCGGATTGGGAGAATTTGCTGGTTGAAATCCTCTCCTTGTTGCATCGTATTGCCATGATCCAGCTGTTACCAGCCGTTAAAGAGACGGATCCATCATCGACAGAGGGGCGGCTCAGGCAAATTGCCCGAATGATCTCGCCTGCTGATTTACAACTCTTTTATCAAACTTTGCTTGTTGGTCGTCGAGATCTTCCCTATGCCCCTGAGCGTCGCATGGGGGTTGAAATGGCGCTGTTACGTGCACTGGCATTCCATCCCAAAAGCATTATTGAGGAGCCAGTGACACCCACGGTAGTGGCTGCACCAGCACCGACAGCGATAGAGCTTGCTCGTTCTGTACCGCCTAAGCCAACAGCGGCAACAGCAAATGCCGCAATATCGGAAAATAGCCCGACATTGCAGCTACTAAAAGCAAAGGAAGCGTTACACTCCTCTCAAAATGAGGGACCTGACGCAAAAAAGAATAAACCGGCCGCGCCTGAAAAGGCTAAGCCGGCGATGTCAGCACTTGAGAGGCTGGCCGCCGTCACTAGCCAGCACCAACAAAATATGGCTAGCCGCGCATCTGACGCAAAAAAAGCGGCGAAACCAAAACCTTATCAGTGGCGTCCACAGTCTGAAGAGGCTAATACCAAAGAGGCGGTTACAACACCAACAGAAATAAAAGAAGCGTTGGAATATGAGAAAACCCCGGAATTAGCCGCGAAAATTACTGAAGAAGGTCGGGCGCGTGATAGCTGGTCTGCCGAGATCGCACAATTAAATATTCCTAAGCTGGTTGAACAATTAGCTTTGAATTCATATATAGAGAAAATAGACAGCTCGCACATTGTACTTCATTTACGCTCAGCACAGCGTCATTTGAATAAGCCTTCAGCGCATGAAGCGTTACAAAGTGCATTGAGCCAACATTATGGTCAACCTGTTGAACTGAAAATCGTTCAAGATGATAATACGGCAGTAAAAACGCCACTTGAATGGCGACAGGCGATTTATGAAGAGAAACTGGCGCAAGCCCGTCAGTCAATTATTGCGGATAAAACGATTCAAAAGCTACGCTCAATGTTTGATGCGCAGCTAGATGAAGAGAGTATTCGCCCCGTTTAACGCTACAGTCTCTGTTAGTAAGCTGTAGCCTCAGTAGTGAGAGATAACTATGTTTGGTAAAGGTGGTTTGGGCAATTTGATGAAACAAGCCCAACAAATGCAAGAAAAAATGCAGAAAGTTCAGGAAGAAATCGCCAATCTAGAAGCAACAGGCGAATCTGGTGCCGGCCTAGTCAAAGTTACCATCAATGGTTCACATAACTGCCGCCGTGTTGAAATTGATCCGAGTCTTCTTGAAGATGACAAAGAGATGCTAGAAGACTTAATTGCGGCAGCATTTAATGATGCGGCTCGCCGTATCGAAGAAACGCAAAAAGAAAAAATGGCAAGTGTTTCCAGTGGAATGCAATTGCCACCAGGCTTTAAGATGCCGTTCTAATGCAAACAAGTCCGCTTCTTGAATCATTGATGGAAGCCTTGCGCTGTCTCCCTGGTGTAGGACCAAAGTCAGCGCAGCGTATGGCATTTCATCTGCTTCAGCGTGATCGTAGTGGCGGCATGCGCCTTGCGCAGTCGCTCACTCGAGCCATGTCTGAAATTGGTCATTGTCGCGATTGCCGCACCTTTACAGAACAAGAGGTGTGCAATATTTGTGAAAATCCACGTCGCCAACAAAACGGGTTGATCTGTGTGGTCGAAAGTCCAGCAGATATCTATGCTGTTGAGCAGACAGGGCAATTTTCTGGGCGCTACTTTGTACTGATGGGGCATTTATCACCCCTTGATGGTATTGGGCCGATGGATATTGGGCTTGATAGGCTAGAAGAAAGGTTGTCTTCTGAAACCATTATCGAAGTGATACTTGCGACAAACCCAACTGTAGAAGGTGAAGCGACGGCAAACTATATTGCACAAATGTGTGCCCAATATGGGGTGGCTGCAAGCCGCATTGCGCATGGCGTACCTGTCGGTGGTGAATTAGAAATGGTTGACGGCACAACGCTATCGCATTCACTTGCGGGTCGTCAGCGCCTCTAATTTTTACTCCAAGCTACAGCTTTACAGGCTTCCTAACTATCTGAGTCACATACTTAGGTATGCGACTTGGAGTGCGTACGCTTACGGCCCGCTGTAGCTCGCAGCTTCCCGCCTTTCGCCATTCTTTTTTCGCTTTTCGTTAGCTGTTATCTTTATTGCCGTAATGCATTTTTTACCTTAATGAGTTGAATTCCTATTTTTTGCCCCCAATTAAACTCCATCGATAAGTCAAAATTATCCCATTAGATTGATGATATAAGAGGCATTAATGAGTATGAAAGGACAAGAAACTCGTGGGTTCCAATCCGAAGTTAAGCAACTTCTCCAGTTAATGATCCACTCTCTTTACTCAAACAAAGAAATCTTTTTGCGTGAACTTATTTCAAACGCATCTGATGCGGCAGATAAATTACGTTTTCGTGCACTTTCAAAGCCTGAGTTGTATGAAAATGATGGTGAGTTACGTGTTCGTATCAGCGCGAACAAAGAAGATGGCACCCTAACAATTAGCGATAACGGTATCGGTATGAGCCGTGATGAAGTGATTGAGAACTTAGGGACTATCGCTAAATCAGGAACAAAAGCCTTTTTAGAATCTCTGGGAAGCGACCAAGCGAAAGATAGCCAAATGATTGGTCAATTCGGTGTTGGTTTCTATTCTGCATTTATTGTGGCTGATAAAGTGACCGTCCGCAGCCGTGCGGCTGGTGCAGCAGCAGATCAAGGGGTATTTTGGGAATCAGCAGGTGAAGGCGAATACACTATCGCTGATATCGAAAAAGCCGATCGTGGTACGGAAATAACCCTTCATTTACGCGAAGATGAGAAAGAATTTTTAGATAGCTGGCGCTTGCGCTCGGTAATCAGCAAATACTCTGACCATATTGCATTGCCTGTTGAGATTGAAGTTAAGAACGAAGAAGATGGCACTATCACTTGGGAAAAAATCAACCAAGCGAAAGCACTGTGGACGCGTAATAAGTCTGAAATTTCCGATGAGGAATATACCGAGTTTTATAAGCATATCTCTCATGACTATGCAGACCCACTGACTTGGTCTCATAACCGTGTTGAAGGTAAACAAGAGTACACAAGTTTACTGTATATCCCTTCACAAGCCCCGTTTGATTTGTGGAATCGTGAGCAACGCCATGGTTTGAAATTGTATGTTCAGCGCGTCTTTATTATGGATGATGCAGAACAATTTATGCCAAACTATTTACGTTTTGTCCGCGGTGTATTGGATTCAAACGACCTACCACTCAACGTGTCGCGTGAAATTTTACAAGACAGCGCATTGACTCGTAGCCTACGTAGTGCACTCACTAAACGTGTTCTGCAAATGTTAGAAAAATTGGCGAAAAACGACGCAGAAAAATACCAATCTTTCTGGCAACAGTTCGGTTTAGTGATGAAAGAAGGGCCTGCAGAGGATATGAGTAACAGTGAAGCTATCGCTAAACTGTTACGTTTTGCATCAACCCATAACGATAGCAGCGTGCAAAATGTGTCTTTGGAAGAGTATGTTGCTCGCATGGTTGAAGGTCAGGAAAAAATTTATTACATCACTGCTGATAGCTATGCTGCCGCGAAGAGCAGCCCACATTTAGAGCTATTCCGTAAGAAAGGCATTGAAGTATTGCTACTTTCTGATCGTATCGACGAATGGATGATGAACTATCTGTCAGAGTTTGATGGCAAACAGTTCCAATCTGTTAGTAAGGCTGATGAGTCACTAGATAAGCTGGCGGATGAAAACAAAGCTGAGCAAGAAGAAGCTGATAAACAGTTAGAGCCATTTGTTGAGCGAGTAAAAACGTTGCTGGGTGATCGCGTCAAAGAGGTTAAGTTAACGCATCGTTTAACGGATACCCCAGCGATTGTCACGACCAATGCGGATGAAATGAGTACTCAAATGGCGAAACTCTTTGCTGCAGCGGGTCAAACAGCGCCAGAAGTTAAATACAACTTTGAACTGAACCCTTCACACCCATTGGTTAAAAAAGCATCTGAAATAACGGATGAAGCGCTGTTTGCAGATTGGGTTAATGTGTTACTTGATCAAGCGCTATTCGCTGAACGCGGTACCTTAGAAGATCCAAACTTATTTATCCGCAAAATCAATGAATTATTAATGAAATAATGAGATAATTGATTTTCGTTTTTGAGCAAAAACCACGTTTTAGCGGGCGCTTTAGCGTGGTTTTTTTCTTTTGCGAAAGAAGTTAAATGCGAAAACGTTTACGTGTCTTCTTGAGTAAAGCGGCATGCTAATGGTATGGTATCTTGTTTTCTTTTCAAATTATAAAAAACTAAATAGCAAGGGGTTTACGCAATGCGTATTATTTTGCTCGGTGCTCCAGGCGCCGGTAAGGGCACTCAAGCTCAATTTATTATGGAGAAATTTGGTATCCCACAAATTTCAACTGGCGATATGTTACGTGCAGCAGTTAAAGCAGGTAGTGAGCTAGGTTTAAAAGCAAAAGAGCTAATGGACAATGGTAAATTAGTGACTGATGAGTTAGTGATTGCATTGGTTAAAGAGCGTATCAAACAAGATGACTGCCGCAATGGTTTCTTGTTGGATGGGTTCCCACGTACCATTCCTCAAGCAGACGCGATGAAAGAAGCAGGCATTAATGTCGATTTCGTATTAGAATTCGATGTGCCTGATGAAATCATTGTTGAACGTATTATTGGTCGCCGTGTGCATGCGCCATCGGGTCGTGTTTATCATGTGATATTTAACCCACCTAAAGTTGAAAACAAAGATGATGTCACTGGTGAAGAGCTGACTATCCGTAAAGATGACCAAGAAGACACCGTGCGTAAGCGTCTGGTTGAATACCATGACTTAACAGCACCTTTGGTTGCTTACTATCAAAAAGAAGCTGATGCGGGTAACACCAAATACTTCAAAATCGATGGTACACGCAAGGTCACTGAAGTGAGTGAAGAATTAGCGAAGATCCTTGGCTAATATTCAACAATAGTTATCAACAAAGGCAGCGATTATCGCTGCCTTTGCTTTTCAAGCATTAGAAAACAATAAAAGACAATATTTTGTGATATAAAGTTGGGAATAATTATCATTAAGGAGTAATTACCATGTCAAAAAGTCAATACGGCATTTTATTGGTTAACTTAGGAACCCCTGATTCCCCAACAACCCCAGCAGTGAAACGTTACCTTGCAGAGTTTTTAAGCGATGTACGAGTGATTGATGTTTCACGTACGATTTGGAAGCCTATTTTATACGGTATTGTCTTGCCATTTCGCTCACCAAAAGTGGCTAAACTCTATCAATCGATTTGGACAGAAGAGGGGTCACCCTTACTTGCTTACACGCTACGTCAGAAAGCAAAGCTATCAGCTTGTTTTCCTGATATCCCAATGGAAGTTGGGATGAGCTATGGTTCACCATCATTGAAAAGTGCAATTGATTCATTAATGAGCCAAGGTGTGACAGAGTTGATTGTGCTACCTTTATATCCACAATACTCTTGTTCAACCACCGCCGCAGTTTATGATGGGATCTCGGCAATTTTCCGCCAAATGCGCACGATACCGTCCTTACATTTTATTCGTAGCTATGCGACGCATCCTGCCTACATTCAAGGGTTGGTCAATTCCATAGAGCAAAGTTTTGAGCAGCACGGGGAGCCTGATCGATTAATACTGTCATTTCACGGTATTCCTAAACGCTATGCAGACACTGGGGATATTTACCCTCAAGAGTGTGAAGCAACGACACGTTTAGTCAAAGAAGCCTTGAATTTCCCAGCAGAGAGAGTATTGATGACCTATCAATCTCGGTTTGGGAGAGAGCCGTGGTTAACCCCTTATACTGATGAAACGATGAAGCAATTACCCTCACAAGGTGTAAAGTCAGTACAAGTTATTTGCCCCGGATTTTCAGCGGATTGCTTAGAGACACTAGAAGAAATTAGTGAGCAAAATCAACATTTTTTCAAAAGTCAGGGCGGAGAATCGTATCATTATATCCCTGCGTTGAATGATAATGATGATAGTATTAACTTATTTAAATTACTTATTACTAGTACAATAAATACAATCTAAAGTTGTAATTGATATTAAATATGGCGTTAATCGATATATCATAAGTATCAAAATTCACTATACTAGTTAATATAAAAAGTTAATTTATTGTTAATATTTGTATTTTATTGGAACTGATATGAGCACTGATAGAGAGTCACCGGATGGCAAAACCGCAAAAGGAAAGCAAGTCTCACCATTTAACTCACAGCAAAGCGATGAAATCGATTTGATGGCTTTATTCGCTGTTTTATTAAGGAATAAGCTTCTTATTATCGTTATTACTGTTGTTATCACGCTTATCAGTATATTTGTGGTATTTCAGTTGCCTCAAAAGTGGAGCAGTACGGCTGTTGTCATCCCACCTTCTTCTGAGGAAATTAAAGATATCAATACATTGAGCGCACAGTTGAGTGTGCTCGATGTTAAGATTGATTTATCGGCACAGCAGATCTTTAATGCCTTTATTGACCAGTATCGTTCGAAAGTTAACCAAGAAGCTTATGTTCGGAGTACCAATTACTTCAAAAAGTTGTCAGAGCAAGTGAATTCTACAGATAAAGAAAATGAGCAGCAGCGGCTAGTCAATACTATTATTTCGAATAATATCGGCCTTAAGGACCAGTCAAAAGAGAAAAACAGTACCTCTAGCGACATCATACTGACTTTTGTGGCGCCAACACCTTCTGAGGCTCAAGACTTACTGTCTGGTTATGTTCGCTATACGGCAACTAAGGTTAGAGAGCAGTTTAAGAAAGATATTCAAAATGCGATTGCACAGCAATTGGTCTATGCTAATGAAACTTTTAAGCAAGAAGTGACAAAGATCCGTTCTGAATATGATGTAAAAGTTGAAAGGTTAAAACGTGCTATTGATATTGCAAAAGCAGCGGGTGTGCGCAAGCCCATTGTTAGTGATTCGGCAATCATTAGTGATGACCCCGATTACCCTATTGCATTAGGTACGGAAGCTCTTGAGAAGAAGTTAGCGATTGAATTACAAAACCGTGATATCGCTCTGTTGAATGAAGACCTACAAATTCGCCAACATTACATTAAAAATCTATCAGAGCTTGATATTGATACCCTTGACTTTATCCCTGCTAAATTTATGTTAGCGCCGGATCTACCCACTCAAAAAGATTCACCTAAATCAGTATTGATTATCATGCTGAGTGCTATTTTAGGCTTTATTCTGAGTTGTGCTTATGTACTGTCGCGCGAGCTATATCGCGACTATCACAAGAATAATAGCTAACTAAAAAGTGTTATTGATGTAAGCCAGCGCCTTTGTCTAAGGTGCTGGTTTGCATTTATCGTGCTAGAATAGTGCCATGTATACTCTCTAATTTATCCATTATGAAATTCCCCGGTCAACGTAAATCAAAGCACTACTTTCCTGTTAGCCTCAGAGATCCGCTGTTACAGCCTATTAAAGAGCGTTTAGATGATGGCGAAAACTGCCAATCTTATATTGTCGGTATCGATCAAACACTGGTCGATATTGAAGCTAAAGTCGACGATGCATTCATTGAACGCTATCAACTCAGTAAAGGTCACTCTTTAGTGATTGAAGATGATGTTGCAGAGGCTTTATATAAAGAGCTAACCAGTAACGCATTAATCACACATGAGTATGCCGGGGGAACCATCGGGAATACGCTGCATAACTACTCCGTGCTGGCGGATGATCGCTCGGTGTTATTGGGAACGATGTGCAATAACATTCAAATTGGAAGCTACTCTTATCGCTATTTATGCCATACATCGAGCCGCATGGATCTCAACTATTTACAAGGGGTCGATGGGCCAATTGGTCGCTGCTTTACCCTTATTGCTGAAAACGGTGAGAGAACCTTCGCGATTAGCCCAGGGCATATGAATCGTCTACGCCCTGAAAGTATCCCAGAAGAGATTATTGCTGGCGCTTCGGCGTTAGTTTTGACCGCTTATTTGGTTCGTTGCAAGCCCGGTGAAACCATGCCAGAAGCCACGATGCAGGCGATTAGCTATGCTAAAAAGCATAATGTTCCCGTTGTATTAACACTCGGTACTAAGTTCGTGATAGCGCAAGACCCCCAGTTTTGGCGTGATTTTCTGGCTGAGCATGTCTCTGTTGTCGCGATGAATGAAGATGAGGCGTTAGAGCTAACAGGGTGTAATGACCCGTTGTTAGCTTCGGATATGGCTCTAAATTGGGTCGATCTTGTGCTGTGTACGGCGGGGCCATCAGGGCTATATATGGCAGGTTATACGGAAGAAGCATTTAAACGCACCACCCAACACCCATTATTACCGGGCGCTATTCCTGAATTTAACCTCTATGAATTTAGCCGCGCAATGCGCCAGCAAGATTGTGAAGTTCCTATGCGCATATACTCTCATATTGAGCCTTATATGGGGGGACCTGAAAAGATCATGAATACTAATGGTGCAGGAGATGGCGCGTTATCCGCATTGCTACACGATATCACCGCAAACTCCTATCATCGCTTCAATGTGCCTAATTCCAGTAAGCATACGCGCCAATATCTAACTTACTCTTCGCTTGCTCAAGTGTGCAAATATGCAAACCGCGTGAGCTATCAAGTCTTGACTCAACATTCGCCGCGTTTAACGCGTGGCCTACCTGAAAAAGAAGACAGCTTAGAAGAGTCCTATTGGGAGCGTTAATACGCAAGCCTTTACATAATGCCTCATTGTTTGAGCAAAACAGTGGGGTATTTTTTTACCTCAATGCCAGAAAAAAATTCCCCCACATCGTGGGGGAAGAGGACACAAAAAATATCATCAATAATGGTTTAGGCGGGGATGAGTATAACGACTTATCTATGCTAAAAAGTGGAGAAAATGTGAATCTATTTATTATTAATTATTCTATTTTAGAATTTTTAATAGTGAAAAATCGCATATTAGTCGGGGGCGAACAGTTCACGCTCTCTCAGTAAACCAGTCATGATTGAAAAGAGTAAGCTGCATCCCTGATACAGGGATTAACATAACAGAATTACCAGATAAACAAAGGGAAGCCGAAGCTTCCCTTAAACGTGTTTTAATGAGAGGGTTTTAGATATTCATCTAGGCTTTTACCTTCACCGGCTGTGGGAGAAGGGTCATCATCCATTGAGCAACCATATTCAGTGACATCATTACACATAAAAGTTGCCATCGCTTTAGCAATTTCATGTTCACCAATAATAATATGCTCAGCACCACGCTCTTTAATAAAGCTGACTTCATCATCGTAGTGCGCGCGAACAATCACTGTGATATCTGGGTTTAGCTCTTTAGCATGCGCGACGATTTCACCTGCTTCATAACCATTTGGAATGGTAAGAAGCAGCGTTTTTGCACACTCAATACGAGCAAGGCTGATGATATCTCTATTAGCACCGTTACCTAAAATAGCACTGAACCCGTTTTCTGCTAGCTCTTCAAATTTAGCGCGAGTATCTTCAACCACGACTAATGGGATATCACGTCTACGCAGTTTATCTGCCAGCATAGTTCCTACACGACCGTAACCAACGATAATTGCATGGCCACAAATATCGACAGGAATTTGAGTTTCTTCTTCCAAAGTCTCTTCGAGTAACTGTTCTTCGGCGGTTTCGGTCTTCTCTAAGTACTTATCCAATAAGCTGAACAGCACTGGGTTAAGCATAATAGAGACAATGGCACCGGCTAACACAAGGTTTTGTGCCTCTTTATCCATCACGCCAAGCGCCATTCCCATCCCCGCTAAAATAAAGGCAAACTCACCGATTTGGGCAAGGCTGACAGAGATGGTTAATGCGGTTCGCCGCGAGTGACCAAATAAACGCACAAGCACCAACGCTGCGGCGGATTTACCCACAATGATAATAGCGAGAACAGCAATCACACCTAATGGGTGATCAATAATGACCACAGGGTCAAATAGCATACCAACAGACACAAAGAATAGAACAGCAAACGCATCTCTGAGCGGTAATGTGTCTTGTGCTGCACGGTGGCTTAGTTCTGACTCATTTAATACCATACCAGCAAAGAACGCGCCAAGAGCGAAGGAGGCATCAAATAAGGCGACAGCCGCATAGGCGATACCTAATGCAAGTGCCAATACAGCCAATGTAAACAGTTCACGAGAGCCGGTGGACGCGGTGCGCGATAAAATCCAAGGTATGACTCTGCGGCCAATCACTATCATGAGGATAATGAAGGCGACAACTTTACCTATTGTCCATGCAAGACCGATGAGTAACTCACTTAAGCTGGCTTGCTCTGAATTCATAATCGCGGCGGCGGCTGGTAGTAGTACCAGTGTTAATACCATTGCCAGATCTTCAACAATCAACCAGCCGATAGCAATTTTACCGCGTTGGCTGTCAATCAGTTGCCGCTCTTCTAAGGCGCGAAGTAACACTACGGTACTGGCTGTGGATAAACAGAGGCCGAAAACAATCCCTGAAAAGGTTCCCCAACCAAAAAGGGTGGAAAGGCCTAAACCTAACAGTGTAGCAACCGCAATTTGTGCAATAGCACCGGGAATGGCGATGGTTTTAACCGCCATAAGATCTTTAAGCGAAAAGTGTAACCCAACGCCAAACATCAGTAGGATAACACCTATCTCAGCGAGTTCAGGTGCAAGTGTTGTATCGGCAACAAAACCAGGTGTAAAAGGACCGGCCAAGACTCCAGCCGCAAGATACCCCACTAGAGGGGAAATTTTTAATCGCTGAGCGATCATACCTAACAAATATGCAAGGGCGAGACCACCAACAATGGTTGTGATTAAGGGCGTAGAATGCTCCATTTAGTCTCCTTTTATTAATTTGAATTTTTAGGAATAAAGTTCCCGTATTTTGGAATGCGCTTTGCATATAATTCTATTTTATCGTTATTTGAGAAAAATTTCCTTAAAAAATTTCAATGTTTTTCAAATAAAAGTACTGTATTAGTGCTAAATCGTTACAAAGATGTCATTTTTATGATTTTTTATTGAATTTTAAGTGGGATATAGAAGGAAATGCCCATACTTATTTTTCAATAAGTATGGGTGAAATAAAGAGAAATGGTTATTTTTGTTCTAAATTTGGTAGTAGTACAGTGAAAATTCCTAATAATGGTAGAAAAGCACAATATTGATAAACTTGTTCAATACTGGTCTTATCGGCAATCTGCCCTAGCACTGCCGCTCCAACGCCTCCCATACCAAATGCTAATCCAAAAAATAGCCCTGAAATCATGCCTGTTTTACCGGGGATGAGATCTTGTGCGTAGACTAAAATGGCTGAAAATGCAGAAGCTAATATTAATCCGATAATAACGGTCAAAATACTGGTCCAGTACAGGGAAGCATGCGGTAGCATTAGCGTGAAAGGCGCAACGCCTAAAATAGAAAACCAAATAACATATTTGCGCCCGATCTTATCGCCAACAGGCCCACCAATCATGGTTCCTGCTGCGACGGCAAAGAGAAAAATAAACAGATGGAACTGGGCGTTTTGTACACTAACACCAAATTTATCAATGAGATAAAAGGTATAATAGCTACTAATGCTGGCTAGATAAAAGTACTTGGAAAAAATTAAAATCAGCAATATCGTCAATGAGCCAATCACCGCTTTACGTGGTAGTACTTTGACTTCCACGTGACGAACTGGTTTTTTGCTGGTGGTGCGATGCTGTTGCTTATACCAACGGCTCACTTGCAATAAAACCACAATAGCTAATAAGGCCGCCAGAGAGAACCAGCCAACGTTCCCTTTACCATATGGCTCAATGATGAGTGCCGCGAGTAGCGGGCCTAATGAGGAACCTAAATTTCCACCGACTTGGAAGAACGATTGTGCAAGGCCATGTCGCCCCCCTGACGCCATACGCGCAACGCGAGATGATTCAGGATGGAATACGGAAGAGCCTGTTCCTACCAGCGCAGCAGCAAGCAAAATAACCGGGAAGGTTTCCGCCATAGCGAGTAGCAACAAACCTGTTAGCGTAAAGCCCATTCCGATTGGGAGTGAATAAGGTTGTGGATGTTTGTCAGTATAATAGCCAATGATCGGTTGTAGTAGTGATGCCGTAATTTGGTAAGTCAACGTGATCAAACCAACCTGTGCAAAACTTAATGAAAAGTCGGATTGCAATAACGGATAAATAGCTAATATCAAAGACTGGATCATATCATTCAGTAAATGAGAGAAGCTAATTGCGGTTAGAATACTGAAAACGGTTTTGCCTGTTTTGCTGATAGGCTTTGATGGTGCGGTATTGCTAGAACTTGTTGTTTGGTCGCTCATAGTTAGTAACTTCTAGTTGTGTTGCACAATTGTTATCAATATAGCGTATTTGTAATTTATTTGAACTAATAAATATCACGATAAAAAAAGTCACTCGTGTCATTATTTTGATTGATGTCTCACTTTAATGAAACAAGCATCATTTTATGCACTGGTTATCTAATTATGATCGCGGTTTTGTGCTATATACTCATCATACTTCAACGCGTGGTGCTACTGACGGCGCTCATTCGTATGAGACACAGCCTGCCTTATATTTCTATGGTAATACGTCCGTGACGTATCTTAAATGATATAGAGTATAAGATAGGCGGTGATATTAAACTTATTATCTACTTATACCGCACAAAATTCCTATATCGGCAGGGAGAAAGAGATGAAATTAACCTTTAAAGCATCGGTATGCGCATTAACGGTATCTTTAGCACTGTTGCCTATCGCACAGGCAAATGCTTGGGAAAAAGATAAAACCTATAACATCACCATTTTGCATACTAATGACCATCATGGTCACTTCTGGCATAACGATCACGGTGAGTATGGCTTAGCGGCTCAAAAAACGGTGGTTGATGAAATCCGTGATGAAGTTGCGAAACAAGGTGGAAGCCTATTGCTGCTTTCTGGTGGTGATATCAATACAGGTGTACCTGAATCTGACTTGCAAGATGCAGAGCCTGATTTTAAAGGGATGAACTTAGTCGGTTATGATGCGATGGCATTAGGTAACCATGAGTTTGATAATCCGCTTGAAGTGTTACGTACCCAAGAAAAATGGGCTAATTTCCCATTCTTATCTGCCAACATTTACCAAACTAGCACCGGTAAACGCTTGTTCAAGCCTTATCAAATTTTTGATAAGCAAGGCGTCAAAATCGCCGTATTAGGATTGACCACGGACGATACAGCGAAACTCGGCAATCCAGCTAATTTCCCAGACGTGGAATTTAGAACGCCATCGGTAGAAGCGAAAAAAGTGATTGAAGAGCTGCGTGAGACTGAAAAGCCAGACATTATTATTGCAGCCACCCATATGGGGCACTACGATGACGGTCAACATGATTCGAATGCACCGGGTGATGTTGAAATGGCTCGTAGTTTACCTGCTGGATATTTAGATATGATAGTAGGTGGTCACTCACAAGATCCCGTTTGTATGTCTGCGGAGAATAAAAACTATAAACAAGTCGACTATGTGCCGGGAACACCTTGTGCACCTGATAATCAAAATGGCACTTGGATCGTTCAAGCCCATGAATGGGGGAAATATGTCGGTCGCGCAGATTTCGAATTTAAAAATGGTAAGTTCACACTGAAACATTACCAATTGATCCCTATCAACTTGAAAAAGAAAGTGACTAAAGAAGATGGCACCACTGAGCGTGTCTATTACACTCAAGAAATTGCGCACAACCCAGAAATGATGAAGTTACTGACACCTTATCAAGAGAAAGGGGGTGAGCAGCTGAATGTTAAAGTTGGCTCTGTTGAAGGCAAACTCGAAGGCGACCGTAGTAAAGTTCGTTTTGTGCAAACTAACATGGGGCGTCTCTTGTTAGCGGCACAAAAAGAGCGTGCAGGCGCTGATTTTGCAATTATGAGTGGCGGCGGTGTCCGTGATTCGATTGAGAGCGGTGATATTACATATAAAGATGTTTTAAAGGTACAGCCATTTACGAATGAATTAGTGTATGTTGACTTCAAAGGCAGCGAAGTGCTTCCATATTTGCAGGCTGCTGCGAACATGAAACCTGATTCAGGCGCTTACGCACAGTTTTATAATGTCAGCCTGACTGTTAATCCGGATGGTAGCATCAGTGACGTGAAAATTGATGGTAAGCCAGTTGATCCTGAAAAAACTTACCGTATGGCAACACTGAATTTTAATGCTATAGGTGGTGATGGCTATCCGAAAATCGATAATCATCCTAACTACGTCAATACAGGGTTTGTCGATGCGGAAGTGTTGAAAGGCTATATTGAAAAACATTCACCACTAAAAGCGGCAGACTATGAACCAAAAGGCGAAATTGTTTATAAAAAATAATGCCTAAGTCGCCTATTAATAACATTTCAATAGGCGAGTGAACTGCTTACAAGGCCTGATCCCAGACAGTAACTGGGGTCAGGCCTTTTCGTTTGCTTTCATACTTTCATCTGCTTGCAATAGGCGAGTTATTGCCGTGTGCAAATGGGGGATAAAATCTTTTTTAGAGTAAGTCGCGAACTGGATTTGCGCCTTAAAAAAGGGTAATTGATGCGCTAAGGCGGGATATTTATTGTGTAGCCGAGTGATATGTTCATCTAATGTATCTGGCCAGTCTGTGTCGTTAGGCGTCCGTAAAATATTTGTAGAGCGGATAAGTTTCTTAGAAGCTTCTTTGGATAATTTTAAGAACGTTGCCTGATCATCCGTACTTGCCATTTTCTGAATGTAATCTAAGAGAGTGGTGTGATAATCACCATTGACGGCTAAGGCGATGGCCCTTGATGGGCGGAATAGGGGAAAATATCGGGAAAGGTCGTCACCATAAATGATACGGCAATGGTGCTTTAGCCAGTATCCCCAACTGTTGGTGTTATTCGGTGACAGAACCTCCTGTTGACTGGCTATATCGAAATCCACCTTTGGAACAATAGGGTAAAGTCGAAGGCTATTTTCGCCTATCTTGCTGAGCGCTAAAGCCTCTGTGTTATCAATATTGCCGTGAAAAATAACACAGAGATCCAGATCGGATTTAGGAGGAGTAGCTTTGCCACGTGCAACGCTACCATAAATAAAAATACTGCAAATTCTATCGCCATACTGAGCGAGTAGTTGTGATTGAACAGATGTGAGTAGTTCTTGATATCTCGCGGGTATAGGTTGCTTTTTTAATGTGCAGATATAGCCATTTTCATCAACTGCCATTTTTGAGTACCTTTTTCATGATGAAGATTGCAGTAACAAGGAGCGTTTTATTCCCCCTTTATCTCGAGAAATCTATTTTGTGATCTGACCAAAAATAACGTAAATCCAGCAAGTTAACAAATGCCGTTGGTTAAGCTTACTAATTTTGCACCTTGAAAGAGGTCATCTACGGTATGTCTTTATGATCGATCACGGAAGCAGGCTCCGGTGGTGCACCAAGGATAACATTAGGCCAGCGCAATACAGCGGCTGACGCTTCTGTTTGTCCTCCGTAGGCGTATAACAGCATAATGCCGCCGGGCTTAATCGATTTTTGTATCGCTGCGGTATACAGATGGATCGGCATCATGGCGGGGCCATTGTAAGCAAATTGAGGAAATGTATTGATGACCCGTTTGGTTTCGATCCCCAATACATTAGCGGAAAACTCGGCATGCCAAGCTGTCGGGGCATTGAGTGCGACACAATCGATATCGTTAATAGAGAGTTTTGCTTTGGCTAATGCGCCTTTTACGGTCTGTTTAAGGTAATATTCCGCTGTTGAACGTAGCACGTGGGTTACTGGCTTATTGAAACTGAGGCGGATATGTTGCGCTGTTGGCGAATATTGGTCTTCGACGACCTTAAAGCACCAAGTGCCACATGTTTCACCAAGGTGTAACGATTTAGAGCCCAGCAGGCCATATCCTTCTTTAACAGGGCCTACGATGAAGGCGGTGGATGCGTCACCATGAAAACGCATGGCGGCATTGTCGTCGTCAAGTGCCCGAGAGAATAGTGCTGTGGCAATGACTAATACCTTGTTATTTAAGCCGCTGCTTACCAAGCCACAAGCTGTTAGTAATGCTGACATCGAGCTATTACAGGTTGTCCCAATATTAAAGGCGCCACCACCGATACCGAGTGCCTGTGCGATATAGCCTGCATCACCACAACCAATATGGTCATCAAACATGGAAGTGACAATGAGGCAATCTATATCACTAGCGGCGACTTTTGCGGCTGATAACACCTTGGTTGCTGCTTTGATCCCGAGTGAGGAAGCGCTTTCATGATTGACCACGACTCTGCGCTCGACACTGCCTAAAAAGGGATCGGATAGATAAGGTTGCATGGCTTTATCATAAAGAGACTGGTGTTGGTGAGTTGAAAATTTAGGTGAATGAGAAGAGGTGATGGCCTTTTTATCCCACCATGCATTAGTGCGTAAACCTTCTGGTAAATGAATGGCAACAGCTTGAATTCCAACTGATAACATAGGTTCTCCTTACATGGTTTCTATGATGATGCCAAATGCATTGAGCGTTCATAACATTCATCGCAAATAAAACAGAAACGGTTTTTAACCTTTAGGAGTCTGTTTGAGTTGTTATTATAAAGACGGATATAAATTATTATTTTATTTATACGGTAAATAATAATTTTTGGATTTTTAAATGTAATATAAAAATAAATATTAATTTATAATTTTCATAATTCAAGCTGGTAGCATATAAAAATATGCTTATATATCAATCGATTTAATAAAGGTGCTCATTTATTTTAGATGATGACTATTTTATAAAGTTATGATAAATCGACTGGCTTATGACTTATAAATAATAAAGTATAAACCAGTATGATGAATTGATAGTGTAAGGGAAATGAGAGTATTATCGATAACAACGCTCAGGGGTTTTACACTTTCTTTATTTCAGCAAATGTTGCATTGAGAACGCGAGCTAAATCCTGTGGCGCTATTTCAATGTCTAACCCTCTTTTACCGCCAGAAATAAAGATGGTGGAAAATTGTTGCGCTTGGCTATCGATAACGGTAGGCAGACGTTTTTTCTGCCCTAGTGGGCTTATCCCTCCAACTAAATAACCTGTTGTTTTTTGTGCTATCTGTGGGTCGGCCATTTCAACTTTTTTGGCTTTGAAAACCTTAGCAACCAGTTTTAAATCTAACTGCCCTGATACAGGGGTTACTGCAACCGCTAACGTTTTTTGATCACCATTAAGTGCAACAAGTAGCGTTTTGAAAACTTGTTTAGCATCTAAACCGAGTTTGCTCACTGCTTCATTACCAAAATCATGCACATTAGGATCATGATCATAAGGGTGGAGCGTGAAGTTTATTTTTTGTTTTTCAAGTAACTTTACAGCGGGAGTCATGTTTTTACCTGTTTTGTATTCAATTTCGTAGATAACTAACTAAACTATCATCACCAAATAAATGTAAAGCACCAACGGTAACCACATAATTACCATCAGGTAATGCCTTTAGCTTGCTACTCCAATCTTGGTTACGTTGTTCCATGAGAACACGATAAACATCATCACTGAATGTTTTAGGTAATGTGACACGGTTATGGGGTTGGTAATCAAGCCACCAGCTTATCATGGTCTGTAATGAACGGGCATTAGCGCGCCAGTGCTCTAACGTATCTTGTAATAAAGGTAAGCCTTCTTGGGGCAAGTTTAATAATAGCTCGACTTGCGCATCAGTACCTTCCAACTCGATGATTTTCATCCGCTGAGATTGTGCATTACGGAGTAATTGGTAATCAATCCCATAGTGCCCGTGTAGTCCTAACCCTTGAGCTTGGGTGGATTGTAAAATTAGGGCGACTTGCCATGAGGGTAACGCATCAAATTGGCTTGGATTTTGATGTATTTCTTGGCAGCAACTTTGCAGTCGCTGATATTCGTCAGCGCTTAGGCGATCTTGTAGGGGGGCACGAAGAGCATTATCGGTTATAAAGGGGGTGCGGGTATCCGTGATGTCGGCTTCAACAATCAGGGCATCGGCTCGGTTGAGTTTATCGAGAAGAATGTCAGAAAGTGGAAACATGTTTTCAGTTCCCATATGAATACTACCAACAATATGCAGCTTAAGATTTTTTGATAAGCGAACATCAATAGCTGGATAAGGGTAGACGGGAGCTGCTTCTGTATGTAACCAGTTTTTTAAGTTTTCGAGCAGCTTGGCCATTTCACTTTCCTACGTTTTAGTATCAGTCCTTTAGATTAAACAATCTTGTAGCGATTTGCGACTCACTTTGCGCTATTTTATCTGTAAAATTGGATTGGGGTTAGGCATGATATCACGAGCAATTTACCTAAGCGTGAAAAGCCCGACATTCAGTTAAACTCAATGTCGGGCTGTAGCCTATTGTTGTTTCGGTTTAAAGCGTAGCAGTCGGTTGGCGTTAGTCACGACGGTGATTGAGGAGAGGGCCATTGCTGCACCTGCAACCACAGGGTTCAACAATGTTCCTGTTAGAGGGTAAAGAATACCCGCTGCAATTGGGATCCCCAATGTGTTGTAGACAAAGGCACCGAATAGGTTTTGTTTCATATTGCGCAATGTGCCTTTTGAAATGGCAACCGCATCTGCAACACCATGTAGGCTTTGGCGCATTAAGGTAATCGATGCTGTTTCTATCGCAATATCACTGCCGCCTCCCATTGCGATACCAACATCGGCACGGGCCAGTGCGGGGGCATCGTTGATCCCATCGCCAACCATTGCCACTTTATGGCCTTTGGCTTGTAAAGCTTCGATTGCAGCCGATTTACCATCTGGCATGACGCCTGCGATCACTTCATCAATTCCCGCTTCTTTTGCGATGGCTTTTGCGGTAACTGGGTTATCCCCTGTTAACATAACTAAACGAAAGCCTTGTTTATGTAAGCGAGCTAAGGCACTGACGCTGTCTTCACGTAATGGATCACGGATAGAAAGCAATGCAGCGATTTTATCTTCTACGGCTAACAAAACGGGGGTGACCCCCATTGAAGCTTGTTGATGCAATGTTTCTTCAATCGCACTGGTATCGATATGACTTTGCATCAATAATTTTTGGTTACCAAGTAATACCGTTTTGCCTTCGATGACGGCACTGACACCGAGACCCGCTAATGTCCTAAATTGTTCGCTTGTAGGGAAGGAGAGCCCTTTGGCTCGATTGACAATTGCACGAGCAAGCGGGTGGTTAGAGCCACTTTCCAATGAAGCCGCAAGTTGTAGTACTTCTGTCTCAGAAAAGCCATTAAAGGTATGGATATCGGTAACCTGTGGCATGCCTTCTGTTAATGTGCCTGTTTTATCGAAGACGATAGTGTCTAACTCACTTGCTTGTTGCAGAGCATCGGCATCACGGACAAGCACACCAAATTCTGCCGCCCGCCCAACGCCAGAGATGATTGACATGGGGGTCGCCAGACCAAGAGCACACGGACAAGCAATAATCAAAACAGTCGTGGTGATGACTAATGCGTAGGTAATTTGCGGGGCTGGGCCGACAAAATACCAAATAAGCCCTGAAATAACAGCAATGGCAACCACGACAGGTACGAATATCGATGAAATACGATCGGCTAATTGGCCAATTTGAGGCTTACTGCTTTGAGCTTGGCGCACAAGATGGATAATACGCGCTAGTGTGGTTTGGCTACCCACAGCCGCCGCGCGAAATAACACAGTACCATCTTGAACGACAGTGCCTGCATGTACCTGATCGCCTTTGCTTTTTTGTTGAGGAATGGGTTCACCGGTTAGCATCGCTTCATCTAGCCAGACTTCACCTTCAATAATTTCGCCATCAACAGGTACACGATCCCCCGTTGTTAGGCGTAAAGTCATCCCTTTTTTGACTTGCTCAAGTGGCATATCCACTTCACCTTGCTCGGTAACCACGCGGGCAGTCGGAGGCGTCAAGTCCAGTAATCGCTCTAAGGCTTTTGAGGAGCGCTGGCGGGCACGTTGCTCTAGTGCATGGCCTAAATTAATCAGACCAATAATCATCGCACTGGCTTCATAGTAGAGATGGCGTGCTTGCTCAGGGAAAATCTCAGGCCACAAGTTGACGACAATTGAGTATAACCAAGCAGCACCTGTACCGAGAGCGACCAAAGTATCCATTGTCGCACTGCCATTTTTTAGGCTTTGCCAAGCGTTTTTATAGAAATGACCACCAGCAAAGACCATCACAGCGAAAGTTAAAACCCCAATGGTTAGCCAAATTGAGTGGTTTTGTGGCGTGAGCATCATATTGTCGCCGATCATCCCCCAGATCATCACAGGGATACCAAGGGCTAATGCAAGTGCAGATTGCCAACGAAAACGGCGCATATTTGCATCAGCGACTTGTTGCTGCCGTGCTCGGCGTTCAGCTTCGTCTTGTATGATTTCGGCGCCGTAGCCAGCGTTTTCCACCGCAGCTATCAGTGCGGCTGGCTGCGCGGTTCCCGTCACTAGCGCGCTACGCTCAGCAAGGTTAACACGGGCATTTTCAACGCCCGGAACACTGTTGAGGGCTTTTTGCACTTTATTAACGCAACTTGCACAAGTCATACCATCTAATAATAGCTGGATACTGTCATCTGAAGGGGAGATGTCAGGTTGCTCGCCTAAATCGGACTCTTGAGCCGGTATTTCACAGATTGCCGCTGAGTCAGTTTCCGGCTGTTCAGGCGATTTTGCTAGCGGCTGCGTTTTTGGGAAGTTAGCCCTCGCTTGATTTAATGTGGCTTGGTAACCCGCATCAGCCACAGCGGCAATTAACGCCTCTACAGGTGCGTTACCATATATCACGGCAGAGTTAGTATCGACATCCGCATGATCAACACCGTCAACGGCCTCAAGGGCAAGGCGGGTTTTTTCAGCACATTTCATGCAACTAAGCCCCGATAATGCTAATGTCACCTGACTGGGTTGTGCCACTTTTGCATGATAGCCTGCTTGCTCAACCGCATTAATTAAGGTATCTGCTGCTGCACTACCGTAAACTTTTGCTTGTTGAGTATCGACAATAGCAGCCGCTACACCGTCAACCGCTTCAAGTGCTTGCTGTGTTTTACCGGCACAGTTCATGCAGCTAAGGCCGGATAGCTGTAGCGTGATATCCGGTTGTTCGGCCATTTTTGCGTCATAACCCGCCTGTTGAATAGTTTCAATCAATGATTGAGCGCTAGCATTACTTTCAATCACTGCATACTCAATGGTGACGTTGAAATGATCAATGTCCGAGCGGGCTTCAAGTGCTTTGGTGACTGTACCAACACAGTGCATACAACTTAGCCCTTGCAGGGAGAGAATGATTTTGCTACTCATAAGTAAAATCTCCTTAACTCATGACGGATCCTGTCGTTTTTATTATCATGGCAGAATACACTGAAATTTTTAAACAAATATAAATTTTTTGATATGTAGGGAAGGTTAAACCTTCCCTCAAGGGTAAGGTCAAGGGGTATGATGAATATTAGTGAAATTGCCAAGAAAACCGGTCTTACCGCAAAGGCCATTCGTTTTTACGAAGAAAAAGGTTTAATTACTCCACCTGAACGGGGGGAAAATAGTTATCGCTATTATCAAGATAGACACCTTAATGAATTAGGTCTGTTAAAACAGGCAAAAGATGTCGGTTTTACGTTAGAAGAGTGCGGCGAGTTATTGAGTTTGTTCCGTAACCCAGCAAGACACAGTGCGGATGTGAAAAATACCACAATGGCGAAAATTGCAGAGTTAGAGCAGACAATCGCGAAATTGTCTGCTATTAAAGATACGCTGCAAAACTTAGTGGACGCTTGTCCCGGTGATGAGAATGCAGACTGCCCGATTATTGATCACTTGTCTCGGGGTTGTTGCCATCATGATAAGGCTTAACATGCAGAGTGATCCCATCCACTGAGGTGATGATCACCTCAGTGCCTGCTTTTAAAGGTCGCTCACTGTATGTTCGCCAACTGCCATCGGCTAGGCGTGCGCGGCTAAAACCTTCATCCGTATCGGAAATCAGACGGACTTTAGTGCCAATGAGTTGGTGGCTCTTTTGGTTGACCTCATCTGCTTGTGAGTTTTTACGTAAACTCAACCATTTCCGCCATAATACGGCTGAAAGGATAGTTAAGATAGCAAATAAAATCCCTTGCCATTCCCAACCCAGAAAAGGCAGCACGAAAGTAATGATCGCCACCGCAACAGCGGCGATCCCCGACCATAATAGATAACCACCGGTACCGAGCAGTTCACCAATCAGCAATAAACCACCAAGGCACAGCCAAAACCATGCGGGTTGAGCGCTGATAAGTTCTATCATGAGTTTTCCTGTTTCTTATTCGAGTGCGTTTTTTTGCTTTCACCGACAAGTTCAGCAATCCCTCCGATAGCGCCCATTAAATTGCTCGCCTCAAGTGGCATCATGATCACTTTACTGTTGTCAGCAGAGCCAATACTTGTCAGTGCCTCGGTATATTTCTGAGCAACGAAATAGTTGATTGCTTGCATATCACCCGCCGCGATAGCCTCAGAAACCATCTTAGTCGCTTTTGCTTCCGCCTCAGCAGCCCTTTCACGGGCTTCTGCTTGTAAGAATGCAGACTGACGATCCCCTTCTGCTTTGAGAATTTGTGACTGTTTTTCACCTTCCGCTTTCAAGATAGCCGCTTGACGAATACCTTCAGCTTCCAGAATGTCGGCACGCTTAGTACGCTCTGCTTTCATCTGCGCATTCATCGCGTTGACTAGCTCTTTCGGTGGCTTAACATCACGAATTTCGATACGGGTGATTTTCACCCCCCAAGGGTTGGTTGCGTCATCCACAATGTGCAGAAGGCGTGAGTTGATGGAATCTCGTTGTGACAACATCTCGTCCAGCTCCATGGAGCCTAATACGGTACGAATATTGGTCATTGTCAGGTTCAAAACAGACAGCTCAAGATTGCTAACTTCATAAGCTGCACGCACTGGGTCAACGACTTGAATAAAACAGACGGCATCGATGGTGACGTTAGCATTATCACGCGAGATAACTTCTTGCGATGGGATATCAAGGACTTGCTCCATCATATTGATGCGACGACCTATTTTATCCATAAATGGCACAATAATATGTAACCCCGGCTGCAATGTTCTGGTATAACGACCAAAACGTTCAACCGTCCATTGATAGCCTTGCGGTACTGTTTTGACACAGGTAAAAACAATAACAATCGCAATAAAAATAATAATCGGTATAGCACCAAACGCGAACAAATCCATGATCATTCCTTATTTAGTAAAGTAATGAATATACTTGTCGGCGATACTTACTGGCCATCGCATCTCCTGTTCCCATTGCCGACATAATATCCATCATTGTTTTTTTCACGGCGCCATCTCCAGCGCTGAGGTCTTTTTTCAAGAAGCTAAATAGCATTTCTAAAGCTTCTTCATTGCGATTCACTTCATGTAATTTTAATGCCAATTGCACAGCTAGCTCGGCATTGTCTGAGTCAGCATCAAATTCTTGTTGTAATTGCTGGATCTCTGGCGTATCCGCCGCTTGTCTGAGCAACTCAATTTGTGCCACTAACCCTTGATAGCGGCTATCTTGGTCCTGCATCGGAACCGATGTCAGTGTTTTTTCTGCCTCATCCACAAGATTCAGACCGATCTGTGTTTCTGCTAATAACAGGGTGATATCACTGTTTTTCTCATTAAGCTGATGCGCTTCTTTAAGTAACGGCAGCGCTTCTTGAGGTTTCCCCTCAGCAATCAACTCTGCTGCTTGTGCGGCTTTCAACTCTTCTGGACTAGGCAATACGCGCGAAAGCATCTCTAATACGACTTCTTCGGGTTGAGGGCCTTGGAAACCATCAACAGGACGACCTTCTTGCAGAATATAAACGGTTGGTATTGCTCTAAGACCAAATTGAGCTGCAACATTTTGCTCTACGTCACAATTGACGCGCGCCAACATAAACAGACCCGCATAGTCATTGGCAATTTTATCGAGAGTCGCACCAAACTCTTGACAGTGCGGGCTTTGTGCAGACCAGAAGTAGAACATAACTGGCATCTGCATGGATTGTTCTACAACTTGGTGTAAATTTTGTTCATTAACATCCACGATTTGGGCAAAAGATTGCATAAAATATCTCTTTTAAATAAGTTTTTAATACTCTAAAGGTGGGGCTATTTTATTTTTTTTCAAGCCTTTTTTCCCTGACCTGCCAGTATTTTATCCATCAAGCAATCCGGTAGCAGCCGTTTCAGTATGCGAACTATGACGGTGAGCAAAGTGACTGAATAACGGATACGTGGACGAGGGCTTTCAAGGGCATGTACCAATTTTGCGACCACATGTTCTGGCGTTAAGGTAAAACGTTGTGCAATTCCTGGGTTTTTAACCGGATTATCTTGCTGTGTTTGCGCCACATTACTGGTGAAATTGGTATGGATGGGGCCTGGTTCAATTAAACTGACATGGACACCCGTGCCTTTTAGCTCCAAACGGAGTGCATCGGACCATGCCTCTAACGCATATTTACTCGCTGCATAGGCACCACGACCCGGCGTTGAAATAATTCCCATTACCGAGCTAGTTTGTACGATACGCCCCTCATGATGAGCTAGCATGGCTGGAAGCAAGCGCAAGGTCAATTGGTGTATTCCGAAAAAGTTAGTCGAAAATTGAGACTCTAATTGCTGGCGGTTAATACTCGTTAGCGCGCCGTACACACCAAAGCCGGCATTATTGAATAAGCCAAAAAGGCGCCCTTGGCATAGCGTCAATACCTCATCGGCAGCGCTATCTATGCTATGGCTATCATCAAGGTCGAGTACAACAGTATCGAAGCCTAGTCCTTTTAGGTGCAAAACATCAGCTTCTTTACGGCAGGCAACTATCACATGATAACCTCGTTTGCGAAGTGTTTGGGCGGCACAAAAGCCAATACCGCTAGAAGCACCGGTGATAAATACCGACTTTTGCATAACTTTACCTACCTATAGGCTCAAATTGATATAAAAACTGCTTTACAATTACCCACTTATTTATTCTTTTAATTTGCTGAAGAAGTTAAATAAGGGAGTAATTGTTTTTCCATAAAATCAGCGATAGAAGGTTGAGCTTCTACAGTTGGGTGAATACCATCTTGTTGGATCCACTCAGGTTTAGTAATGATGGTTTCCATATAAAAAGGCAGTAGTGGAACCGCGTTTTGTTGTGCAAGTGCAGGATAAACATTTTCGAAACTAGAAGTATAACGCTTACCGTAGTTCGGCGGTATACGAATTTGCATTAAAAGCGGTTTCGCACCGGACAGCGTTATTTGTTCAATAATTTGTTGTAGTGTGTTCTCCATCTGTTTAACAGATAGCCCTTGCAAACCATCGTTTGCACCTAACTCGATCAATACCCAATCGGGTTTGTGTTGTTCAAGTAAGGCAGGAAGGCGCTCTAGCCCTTGGGCTGAGGTGTTTCCACTAATGCTACCGTTAATGACAATAACGGGTGGCGACGATTTCTGCCAACGTTCGGCAAGGAGTGAAGCCCATGCTTGCTCTGCCGGTAAGCGATAGCCCGCACTGAGGCTGTCACCAAGGATTAACAGTTTTGTGGCTGCGAGTGCTTGCCCACTTGCGACAAATAATAGGAGAAATACCAGTAAATGTCGGCGGAAAATATTCTTGAAGTTCATCATCTCATTAAACGTGTTGGTCAAGGGGAACATGAACTCACTATATTGCAAGGTGTTGAACTAATTGTCGAGTCCGGTCAAACAATTGCATTAATTGGCGAGTCTGGTTCTGGTAAGTCAACTTTATTAGGCATTATTGCCGGTTTAGATGATGGTAGCAGTGGCAGCGTTAGCCTATTAGGGCACGAATTGACCCAAATGGATGAAGAACAACGCGCTTATTTGCGTGCCCAGAGTGTGGGCTTTGTTTTTCAATCTTTTATGTTGATACCAACACTTAATGCCCTCGAAAATGTGCAATTGCCTGCTCTATTGCGAGGTGAGCCAGAGTCACAGAGCTATCAACAAGCAGCCGCCTTGCTTTCTGAACTTGGGTTAGGTCATCGCTTAAAACATATGCCGGCGCAGTTATCTGGAGGTGAACAGCAGCGCGTTGCATTAGCAAGAGCATTTAATGGGCGGCCTAAAATTCTGTTTGCCGATGAGCCAACGGGAAACCTTGACCGACATACTGGCGATAAAATCGCCGATCTTCTATTTTCCATGAACAAAGAGCATGGCACAACATTGATCCTTGTGACACATGATAACGAATTAGCTGCCCGTTGCCAGCGTCGCTTACGACTGGTAGATGGTGTATTGAGGGAAGAAGCATGATTTGGCGTTGGTTTTGGCGTGAGTGGAAAACGCCATCACTTCTGATCGTCTGGCTGGCGCTGACTTTAGCCGTCGCTTGTGTGCTTGCTTTAGGGCGTATTAGTGACCGTATTGAAAATAGCATGAGCTACCAAAGCCGAGAGCTATTAGCGGGTGACTTGGTGTTGCGCTCCTCTTATCCCAGTGATCCTGAGTGGTTGCAACAAGCAGAAGCGATGGGGCTAAAACTAAGCCAACAAATGTCGTTTTCTACTATGGCTTATTCGACGGCTGATGAAGATTTACGTCCACAATTAGTGCTGGTTAAAGCCGCAGATCAGGCTTATCCACTTTATGGTGAGCTTATCACTGAGCCAGCCGGACTTCGACCAACCAAAGGGGAAATTTTAGTTGCCCCTCGCTTGTTGGAGTTACTTAACTTAAAAATTGGCGATAACATCGATATTGGCGACGCGACCCTAAAAGTTGCTGGAACATTAGTCCAAGAGCCGGATAGCGGCTTTAACCCATTCCAAATCGCTCCGAGAGTACTTATCTCATTAGAAGATGCTGAATTGACAGGCGCCGTGCAGGTGGGGAGTCGATTAACCTATCGAGATATGTTTGCTGGAGAAACCGCCACAGTTGATGCTTTTGAATCTCAGTTTGATGGGCAATTAAGAACGGATCAACGTTGGTTTACGTTAAAAGAAAATAGTGGGGCGGTAGGAAAAACTTTCCAGCGGGCGCAGCAATTTTTATTACTGTCGGTATTGCTGACATTGTTGCTAGCAATAGCGGCGGTGGTGGTATCGATGACTCACTATTGCCGTAGCCGCCACCAATTAGTTGCTGTACTTAAAACCTTGGGTGCAGGGCGCTCGGCGTTACAAAAATGGATAATAGGCCAGTGGTTGGCTATTTTGATAGCCGCAGCCTTGCTAGGGTCGCTACTAGGGCTAGCTTTTGAAGGTATTTTAATGCAAATACTCGGTGCAATGCTGCCGAAAGCGTTACCTTCTGCCAGTTTATGGCCATGGGTTTGGGCGATTGGAACTTTGTTTGTGATTGCTATTCTCGTGGGGATTCGTCCTTATCGTCAGTTAATTGCAACGCAGCCATCACGGGTATTACGTGAAGATGCTAACTCACCTGTTTGGCCATTACGTTACTATTTACCTATTGTCACCTTAATTGTTGTTGGTGGGTTATTTCTGTTTACAGGTGTGAACCCACTATTATGGTCGATTTTAGTGGGCATCGTGATCGTCGCTATTTTATTAGCTTTGATTGGTTGGTTGGGGTTATGGGTACTACGCCAATTTAAGTTTAAGCAATTAAGCTTACGGCTTTCGGTGAGCCGTTTATTGCGTCAACCTTTACAAACGGTCTCGCAAATGAGTGCCTTTTCACTCTCATTTATGCTGTTAGCCCTGTTGATTCTAGTCAGAGGGGATTTATTGGATAGGTGGCAGCAACAACTGCCAGCGGATAGCCCTAATTACTTTTTGATCAATATGAATGAATCGCAGATTAAACCTGTAACAGAGCTACTTGTGCAACACCAAGTGAAGCCGACGGAGTTTTATCCTGTGATCTTAGCGCGTTTATCAGAGATAAATGATAGCTCAGCGATAGAGTGGGCGGACGAGCGTGATCCAAATAATAATACCGTGCGACGCGAGCTGAGCCTAACATGGCGAGCTAAACTACCGGAAGCCAATGTGGTTGATGAAGGCACTTGGCCGCCTAAAGACGGTGAGGTCTCTATCGAGCAAACCGTCGTGAAACAATTAGGACTTAAAATCGGAGATAAACTCACTTTTAATGCCGGCGCTCAGGTATTTAGTGCAACAGTCACTAGTATTCGTACTGTTGATTGGGAAAGTTTGCGACCAAACTTCTTCTTTATCTTTGCTGAAGGAACATTAAAAGATGTGCCTGCAACATGGATGAGCAGTTTCCATTATGATGGCGACGGTAAGCTACTGACAGACTTAAGTCGTCATTATCCAACCATCAATGTATTGGATACAGGGGCATTAATTACTCAAATACAACAAATCCTTCAACAGGTCAGCCAAGCACTGGAAGTGATGGTCGTATTGGTGATCTTTTGTGGACTACTGTTGTTATTAGCGCAAATTCAGGTTGGTATGAGTCAGCGGGAGCGTGAGTTAGTGGTCTATCGTACCTTGGGAGCAAGCCGGAAACTGATGCGTAAAACCTTATGGAGTGAGTTTGCGCTATTAGGGCTAATGGCTGGATTAGCTGCTGCCTTTGGTGCTGAGGTCGCTTTATGGTTACTGCAAACTCGCGTGTTTGATTTCCCTTGGCAGCCTGAATGGTCAATGTGGTTACTATTACCATTATGTGCAGCCCTATTACTGTCTATTTGTGGTAGTTGGTTAGGATTAAGATTGCTAGGAACAGGCAATCAGCATCGTCGCATGCCGAATAATTAATCGCATTGATATACCACACAACAACCTTTCAACGCCCAGATCGCAGATAACATGTGATCTGGGCTATTCCCTATTTAGCCGCGAATTTTATTTCTTTGAAAAATAGCTTGTTACTTGCCCTAGTTGAATAAAATAACTGTCTTATATCTATCACTAAACTGTCATCAATGCTGTTTATGATCCTATGGTCAACAAATGATTAACTATTTGATAGGAATATAATAATGCAGCATCGCCGCACCATAAAATTGCGCTCTTTATCATTACTCGCGACATTGATTACTTTTTCTACCACGGGATACGCACAACAAGAAGTTTCAGCAACATTAGCAGGGCACGCGGTGTTACCTGTGAATTCGACGATATCTGCCCCAGCGGATGCAGCGAAAGATTTACAAAACAGTGGTAAATACACGACGGGAAGTCGTATTGAGACATTGGGAAGCGTTGAAGGGAAGTCAGCCGATCGCCCGACAGGCATGCATGTTCCCATTAAAGGGCAGCCATTACAAGGGCACTCAGGCATCAAACGTATGTCAGATGGCACTTATTGGGTACTGACTGACAATGGCTACGGCAATAAAGTTAACTCACCTGATTCAATGCTGTATTTAACTCAATACGACATCGACTTTAAAACTGGAAAAGCAACGCCATTAAAAACGGTTTTCTTTCATGATCCCGATAAAATCATTCCGTTCCATATTATTAATGAAAGCACGGATAAGCGTTATTTAACCGGAAGTGATTTCGACCCTGAAAGCTTCCAGTTTGCCGATGGCGCATTATGGGTTGGAGAGGAGTTTGGCCCGTATTTGATTAAGATGGATCTGAATGGCAAGGTGCTTGCTCTCTTTGAAACGTACGTTGATGGGAAAAAGGTCGTGTCACCAGATCATTATCAAGTGACAACACCGGCTAAGCCAAGCGATAGCGTCAGCTTTCAAGTGAACCGTTCAAAAGGTTTTGAGGGGATGGCCTCATCGCCAGATGGTAGCAAACTCTATCCAATGCTCGAAGGCGCATTGTGGGATAGCGAAAAACAAGATTATGAGAGCGTAGAAGGGAAACGGGCTGCACGCATTCTTGAATTTGATGTGAAAAAACAACAATGGACGGGGCGTAGCTGGTTATATGTTTTTGAAGATAATCAAAATGCCATCGGTGATTTTAATATGATTGACGATACTCATGGCTTGATTATTGAACGTGATAATGGCGAGGGAACCGCCGATAAAGCTTGTGCAGAGGGGGCTACGGATACCCAACATTGCTTTAGTCATTTAGCTAAATTTAAGCGAGTTTATCGGGTTGAATTTTCCGATAAAAACCAAGGTAAGCCAGTTAATAAGCAAGCCTATGTAGACTTAATGAATATTAAAGATCCTGAAGGCGTCGCGAAGAAACCATTGAATAATGGCGTATTTACCTTCCCATTCTTTACAATTGAAAATGTGGATGTTGTCGACGGTGAACACATCATTGTTGGCAACGATAATAATTACCCATTCTCATCCAGTCGCGAACCGAACCAAGCGGATGATAACGAATTTATTTTATTGAAAGTGCCTGCGTTATTAAATCCTTAATTTCCTTGTCTATATTGATTTTGCTCGGGGAGTAGCCCGAGTTTTTTTATTTATCGCCAATTGTAAACATCGTGATTTTTACCGCCACCATTATTTTTTAGCGGATAATTCAGGCGGCTTCATCATTAATGTAAACATTAGCACCACAATAACGGGAGCCACAATAATAAGAAATGCCGGCGTGAAACTGTGCGTATAATCTTTAATAGCACCAGCAATAAAGGGGGCTAAGCAAGCGAGGGTCGATAGCAAATTAACGACAGAAAATAACTCTAAATAGGGGCCTCTGCCAAAATAGTTCGATAACAATACGCTAGATGCTAAGAAAGTCATGCCATAGCCGATACCAACACAGAGCACAAACAGTATTAACCATAACCAAGAGGTGGTGATACTGAGAGAAATAACCCCAATGATCATAATAATCAAACTACCAATTAACAGTTTTTTCGGTTCCAGCCATTCGCCCGCCGCACCGCCAATAAAGCGTGAAAATGCGTTCACAAATGCCATGGTACTGAGTAATGAAACAGCTACGGTGATCCCAAAACCACGCTCTTCAATATGAGCGACGGCAAAACTGTTTACTGTAATACCGCACCATAAAAATGAGGTATAGGTTGCTGCGATTAAATAGAATTGCCAAGTACGTAGCGCACGGCGTACTGTCCAAACTTCTTTGGTGCGATAAATAGGTTTGCTAACATCACTGACCTGTTTTTGTACCACGCTTTTAGCGTGTTCACGTTCGCGTTGACCTTCGCGTAAGACCAAAATAGTCAGCAGTGTGACAATACCGAGATAAAGCGCACAGAGTACCCAGTGCATACGCCATGACCCTAACTGGTTTGACGCATAGAAATAGATCCAAGGCCCCGCGACGCCCCCTAATCCCCCGATGGTAAAATAGAGGCCAAAAGCGAGAGACTGTTTTTCAAATAGGCGAGAAAGAACATAGGTTCCCGGAACGGTCGCGAGTAGAGTAAAGCCTATACCTATCAGGGCAGTACCGAGAAAATAGCGACTAATGGTTTCGGTCGAATAGAGGCTATAAAACCCCGCGATAAAGATGAGAGCACCGAGTAAAAGGGTGAGGCGAACGCCGATTTTACGGATCAGGACAGACGGAAGAAAACTGGCTAAACCACAAGTCAACCCCAATAACGTGAAACCAAACCCTGCCTCTGTCCAACTCCATTGCAGTTCCTCAATCATACTGGGGAGAACAACACCTAACGAGGTAAAGGTTGTCGCGGTGGCTAAAAAATAGACTATCCCTAACAAAATGAGGATACTCCACTGATAAAGTGGGCTAAACAACGGGGAATTTGAGGCTACCATGTCAACTCCGGTCACTCTGCCTGTTTTTTGCACAAAAAAGACAGCGATATAAACGCAAAATGCCCGAAAATATCGGGCATCGTATCGCGCTATTTTCCCTGTTTATTGGGCATAGTACCAGTTTAATTTTGCTTTTGCCCATTCAATGCCACTTTTGTACTCATTTGGTAACATATCGACGAGTGCGTCTAATGTATCAGCAAGCATTGACGGAGCATTATGCGTGAGATTTAAATGACCAACCTTGCGGGCTGGGCGTACTTCTTTTTCATACCAGTGTAAGTGTACGAGTGGTAGTCTGAGCCAGTGTGAGTTGACATCAGTACCAATCAAATTAACCATAACGGATGGACTAAACACTTCAGGTGATGGCATTGGTAAATCTAAAATAGCCCTCAAATGTAGCTCAAATTGGCTAATGGAGGCGCCATTTTGAGTCCAATGGCCGCTATTATGCACGCGAGGAGCAAGCTCATTGATGAGTAACTTATCACCAACCACAAAGCATTCCATTGCCATCACGCCAACATAATCTAACTCATCCATTACTGCACTCAACATGGATTGTGCTTGTTTTTGCTGTGAGTTATCTGCCTTCGGAAATGCTACGCTGGTACGTAAAATCCCTTCTTGATGTAGGTTATGGGTAATCGGATAAAACACACTCTCACCAGCGCGGTTACGCGCGCCAATGACTGAAACTTCGGCATCAAAAGGGATACCTTGTTCGACAATGCACTCCCCGTAGATTTCATCGGGCAGGCTGGCTTCATCACCAGGGCGAACACGCCATTGACCGCGCCCATCATAGCCACCAGTCCTACGTTTAACTATCAAAAAATCGCCAAGCGTTGAGAATAACTCAGGCCATTGATCTTTGGATTCAAGACAGGCCCAAGGAGCGGTTGCTAGGCCCAATGAATCAAATAGACTTTTTTGGGGGAACCTGTCAGCTAGGCGAGGGAAAATATCGCGATTAATAAACGCATTATGGCGGGCCAATTCTTTGGTCAGTGGTGTCTCAGGCCAGCGCTCAATTTCTGCAGTAATGACACTTTGTTGATAGGGAACGGCTTCTGGCTCGGCATCTAAACCAACAGGAAACACCGCGATACCAAGTGGTTCACCTGCTTGGCGTAACATTCTTCCTAATTGACCATTACCAAGGACACAAACAGGTTTCATTACGCCTCCCGAGGGTCTGGGTTGTTCAACACGTCATTAGTTTGACTTTCGCGCCAAGCCGATAGGCGTGTTAATAAGGCTGTGTCAGTGTTTGCTAAAATTTGCGCTGCCAATAATGCCGCATTTGCTGCTCCAGCTTTGCCAATTGCTAATGTGCCAACAGGAATGCCTTTTGGCATTTGCACAATAGAATAGAGACTATCGACACCGCTTAAAGCTGCACTTTGTACAGGAACACCTAATACAGGAACCAATGTTTTCGCAGCTAGCATCCCCGGCAAATGTGCCGCGCCACCTGCACCAGCAATGATCACATCAAAGCCATTTGCTTTTGCTTTTTCAGCAAAGGAGAATAATTTATCAGGCGTACGGTGTGCTGAGACGATTTCAACGTGAAAGGGCACTTGCAGCTCAGTTAAAACATCCGCCGCATGTTGCATAGTTGACCAGTCACTTTTAGAACCCATAACAATGGCGATTTTAGCCGCAGATTGTGCAGATACTTGGGCAGTCATTTGATGTGATCCTGTGGTTAATAAACTTTCACCGTGAGGTGGGAAAAATAAATTACCTCGATCATATCATGGTAAAAGGGTAAGGAAAACGTTTGCGTGATTAAAATGTCAGCAAACAGACTGGGGGTTTAAGAGCGAGTCGAGTGTGTCTCAGGCTCGAAAGGGAAAAAAATAAGTTCGATACCTTGTTCGTTAATCACAAATGCGGAGCCTTCATGGTGCCATGCTCCTAATACACCACGATAGCAGTACTTATCACCAACCTTCACTTCATGAATAGCAGGACGATGTGTATGTCCATGGATCATCCAATCAGCTTGGTAATTTGTTAAGGCGTTAATCACCGCTTGTGGGTTGACATCCATGATTGATTCGGCCTTCATACTGCTGGCGTATTGGCTGTTTTGGCGCATTTTTTCTGCTATCCGTCGGCGAATAAACAGCGGTAGGGCTAAAAATAGGCGTTGGATCCAAGGCGTATGCACTTTTTTACGGTAATTTTGATAAGCCTGATCATCAATACACAGTGTATCACCGTGTAAAATGAGTACGCGTTTACCATAAAGCTCCAGTAATGTTTCTTGGTTGAGTATAGTCATACCACATTGTTTGGCATAACGTTTCCCAAGTAAAAAGTCTCGATTACCATGGATAAAGTAGCAGGGAATGCCTCGCTCAGTGAGCATTGTTAGGGCATTGGCGACTTGCTGGTGGAGTGGGGTTTTATCGTCATCACCAATCCAGTAATTGAAAAAATCACCGAGTATATAGAGGCTATCGGCATGAATTGCTTGCTGATGAATAAAATTCATAAAACCGGCGGTGATCGCCGGTTCATCTTCACTCAAATGCAAATCTGCAATGATATAAGTGGACATATTGTTGAGTCGAATTATTCGCTAACAGTCACTTTTTCGATCACAACATCTTCGCGAGGAACGTCTTGGTGGAAACCGCTGTTTCCTGTTGCAACGCCTTTGATTTTGTCAACAACGTCCATGCCTTCTACAACTTCAGCAAAGACACAATAGCCCCAGCCTTCAGGACGTTCTGAACGGAAGTTAAGGAAGTCGTTATCAACAACGTTAATGAAGAACTGTGCTGTCGCTGAGTGAGGATCGTTGGTACGTGCCATAGCAAGAGTACCACGCGTATTTTTTAAGCCATTGTTAGCTTCGTTTTTGATTTGTGCTTTTGTTGCTTTTTGTTTCATGCCTGGCTCAAAGCCACCGCCTTGGATCATGAAACCGTCAATGACTCGATGGAAAATGGTATTATTGTAAAAACCTTCACGGCAATAGCTTAAAAAGTTTTCGACAGTAACAGGGGCTTTATCGTCAAAAGTCTTAATAACAATATCACCGTGATTGGTATGAAAAGTAACCATAATAGCTATCCTGAATAATTGTTTTATTGCGCCTTCTTATGAAGGCGTTGTTGTCAGAAAGTTTATATCACAGATGAAACCTGACTTGAAGTCACAGTCTGGTTTGTAAAAGCAGCGAGTGATAAAAATAGACAGGTAAACACTATGGTTAAACCTTGCATTATTGCAATGTTCAGGTTTCAATATCACTCTATTTAACAGGTTGATACCTTATTATTGAGATACCCCTTATAGCTTGAGCGAGTAATACGCTAAATAATTCAAGGTGTAACAGGGCGGCAACAGACTAGTCGGCTAGGCATAGGCAATATGTATGGCTAGCGTTAAAGGCAGTCGCCGTTTGTGTTGTGGCTTGAATCAAGGTAAGCCAGTAAGGAAAAACACGTACACATTAAACGGAATAGTTCAGATGCTACAGATTTTTAATACACTGAGTCGTCAAAAAGAAGAGTTTAAACCCATTCATCCAGGGAAAATAGGGATGTACGTGTGTGGTATCACCATTTATGACTTGTGTCATATTGGTCATGGTCGAACCTTCGTCGCTTTCGATGCGATTAGCCGCTACTTGCGCTATTTGGGATATGACCTGAATTATGTGCGTAATGTAACAGATATTGACGATAAAATTATCAAACGTGCGGCTGAAAATAATGAAACCGTCGATTCGCTGACAACACGGATGTTAGCTGAGATGCATAAAGATTTTGATGCATTAAATATTTTACGCCCAGACAGTGAGCCGCGAGCCACCCAGCATATTGATGAAATTATCGAAATCACCGATCTGCTTATTAAACGAGGTCACGCTTATGTGGCAGATAACGGTGACGTGATGTTTGAAGTCAAAACGGATAAAAATTATGGTCAATTGTCTCGCCAAGACCTAGAGCAGCTGCAAGCTGGGGCACGCGTTGAAGTTGCTGATTCAAAACGTAATCCGATGGACTTCGTTCTTTGGAAAATGTCAAAAGAAGGCGAGCCTAGCTGGGAATCACCATGGGGGTTAGGTCGCCCTGGTTGGCACATTGAATGTTCCGCGATGAATAGCAAAGCATTGGGTAACCATTTTGATATTCACGGCGGTGGTTCGGATTTGATGTTCCCACATCATGAAAACGAAATTGCGCAATCATCTTGTGCTCACGATGGTCCTTATGTGAATTATTGGATGCACTCAGGAATGGTGATGGTTGATCGTGAAAAAATGTCTAAGTCACTGAATAATTTCTTTACTATCCGTGATGTGCTTGAGTATTACGACCCTGAAACGGTGCGCTATTTCTTGCTATCTGGTCATTATCGTAGCCAACTTAATTACACTGAAGAGAATTTGAAACAAGCACGTACAGCCTTAGAACGTTTATATACTGCCTTACGTGGTACTGATAAATCAGTCGCCCCAGCGGGTGGTGAAATCTTTAAAAAACGTTTTGAAGATGCCATGAATGATGACTTCAATACACCTGAAGCTTATTCCGTACTGTTTGATATGGCGCGTGAAATCAACCGACTGAAGTCAGAAAATAAGGTTGCAGCCAATGAATTGGCCTCTGAGTTACGTAAATTAGCGGGTGTGCTTGGTTTACTTGAGCAAGACCCGGAAGCCTTTTTACAAGGTAATGCTCAAGGTGAAGGCGACGAAGAAGTGGCTAAAATTGAAGCGTTAATTAAACAGCGTAATGATGCTCGTAAAAATAAAGAGTGGGCATTGGCTGATGCAGCCCGTGATGAACTGACGGCAATGGGAATCGTATTAGAAGATGGTGCTCAAGGAACAACTTGGCGCCGTAAATAGTCTTATCTTTATTTAAAATCAACCCGTTAAAATTTGAGTAGATAGCACTCAATCATTTTAACGGGTTTTATTATATCTATCGATATTCAACAGCTAGCCCTATTATTAGAGCAATAAGTCAAATTTTTATCGATTCAGCTTAATAGATTAGCTGAATTAAACTTTATGCGGTATCACATATTAATTATCTTTATATTTATAAAATAGAGATAGAAAAAAACAGCGTTATTTTGGGAGTAAACGCAAGGTGAGTCTTTTTACGACTATCATAATAAGTGTATTTTGGATAAGTTGTATTTTATAATAATTAATTATTTTTAACTTTTTTAATAAATAACAGTTATTGTCATCTAACGATAATAAGTATTAACACCTAATTGAAATAAAAAACTACCAATGGAATCTAATATAAATTTATATTCTAATTTTGTGTTTAATATTTAATCGTTATGGGTTTTATTGCTTGTTTTTCGCTTTAAGTGTTTTTACTATATTATTTTAAATAAAAACTTAGATTTATATAAAGGTAAAAATAATATAATGACGTGATATTTTTCAATTATTAAAATTGTAGGTATTTACATACTTTTATTTTTATCTATTATTCTGATGAGTAGGAATAAACTCCTATTCTTGTTTTAAATTGATTTTTTATTTCTTTATTTTGTATTTGTTGTGGGGTCTATTTAGGCTCTATTAATCACTACTTGTTCATGAGGTATATCATGGCTTTTAAAACTAAGTTAATTACAGTGATGTTATTTACCGGTGTCAGCCTAGGTGCTGTTGCTGGTAGTAATAGTGACAATATTACACTTAATGGTGTAATTACGGCGGTAACTTGTAATGTGACTGCTAATGGTGGTAATTCAGTATTTTATGTAGGTAAATTTGCTCAAGATACCTTTAGTCCAAATGTACAAAACGGTGATACTCCACTTGTCGTACAATTAGATGCGTGTGACAAGGCATCCGATAAAGGTGCACTGTATGTACAAGGCACAACGGCTACTTCAAATACTGCAAAAAATATCTTCATTGGTGAAAGTTCAACCGTTGGCTTTATGCTGCAAGAAGACGGTAAAACCGATCAAGTTGTTGCAAACAAAGCAATTCCTGTGACTGTTTCTGATACTGCACCAATAACGTATACCTTCAAAGTTGGTATGGGTACAACGGATGCCTCGCCTGCTGTTGGTGCCTATTCAGCGCCAATTATTATTTCTTACGCATCTGAGTAATTAATAATATTTGAAGCGCAGAGCCCTGCGCTTCATTTTATCGTTTAAGGTGAATTATTAGGATAGGGAAATGATAGTAAAAGTATTTAGAGTTATCGGAACCATATTATTATTACTGAGTACAACTTCAGCAATGGCGGGGATCGTGCTGCATGGAACTCGTATAATTTATAATGAAAGTCAGGATAATGTAGGGGCTAATATTACTATCAAAAGTGAAGATAATTCGAATACTCCTTATTTAGTTCGTACGCAAATTTACCGTGATGTACAGGGGCAAATAGCGCAAAATAATTTTATTACCACACCTTCAATGTTCCGTTTAGAACCGAGTGACTTGAATCAAGTTAAAATTCTAAAAGTTAAAAATGACTTACCTAAAGATCGTGAGTCTATTTTTTATTTTAGAGCAATAGCGTTACCTGCAACGGATAGGTTAGATAATAACTCTACCCCCAAATTAGCAGGCTCATTGCAAATCGCAACGGGAAACACAATAAAATTATTCTATAGACCTGTTCAGTTTTCTGTCAGCCAAAAAGAGGCAATGGGCTTATTGAAGTTTTCTTTGCAAAATAATGGCTTAAAGGTGACCAATCCGACACCTTATTATATTACGCTCAGTGAAATCAAAGTGGGCAATAAGCTCGCTAAGCTGGAGCCTAAATTAGGTAATACCATGATTTCGCCTTTTAGTGACATGCTGTATCAAGATATTCACCAAAAAGGCAAAGTACAGTGGAGCGCAATCAATGACTTTGGCGGAAAGGATCAATTCGATGGTTGGGTTCAATAAGTCTTCCTCGATCTTTTTTGTGCTGATGCTAACTAACATTGGCCAATTATATGCGGTAGGTACTGCAGAAGTTGATCTGTCGGCTTCCTTAGTCGATGGTAGTTGTTCCATTGAATTATCAGATAAGGCGCTACATTTTAAGCCTTATTCGGTTGCTAGTTTCCCAACAGCAAAAACAACAGTTGAAATTCAACCTATTTCAGCAAAAGTGACCTGTGAAGGGGGAAATACCACACCGTTATTAACATTAAAAGGCATAACGCCTTATAGCGGTAATAATCAAGTTTTTTTAGACAGTACGCCTAATGGCACAGGGTTTATGATCCAGCATGGTAAAAAAGAGCTTGGATTAAATGATTTCTATAATGGTGACGCGCTAGAAAATCAAGGAAAACAGGTGGCTTTAACACCGCTAAATTCATCGAACCAATTTTCAAGTACCGAGTATTTTGGGATTGGGCTTGTAAGCGTGGATAACACAGTTACCCCTGATTTTTTAAAAGCCAATATTACATTTACCGTTCTTTTTCAGTGAAAAGTAAGGGGCCACTGTGCAGAATTTTTTTACATTGTATAAGAAATTAAAGCGGGTGACGCAAATTAGCTTGATGATACTGACATTGAGTTATTTACCCTTAGCAAAGGCTGCACCAGTTCAAATAAATTTTTCAGCTGAATACTTTCAAGGCACATGTGAAATTAGCGTTAGTCATCCAGTTATTGCGTTTAATAATGGCGCTAATATTTCGACCTCTCAGGTTAAAAATGGTACAGCTAAACAAGAAAAATTTACCTTAGACTTTATTGATTGTGATAGTAAAGGGTTAACACACTATACGCCGAAAATTAAAGTTACGGGGGAAAGCAAAACCCTTGGTGGGCGTCATCTATATGTGAACTCAGCAAGCTCAACTACTAAAGGGTATGGTTTTTTACTTAGTACTGAAGGAAATACTTATTTCAAGAAAAATACTAATGTAGCCGAAACAGGATTAATTAATGCTAATTGGGTGGCAGAAAGTCCACTATCAATATTGAATAAAACCAAAATACCATTTACGGCAACAATTTCATGCGGGAATTGTAGTGGCGAATTACAAGCTGGGAAATTACACAGCACCGTAACTTTTCAATTTCTTTATGACTGAAAACGATGATGAAATATTTCTTAGCTTTATTAACATTATTGCTTAGTTCTCTATTTAATAGCGCTATTGCGGATGGCGGTGTGTTATTGAATCAAACGCGTGTGATCTTTTTAGAGACCGATAAAAACACAAAAGCAACGATTCAAAATCGTAGCAATAATACCTATTTAATTAAAGTTAATGCACTTATTTCACCTGATAGCTTAGAAAAGGCTCCCTTTTTAGTAAATCCACCATTATTTAGAATGGAGCCACAAAGTCAAAATACGGTAGTGATTGTTCCTAATCAGATAAAGCATCTACCTAAAGATAGGGAATCGGTTTTCTATTTAAGCTTTTTAGCAATACCGAGTATACCTAAGGAAGGATTAAGTGAGGAGAGTGATAATTACTCACAAGTTTCTTTTGGTTTGCAAATGGTGATTAAACTATTTTATCGCCCTGAAAGTATTATCAAGGGTGTAAATTCGTCAGCATCACAACTCACTTTTCAACAAAAAGGAAATGTTTTAGTTGTAAATAACCCAACAGCCTATTTTCAGACCTTTTCTTCGTTAAAGGTGAATGGACAACAAATTGATAATCAAAATAATGGAATGATGGTTGCACCGTTTTCGGAAATAAAATATCACATCAACCAAAATGCTAAAGAGGTAACTTGGCGAGTTGTTAATGATTTTGGTGGAGAAAGCCGAGAGTATCATTATTTAATGAGTCATACGGAGAAAAAATAATGAGACGCTCATCATGGTTTACTTTGTTTATTTTTCATTGCTTCTGGTTATTTTCTCTTTCATCTTATGGGCAAAATATGGTGAAGCATGATGGCATTGCCATGCAATCGACAAGGGTCATTTATCCAGAGTCTGCGAAAAAAGGTGTACCCTTTAAAGTGACTAACTACAGTAATATGGCTTATTTATTGCAATCTCAAGTTGTAAACCCAAATGATGATGGACTTAATAAGCCTGATTTTATTGTTTTGCCGCCATTAGAAAAAATAAATGAAAAAGACGCGGTCGTATTAATGATTAAATCAATTAATCATAAAATGCCGCAAGATCGTGAGTCACTATTTATTCTTAACATTAAGGCGATACCTAATCAGAAAAAAGAAACAGGCCATACAGGAAAGTCACAAATGATTATTGCGACACAGAATCATTTAAAACTTTTTTATCGCCCAAGTGGTTTACCCAAATATGGTACTGATGAAATATCAAAAAAATTAGTTTTTTCTCGTGATAAGGACTCTTTAATTGTTAAAAATCCAACACCTTATTATGTCACTTTTTATTCAATAAAAGTGGGCAATCAAGATGTTGACTCTTTATCTCTATTTGAAATGGTTCCACCTATGGGGCAACAGCGGTATCCATTACCTGAGAATATTAAAGGTGAGCTTGAATGGAGTTTAATTGACCAAGATGGTGGAGTAACACAGCAATATACGCGTTTATTGTAATTATTTCAGAACTCGTTATTGAAATGAATATAAGTAAAAAAGAGCACTTACTGCTTTAGGCTTAATTTTGCTATTGATAAGTCAATGGATATAAATATGAATAGAAATAAGCACACACTACCTGCTTGCGTAAGTCCAGCTAAGTTTACATGGCATCCTATTGCGTTGTGCTTGATGTTAAGCATTCACTCCGCTACCGCAGAAGATTATTTTGATCCTGCTTTTTTACAAGCAATGGGAGAAACCGATCAAGTTGATTTATCCGTGTATTCTAAAAAAGGGAGTATTGCTCCGGGTGAATATCTCGTTTCTGTTTATATTAATAAGGTCGGTATTGGGCAACTTCCAATTACATTTAAGGAAAATAAACAAGGCGTTGTTTCTCCAGTATTAACACCTGAGCTACTAGAAAAACATGGCGTTAATATTAAGCAACTTCCTACAACAAAGGATTTGCCGTTAGATTACCCGATTGATAATTTGCCGGCTTTGATCCCAGATGCATCAACACATTTTGATATTTCTATTCTAGAACTTGAAATCAGTATTCCGCAGATAGCAATGAAATCGAGCCATACTGAGGTACTCGATCCTGACTTATTGGATTATGGGATCCCGGCACTTATTGCGAATTATAATTTAAGTTATGGGCATACTGAAAATAGTTCACGGTATAGCTCAGATAGAAAAACCGATAACTTCTTTGCAACAGTAAGAGCTGGTTTGAACGCGGGGGCATGGCGTTTACGGAGCACGATCACCCATAGCCAAATAAAAACGGATGGTGGTGATAACCAAGATAATAACCAGCACTATACCCGTTTTACGAATACATATTTATACCGCGAATTATTCCCACTGCGCTCTGTGCTGTTAGTTGGTGAAAATAATACGGGGAGTGATGTTTTTGATAGTGTTCCTTTTCGCGGTATAAAATTGAGTTCTAGCGAAGAGATGCTACCAAGCCAGCTACGGGGCTATGCTCCACCCATAGAAGGGGTTGCGAATAGTAATGCAAGGGTAACCATTCGCCAAAATGGGAATATTATCTATGAAACCTATGTCGCTCCAGGTGCTTTTTACATCAATGATATTCAAGAAGCAGGGCTTTCAGGTGACTATGATGTCACTATCACTGAGGCAAATGGTACTGAACGGAAGTTCATTGTGCCTTACTCATCATTACCTGTCATGCTAAGGCCCGGTGGCTGGAAATATGAAGTTACGGTTGGACGTTATGACGGTAATGTGACGAATCAATCCCGCGAGGCCGATTTTTTATTAGGAACGGCTGTTTATGGGTTACCTTATGACACCACAGTTTATGGTGGTGTATTAGCTGCTGAAGATTACCAAGCTGCAAACGTAGGAACGGGTATTTCACTAGGCAACGTAGGTGCCATTTCTCTTGATATCACGGCTTCTGCTGCAAAATTAAATCACAACTCACGGAAAACGGGGCAGTCTTATCGCCTTCGTTACTCGAAAAGTATGATGAATACGGGAACCTCCGTAGATCTCACCGCATTACGTTATTCAACACGTAACTATTATAATTTTAGTGAATTTAACTCTGAAGGTTATCAGCTTGAAGACGGGGTTTACCCGTGGTCAATGCAAAGACGGCGTAGTAGTTTCCAAACTCAAGTCAGCCAGCGTATGGGAGAATGGGGAACAATTTACCTTCGAGCTACGCGTGATGATTATTGGGGAAGCTCTAGAACCCAAACTGGAGGTTCGATTGGCTACAGTAATAGCTATAAAGGGATAACTTATGGCAGTAACTTTACTATTGATAGGGTTAAAGATGATAACGGAAATTGGCCTGAGAATAGACAAATTTCCTTTAACATAAGTATTCCATTTAGTGTATTTGGTTATTCAGATTCCTTACAGTCTATTTATTCTACTAGCTACTATACACGCGATAACAATGGTAAATCGCAAATTCAAACTGGGATAAATGGTAGTTTGATGGATGGTGATTTTACCTATAGCGCTTCTCAAAGTTGGGAAAATAAAGATGGCGCTAATAGCAGTAATATTAATGCTGGTTATCAAGGAAGTAAGGGAAGTATTACCGCGGGGTATAGTTATAGTAGCCAGATGAAGACATTTAATATGAACGCAAATGGCGGCATGCTGCTCCATTCCGGCGGACTTACACTGACAAAAAATATGGGGGAATCAGTCGCATTAGTTTATTTACCGGATGCACCGAATGTCAGTATTAATAATGGTTCCTCTTACTCTGATTGGCGAGGTTATGGTATAGCTCCTTATCTTTCTGACTATAAGAGAAATAGTATCAGTATCGACCCAACAACATTACCTGATGATGTCGATGTTGCTCAAACAAATATCAATATTTATCCGAGTAAGGGCGCAGTTGTTCCGGTTAAATTTGCGACAAAACGAGGGTATCAAGTGTTAATGACGTTGATTAAGAATAATGTCAATGTGCCGTTTGGTGCGATAGCTAGCTTACAAAATACGTCAGATAGTTATAGCAGCATCGTTGGTGATTCAGGGCTGGTTTATTTAACAGGATTACCTGAAAAAGGAAAATTATTGGTTAAATGGGGGGAGTCTACAGAAAAACAATGTGAAGTTCGCTTCGATTTAGCCAATATCGAGTTAGAGGCAGACCAACCAATACGCCAAGTAACTTATACATGTACCCCTGTGAAATTATAAAATAGATTAAGGTATTTGCCTGACCATGAAATATTATTATTTTAAATATAAAACCATGATGAGTTCAGTGTTTAATAAATATATGACTAGCACAGTCATTGCCTTTGGTTTTATCCATCCAGTCGCGTTGGCTGCAAATTTTAATGCGATGCCTGGCCAAGAGATTATTTCACTTGGTAATGTGAACGCCGAAATAACCCTAACAAAAATTAGTGCCGTAAATTCATCTAGCGCGATTAGGGCCGATGGTTTTGGTATTAATACATCTTCTTCTAAGGTTGATTGCTTACCAAGCTCGTATGAAATGACGGTGGGTAAAATGAAAGGTTATAGGGTAGATCAGGACATAATTATTGGTTTTCGTAGTACAAATGCAACAGGGGTTGCGTCGGTTGGAGCAGGTGCGAGCACATCAGGACCTTTTCATGATGTTACTGTAAAAGGGGCGTGGGATAACTACGGTAATTATACACCGTCACCAGTACAAAATGCGTCGACCATGTGGTGTGGCTCTGCTTGGCCTGAAGCAACTCAGCATCAATGGAATACGAATAGGAAAAATAATAAGGCATCAATACGAGGGGAGTTATTTTTATATGTTGGTAATAATGCAAAGCCTGGCTCTTATACGTTACCGAGTCTTTATCTTATAAAATCAGCTTCATCGGGTGATTTGGTCTCCCATCTAATTTTTCCGAGCGGAACAGTGACGGTCAGTTATCCACCTTGTTCCATTTCAACGCCGACAGAAGTCTCATTTGATACGAGAAAAGGGCTTCCCGTTATCAATCCAACATCTTCAATTAGTGTGAATTGTGGTGCTAATGATGGGCGAGCTTTCCAAATTGCTATTTCAGGCCAGCCTGTTGCCCCATCAACTGCCGTCGGAAATCATGCAATTAGCTTACACTATAGTGATGGCACAATCGGGGGATTAGTGCGCGGCTATATTGGCAGTAATGCGGCAGCAGATGCAGTAGGCTGCGTGGATAGGACTTCAAGTATCCCTTTTTCAGTCAATAATCAAGGGTTAAATTTCATGCAAATAGGTGCACAAACCGCAAGCTCTTCACAATCTCAGCCGTTGGTGTGGTCGCTATGTCCTAATAAGACGGAAAAACCAGGGAAAGCAACCGGCGCAGCGCAGCTTGATATAATTTTCAAATAAAAATAAGTAAGATAAAAAAGTCCCCCATTGAAGGGGGAAAACAGAAGTATATTAATTGTTATCATAATCAAGTAGGAGTTGCTATTAGGTGTGGTTGTTGCACCTCTTACAAACTTGCTTTTCGATAATGGCACACAGTGCAGCAGAAAGGCAATATAGGTATAGGCGGTTATTATCACATTTCGAGACTAAATAATTCTTGGGCTATTAATTTCTTAAATTAATCATCTAGTTTAGGAAGAATAGTTTATTGGAATAGAGTGCAAATATTTCTCCTAATTCGGATGTCGGTCACAGATAAGTTATTCAGTTATAGCTCGTTGGTGGGGTAAAGCTTACTCGCCTTCATTTTAAGATGAGATTGAGATGAGCCGACTCGGTGGTAAGTGAGAGAGAAAAGTATGTTAATAGAGAAAATGGCGGTAAAAGTAAGCTGATCTGCACATCAGCTTACTTGTTGGTATTTAGTCTTGAACTTTGATTTTTTGGTCGCCCATAGAAACTACTTTTCCTGCCGCGATTTTGCAACGCTTGCGAGTTTCTATTACGCCATCAACTTGCACTAAGCCTTCAGCGATCATGGCCTTAGCCATTGCCCCGCTTTCTGCCCAGCCTTCTATTTTGAGCAAATCACACAGTTCTATGTGTGGGTGGCCTTCAAGCCTGAAAATATCCATGACAGCTCCTGATTTCATTAAATATCGTGATACTCTTCGCACGCTTGCAATGTATTTTGGATCAGTGTGGCTACCGTCATCGGGCCAACACCACCAGGTACAGGGGTGATCCAAGAGGCATATTTGGAGGCCTCATCAAAGTCTACATCACCGGTGACTTTACCATTTTCAAGGCGGTTGATGCCAACATCAATCACGATAGCACCCGGTTTAACCCATTCACCCGGAATAAAATTCGGTTTTCCTACTGCAACAACTAAAAGATCGGCATTGCGAACGTGTTGCTCAAGATCTTTTGTAAAACGGTGAGTCACGGTGGTTGTACAGCCAGCAAGTAGCAGCTCCAAGCTCATAGGGCGACCAACAATATTAGATGCACCAATGATAACGGCATTTAGCCCATAGGTGTTAATACCGTAGCGGTCGAGCAGGGTAACAATCCCTCTTGGTGTGCATGGGCGTAGACGTGGTGCGCGTTGGCATAAACGGCCGACATTATACGGGTGAAACCCATCAACGTCTTTATCTGGGTGAATGCGCTCAATAACTTTAACGTTATCGATGCCCGCCGGCAGAGGTAACTGAACTAAGATACCATCGATTTCAGTATCTTGGTTTAAATCATCGATCAGTTTTAGAAGCTCTGCTTCAGTTGTTGTATCAGGCAAATCATAAGAGCGAGATAGGAAACCCACTTCTTCACATGCACGGCGTTTGCTGCCGACATAAATTTGTGAAGCCGGGTTTGCACCGACTAAGATAACAGCAAGGCCTGGTGCGCGTTTGCCCTGTTCTATACGTTGTTGGACTTTTTGGGCAACTTCCTGCCGAATTGTCTGCGCAATCGTTTTCCCATCAATAATTTTTGCTAACATCTGTGACTTAATCCATATATGAGACTTGGGGATGTGCCTATTTTGTCAGAAGTTAGCGCCAATGTCAGTTCAATCTGTAACATAAAATGAGCAGATAGTTATTTTAGTAGAGAAAAGCCATTGACTCAGCGCGTAGCAACCGTATAATTCAACGCCATCAACCGTATAGGTTGCCGCATTTCTCTTATGCGCCCTTAGCTCAGCTGGATAGAGCAACGGCCTTCTAAGCCGTAGGTCACAGGTTCGAACCCTGTAGGGCGTACCATTTCGAAGTCAATGGACATCAACTGATGTCTTTTTTTATGCCTAAAATTCAGTGAATTAATTTAATTACTGTGAAAATAATCAGATAGCGTTATGCCATATTCAACCCGATAAGCTACAGCAAAATGGCTTTATCGAGCGTTTTAATGGTTCGTTTTGTCGTAATTTTTTGATTTGCTTATTTATTTGAATCGTTGAGCCAAGCTAGAGAGTTAGCGTGGTATTATCATCATTGATTCTTACCTTTTCTATCAACTAGTACAAAAAGGAACAAATGGTTTATAAATAAAACATATTCGATTTGACGTATGTGTTTTTTAGGTATAATTTAAAGAAAAGGCTAAAGAGGTACATATGGAACCATTACAACTGTTTAAAATTTTAGGCGACCAAACAAGGCTCGATATCGTGCTGCTTTTGAAAGCATCCGGTGAGCTATGTGTCTGTGATATCTATACGGCCTTAAATTTATCGCAACCGAAGACCTCTCGACATCTAGCAATGCTTAGAGAGGCGGGTCTTCTACTCGATTCAAAACATGGGAAATGGGTTCATTATCGGCTATCTCCGGCATTACTACCGTGGGTAAAAAGTATCATTGATGTCACCTATGCCACAGAGAAAAATAGAGTCGCAGATTTACTCAAAAGCTTAGAGAAAAAAGAATCTGCTAATCGCTGTTCTATATAAAATTTTTTAAATTAACATATTCGAAAAATCATATATAAGGTTGAGACATGAAAAAACTCGAAGTATTTGATCCCGCGTTATGCTGTAGCACTGGCGTTTGTGGAACAGAAGTTGATCAAGCATTAGTGGACTTTGCAACAGATGCAGATTGGTTAAAAAAACAAGGAGCGAATGTAAAGCGTTTTAATTTAGCGCAAGAGCCTATGGCATTTGTTAACAACATAAAAGTAAAAACATTTCTGGAAACCGCTGGCGCCGAATCACTCCCACTCTTTATTCTTGATGGTGAGATTGTGCTGACAGGTCGATACCCTAAACGTCATGAGCTAGCAAGATGGTTTGGTATTCGCCTGAATATTGAGAAGGTGGAGACAGTTAAGTCGTGTTGCGGTAATGACAAAACATGTTGTTAACAGGGGCGATAAAATGAATTTTTTAGACAGCACACCTAATTATTTATTTTTCACTGGAAAAGGGGGGGTGGGTAAAACCTCTATTTCCTGTGCGACAGCAATCAAGTTGGCAGAGGAAGGGAAAAAAGTCTTACTGGTGAGTACGGATCCGGCTTCTAATGTTGGGCAGGTATTTTCTCAATCGATTGGCAACAATATTCAGCCAATAACATTGGTTCCAAACCTATTTGCCATTGAAATAGACCCTCAAGCTGCTGCCGAAGAATATCGAAATAAAATTATTAATCCAATCAAAGAAAATTTACCTGAAGCGGTAATTCAAAGCATTACGGAGCAGCTATCAGGCGCCTGTACCACAGAGATTGCGGCTTTCGATGAATTTACTGGATTGTTAACCAATACCGAAATTACCCGCCAATTTGACCATATCATTTTTGATACCGCACCTACGGGGCATACCATCCGTTTATTACAACTCCCGAGCGCGTGGAGTGATTTTATTAGTGACAATCCTGACGGTGCGACATGTTTAGGCCCAATGTCTGGCCTTGAAAAACAACGTGAGCAGTACAGCATGGCAGTGCAAGCGTTGAGTGATAACTCACTAACAAGGTTAGTATTGGTTGCACGTCCTCAGTCAGCCGCTTTGAGGGAGGTTGCGAGGACCTATAGTGAATTGTCTTCTCTGGGTATCAAAAATCAACAATTGATTATAAATGGTGTTTTCCCGGAAACGGCGATGACTGAAAATGATAAGTTATCCCATGCACTCTACTCTCAAGAGCAAGCCGCATTAAAGTCTCTGCCTGAGGCATTGCGTTCGTTACCCATTGATATTCTTTATTTGCAAAATATCAATATGGTTGGTGTCGATGCATTGAAGCAGTTGTTATCGAATGACATGCCACAATTTTCAACCATTACTCCGACAAAACAACCTATTTCTTTACCCTCCTTGTCAGAACTGGTTGGGGAAATATCTCAGCAACAACATGGGCTGATTATGTTAATGGGCAAAGGCGGTGTTGGGAAAACAACGATTGCAGCATCAATAGCGGTTAAATTGGCAGAAAAAGGGCTTGATGTGCATCTGACTACATCAGATCCTGCTGCTCATGTTGAATCAACACTTGATGGTGTTTTACCCAATCTTCAAGTTAGCCGAATTGATCCCATCGCCGAAACTGAACGCTATCGTAATTATGTCTTAGAAACAAAAGGGAAAGATTTAGATGCAGAGGGGCGTGCATTACTTGAGGAAGATTTGCGCTCTCCATGTACTGAAGAAATTGCTGTGTTTCAGGCCTTTTCTCGCATCATTAGAGACGCAGGGAAACGTTTTGTCGTCATGGATACTGCACCGACTGGACATACATTATTACTTCTTGATGCAACAGGGGCATATCATAAAGAAATTGCTAAGAAAATGGGCAAAAAAGGCCACTTTTTGACCCCTATGATGCAATTACAAGATCCTGAACGCACCAAAGTCATTATTACGACACTCGCTGAAACAACGCCTGTGCTTGAGGCGGAAAACTTACAGAATGACTTAATACGGGCAGATATACATCCGTGGGCGTGGGTAATTAATAATAGCCTATCTATCACGGAAACTACCTCACCATTGTTACTTTCAAGGGCAGAGCAGGAAGTCGTTCAGATTGAAAAGGTGGCATCAACGTTAGCAAAACGTGTTGCTATCGTTCCTTTACTTGAGACTGAGCCTGTGGGGATATCCGCATTAAGTCAGCTCGCAGAATAAGTTTTATTTTTGGAAAATAAAAGGTGCACGAAAGCACCTTTTAAACGAGGTTGTTATGTTTATTGCCGCATTAATTTTTGTTCTAACGATTACGTTTGTTATATGGCAGCCCAAAGGGTTGGGTATTGGCTGGAGTGCTACAGTAGGGGCTGTATTAGCACTGATCTTTGGTGTGATCAGTTTTCAAGACATTCCGATTGTTTGGAACATTGTTTGGAATGCCACCGCGACATTTGTTGCAGTGATTATTATTAGCCTACTTTTAGATGAAAGTGGTTTCTTTGAATGGGCGGCATTACATGTTGCCAAGTGGGGCGGTGGTAAAGGAAGGCTGTTATTCAGTTATATCGTATTGCTTGGTGCAACTGTTGCAGCCTTATTTGCCAATGATGGTGCGGCATTGATATTAACGCCCATTGTGATTGCGATGTTACTTGCACTTGGTTTCAACAAAGGCACGACGTTAGCGTTTGTCATGGCGGCGGGTTTTATTGCAGATACAGCGAGCTTACCGCTTATCGTTTCAAACCTCGTGAATATTGTTTCTGCGGACTTCTTTAATATTGGATTTACTGAATATGCCTCAATTATGGTGCCAGTGGATATCGCGGCGATTATTGCAACGTTAGTGATGCTGCATTGTTTTTTCCGTAAAGATATTCCTAAGCAATATGATATGACTAAATTGAGTGAGCCTGCTTTAGCCCTTAAGGACATGACAACGTTTAAAGCAGGTTGGCTTGTATTGGTGCTGTTGCTCACCGGTTTCTTTGTCTTAGAACCATTAGGTATCCCTGTTAGCGCTATTGCTGCAATTGGCGCCTTAATTCTTTGGGTGATTGCAGCCAGAGGCCATACGATTAATACCAAAAAAGTCTTACGTGGTGCACCGTGGCAAATCGTCATTTTCTCTTTAGGTATGTACTTGGTGGTTTATGGCTTAAGAAATGCAGGGTTAACCGATTATCTTTCTGAAACGCTCAATTACCTTGCCGATAAAGGGTTATGGGTAGCAACTCTGGGAACTGGATTTATTACCGCATTTTTATCATCCATAATGAATAACATGCCAACGGTATTAATTGGTGCTCTATCCATTGAAGGGAGTGAAGCGTCAGGGGTAATTCAGCAAGCAATGGTTTATGCCAATGTAATTGGCGCAGATTTGGGGCCAAAAATTACACCAATTGGTAGCTTAGCAACATTGTTGTGGTTACATGTTTTATCACAAAAGAACATGACCATTACATGGGGATATTATTTCAAAACAGGGATTATCATGACGATCCCTGTGCTCATTGTCACACTCGTTGCTTTAGTGCTTCGACTTTCACTGTTAAATTAAGGGTAACCCAATGAATGAGATCACCATCTACCACAACCCAAATTGTGGCACTTCACGCAATACCCTTGCAATGATCCGCAATAGTGGTATTGAGCCGGCGATTATTCATTATCTAGAAACACCACCCTCTAGAGATGTGTTAGTAAAACTTATTGCCGATATGAAAATCACGGTAAGGGCGTTATTACGAAAAAATGTCGAACCCTATGAACAATTAAATTTAGAACAAGATAGCTATACAGATGACCAACTCATTGATTTTATGTTGCAGTACCCGATACTGATTAATAGGCCGATTGTCGTCACTCCGCTAGGCGTAAAGTTGTGTCGGCCTTCAGAGGTAGTGCTGGATATATTACCTAATCGGCAACAAAATGAATTTGTCAAAGAAGATGGTGAAGTTGTCGTTGATAAACAAGGGTGCAGAATAAAGTAAATGATGCTTTGAAATCATTGTTGTTGGTTAATGTTTATCAGCGACATTCTTTGTTGGAATAGACCAAATGCCCTTATGGTAAGTAAGGCAGTATTTTTGATTATTTGTAAAGTCGTCATGGCACGGTACACAAAACCAATCCATAACCTTTAAAATCGGTAAAACGGAATGAAATTACTGATTAAGTTTATACGTTGAATGAGTTAACAATAAGAGCCATTTTAATAGATACATTAAAATGGCCCTTATTGTAATAAGTTGATTAATCAAGCGAAGGTTAAAATGTCACTGTTACTTTTGAAGAGATTGTTTTATCCGCAGCTTCGAATAAGGCTCTTTCTATCTCTTTTGATGTAAGAAGGGGAAGATGCGTGATAGTTATCTTATTTTACCTTCTATTTTTATTGAAATTTTATTCTGTTTAAAAACAAAGTGTTATGATACCCTCTAAAAAATAAGGTATTTTGCACAAATTAGCCATAATTTATTGTTGCACGAAGGTTTTTTCCTGATAGTTTATAGTGTACTGCCGTATAGGCAGCTTAGAAATAACACACGAGCACGGAATTTATTTGCAAACGGTGTACTGCCGTATAGGCAGCTTAGAAAATTATGAGCGTCAAGTTGTACTCACACTGATCGTGTACTGCCGTATAGGCAGCTTAGAAAAAAGTGATATTTCTATCCTCAGCGTATTTCTTGTGTACTGCCGTATAGGCAGCTTAGAAATGAACAGCAAACCGCATTACGCAAAGCCAAAAGTGTACTGCCGTATAGGCAGCTTAGAAAAAACGCGGTACCGATTCTAGTGATGCCACTCAGTGTACTGCCGTATAGGCAGCTTAGAAAGCTAACGAAGCCATTAAAACGCGCTGCGAGTCGTGTACTGCCGTATAGGCAGCTTAGAAATCATCTGTTCCAGCAGTTGGGGCTTTTCTTTTGTGTACTGCCGTATAGGCAGCTTAGAAAACGATGATAAAATAAAACCCCCGAATTCGGGGGTGTACTGCCGTATAGGCAGCTTAGAAAAGTCGCAATTCTCGACGATATGTCCGTACAGCGTGTACTGCCGTATAGGCAGCCTAAAAATGATAAATGATTATCCTGTGTGCTTTCCAATAAGCTGCACAGGCTTCTTTTTTCGCTATTTTAAGATTAATAATTAGATTATATTTATTGAGATTTCTAGTTTATTAAAACAGTGCAATTCCTTTAAACAATAAAATTAATCGGTGAGGCAGGATGAAACTGCTAAATAAAACAATCTATACGCTTATTGTGGCATTTATATCAACAGCGGCAATGGCAGAGGAGTGTATAGGTGATAGTACCTATCAAGCATGTACAAGATCGAGTACTAATGCACAAGGCGATAATATTATTGAATCGTATGATACTGACGGTAACTCATATTCAATAACATCTGGCTCAAGAGACTATGCGGATGGTTCATCTGAAGTCTTTTCAGTTGATAGTGAAGGCAATGAATACTCGATAAAAAGTTGGTGTGACAGCTCTGGATGCCATACATCTGATAGCGAAGGGAATACGTGCACAATAACAAATACTGGTGAGATGATAGGCTGTTAAATGATAAAGAAAATACTAATAATATTTATTGTTTTAATCAGTGCAATATCAGTATTTGCATATAATAAGCTGACAATTTTTACTGTTCAGCCAATAGGCGCAATACCGGATGGTGTCACTGTTGTTATGTGGAAGAAAGGTGATATGCGTTTTTTTGAAAGTCCTGACGGATTATGTATGCAGAGAGTCGGCAAGGTTAATTTACTCTGTAGAATGACAATGTTAGGAAGCGCTATTGATAAAGATAATATTATTATCAGACTTCCCTATAGTGAATATGCCTATTTAAAATCAACAAATGGCAGAAAATTTGATAGATGATAAGACTCATAGCTATTATTAGGGATATGATGAGTTAGTGTTTTTAACTATTTTTGATATGTCTTCGCTAAATGGTGATTTAAACTTTTATACACATTAGGTGCGTGATATATAAAATCAATCATTACAAAGTGATTGATATCTTTTCTCTATCATTTATCTTATTGAAAACAAAGGGTAAATAGACGATGGCGGATTGATGAAATTTTTGAATTAAAAATAAGAATAACTGTCTAACTTACATTGCATATCGCAAAGACGAAGTGTTGAGATACATATGTACGCTAAAAACCTGTTCTCCCTAAAGTTACTCCATCCCAAATACGCTACAACATGGTTAGGAATTGTTATTTTATTTTTATTGGTTCAACTCCCTTATAAATGGCTTGTTCGGCTTGGTGCATTTTTGGGGGTTAATTCGAAGTATTTTATTAAAAGACGAGTTTCCATTATAAAAAGAAACTTAGAATTGTGTTTTCCAAATAAAAACCGCAAAGAAATAGACGATTTAGTTATCGAAAACTTGAGATCGCTAGGTATTGCGTTATTTGAAACCGGAATAGCGTGGTTCTGGAGTGATAAAAGAATTAAAAAGCTCTTTCAAGTCAAAGGAATATCTAATTATCAAGAAGCCATTGCCAAAAATAAAGGGGTAATTATCGTTGGGGTTCATTTTATGTCGCTGGAGTTAGGTGGCAGAATTATGGGGCTATGCTTTCCTGTAAATGCGATGTATCGACCACATAACAACAAAGCAATGGAATATATTCAAACAAAGGGTCGATGTCGTTCTGGCAAAGGAATGATTGATCGTAAAAATTTAAGATTTATGGTTCAAGAATTAAAAAGTGGCAAGGCCATTTGGTTCGCACCTGACCAAGATTTTGGTCGAAAGGGAACTGTATTTGCTCCGTTTTTTTCAGTCAAAAATACTTCAACGTCAAAAGGTACATCAACGCTTGCTCAATTATCTCACTCACCAACATTAACTGTCACACTGCTACGTAACCGTAATGGTATTAGTTATGACTTGGTGCTAGGGAAAGAAATAGTCAATTACCCAACTAGCGATACGCTACATGATGCCGCGACAATTAACTCTGTACTAGAGAAAGAAATAATGAAAGCACCAGAGCAGTACTTGTGGGCGCATAGAAGGTTTAAAACTCGCCCTGATGGGGAGCCTTCTCTCTATATTTAGAAAATGGTGACGCAAGATAAGGGGGATTCCCCCTATAATATAAGACCCGCATTGGTTGGGTCTTTTTAATTATTTGGTACTTCAAACATAAAGGGTATTTATTGGTAAGAGAGGGAATAGGAATAATTAATTATAGCAAATAATCCTATTTCTAGATTACCCGTAATATTACATTTCCCAATGATCATCAACCCATGTAGCTTCTGAGTCTTCGATGCTAACACTCCATTGTGCTGTCGAAAACGCTAGAGTTAATTGCGAAAGACAATCTAACCAGTAATCGATAGACTCGAGCAAAATGGACTCATCATCAAGTGGTAATTTTGTTGAACCTTGTAGTAAGAATTGATCTGATGGCTCTTCATAAAAATAGAGAGTCTCCGCATCTTCTTTGTATGGAAAGGCTTGATTCAACTGATTTACCATGGTTTCAAACGTATTTTTTTCTTCAAAATTGAAAGGAGTCTTTTTTGTTGCGGAATAATAAATAGAAACGCCCATATTCGTACCTTGCTTGTAAGAATCCAATGTAAGAGATAAGTCAGATAATAAAAAAGAGGGGTAATATTTTAAATAAGAGTTAACTGAGATTGGCATGCTCAAGCAGAGCCTTTGCTTAAAATGTGACGTTAATTGATCGCTGTGACTGTGGTAGCTGGCTAACCTCTGGGCTAAGGCGAAACTAAATGCTGTTATTGAACTTATCGCTTAATCATTGGCTAGTCTGAATACCTCGATACTGAAAAATGACTTAAGAAGGTGAAAAGGCAAAGAATATTAAAAAACGTGTATCGCACAAAGAAGGAAACTATAAAAATAGCGAATTTTATTTTGCTAATTACCTTAATTTAAAAAAATATTGCCATACAGACGATAACATAAAAAATTATTGTAAGGCTGCTTAAGAAGGTCAGTAAGTTATTTTTATCTTCATTTATTATGACATAGACAAGCGGTGAGATAAAAAAGAGGATAGAAAAAATATAAAAATATAATGCGTAGCCGCGTAGAGAAAACATGAATGTCCAGCCTTTAATTTTACTGACTATCGTATGCTGCATACGAACAATAAAAATCAAAGTATAGTATTTAATTCTCTTGGTGAGTAGGATATTTCTTATTTTTAATGAAGTGAGAATTAAGATATATCTGACAAATTTAGTTATTAATACTTAATAATGATGTGTGTTTTTATTTTAAATTTCATTTTGTCGTGATGAACAAATCGAGAGTAGGAAAGAGACAGATCACAACCTCCGTCGACTTTTTATATAAACTCAGTGCCCATCATTAGGGCTATTGATGGAAATTTTATTTTTAAATATCGGATTAAATTGATGTGATAGTTTTTTTATTACCTTGTAGTTTCTATGCTTAATTTATCTGATAAATTTAATGGTAATTGATATTAAGGCACCTATTTGCAGATTATTTATTTCCTAGATACAATGAAAATACTTTAAAAATCATTGGTTACAAATCTATCGCGTACTATTAATCTTAACTTTTAGGGTAAAAATGAAAAAACATATTCTCTCAATTACAGTACTTAGCGCCGCCACATTGTTGGTTACAGGCTGTAGCTCAAATAATGATATGTGGGGTGAATTCGCGAATATTCTGAGCGACGCCAACCCAGTTGTTCAAGAGTCAGAGGAATGGGAAGCATATAGTATTAAAACAACACAGCAGGGTGTGACTTACGCTTCTGCTAGCTCTGCTGATCAACAGTTTGTCAGCAAAAAAATGGATGCTGAATATGCTGATGCTCTATATCGCGTATCAAGCCCTTTTGCGAGAAGCGATAAAACGAAAGAACAGTTAGCTAAAGACAACCAAGGTTATCGTTTTAAATATAATGAAATCATGGTGGTAAAAGATAAAAAAACGGCTAACACAATTGGGTATTGTGTGAATTATGACTCTGACCAAATAGAAAATGGTCAAGTAAAACCAGTGAAAGAAAAAGATAAGATTAGAAACCACTTTATCTATGTCGATAAAGTTAAGCCTTTATCTGTAATGACCGTTGGCAGCGACTTTACTAAAGTGATGTGCGGTGAAGAATTTTATAATAAATATAAAAAATAAGTTTCATCACAATCACTTCTTATAGGCAAAAAGAATTATTGTTGTGCCATCATTTAATATCCAATGAGTTAGGAGGAAGCTCCTAACTCGGACTGGGGGATTTTTATATCAGACTAAATTGAATATAGCACAGTTAGTTGATATCAGATCAGCACCTCTCTAGACCACCTTATTTTTAAGCATGATTTTTTTGATCAGCCTTGAAAGGGAAATACCGACAAAGCTAGGCCTAGCAATGAAAATGAATGAGTGAGAAAAGGTTGACAAAGGGCGCCTATTATTTGTTCTAGCTCCCAGTTTTATATCAATATAATTTATTCTTTGATTCGAAGAAAGTCGGGGTTTAGGTACTGATAATACAATATGTAAGCACTGTAGGTTAAATTGTGGTGAGATATGAGATAACCATTAAATAGCTTTAACTAACATGAATAGTCTCGTCATAACAGCTCAAAGAATAAGGTTAATTTTAGTGTGAAATTTAATCTTAAAATAATAGAGAGTAAAGTGCGATGGCATAAAAAGACCTTAATTAATAAGTGGTCAATAATATCCGTAAGAGTGATTCAAGAGTCCCTCTTTTTTTAATGGTTATTGATATATTAAGCTAAAAATGAATTGATAAAATACTTAAGTAAAATAACGTATCCTGTTAGCTTTAATATTGCCCAAATCGTAGGTCTACGATAGGTTAATTTTCCTACAGATGTTACAAATTCTCCCTAGCGACCAAGTGTTTTTCTTTTAAATAATGAAAATAACTATTCATTTATAGTGACTTGTCATTTTTCTGTTAGCGCTAAATATATTATATCTTGCAGAAGTTCCGATATTGATAGAATAGGGGTTTTGCATTGCTGTTTGTCTAAAAAGTATTCAGTTTTATTTAGTTAATATTCTATTTTTATTTTATGAATAAACATTCATTAAAAATAATTTTTAACAAATAAATTTAATTTTAATCTAAATTAGAATACAATTACGTTACAAATAAAAATTAAATGATGATCTTATTATTTAGATACTGACGTTCATTTGATAAAAGGAAATGTTTTAAAATGGCAATAACTAGAAGAAAGTTTCTTATCGGCGGGGCTGTTGTAGCCGTGGCTGGTGGGGCGGGAATTTTAACCCCGATGTTAACTCGAGAAGGTAGATTTGTTCCTGGCACACCAAGACATGGGTTTGTTGAAGGAACCGCAGGTCCTCTACCTAAGCAAGCTGACGTTGTTGTGATTGGTGCTGGTATTTTAGGTATTATGACCGCTATCAATCTTGTTGAACGCGGCTTGTCTGTTGTAATCGTTGAGAAGGGGAATATTGCTGGCGAACAATCTTCTAGATTCTATGGCCAAGTCATTACTTACAAAATGCCTGATGAGACATTCCTGCTTCATCATATTGGTAAACAGCGTTGGAGAGAAATGAATGCGAAAGTGGGTGTCGATACTAGCTATCGTACTCAAGGGCGCGTAGAAGTTCCTCTTGATGAAGAAGATTTAGATCACGTCAGAAAATGGATTGATACAAGAAGTAAGAATGTCGGTTCAGATATTCCATTCAAAACTAGAATTATTGAAGGTGATGAATTAAATCAGCGCCTTCGTGGAGCTACATCAAATTGGACAATCGCCGGTTTTGAAGAAGACTCAGGTAGCCTAGATGCTGAGATTGCAACCTTTGTTATGGCGGAATACGCTAAAAAAATTGGGGTTAAGATCTACACAAACTGTGCTGCAAGAGGCTTAGAAACTCAAGCGGGTGCAATTTCTGATGTTGTGACAGAAAAAGGTGCGATTAAAACTTCTAGAGTGGTTGTTGCTGGCGGTGTATGGTCTAGACTGTTCATGCAAAATCTGAATGTTGACGTACCAACATTACCGGCTTACCAATCTCAGCAATTGATCAGTGGTTCACCTACTGCACCGGGTGGTAACGTCGCTTTACCAGGTAACATTTTCTTCCGTGAGCAAGCTGATGGCACCTATGCGACTTCACCTCGTGTGATCGTTGCTCCAGTCGTAAAAGAATCATTTATCTATGGTTATAAATATCTGCCATTGCTATCAATGCCAGATTTCCCAGTACACATTTCATTAAATGAACAGTTAATTAATTCATTTACACAACCGACACACTGGGAGCTAGACGAAGTTTCTCCGTTTGAGAAAAATAGGAATATGACCGCACTGCCAGATATTCCTGAGCTAAATTCTTCATTAGAGAAATTGAAAGCAGAGTTCCCTGCATTTAAAGACTCTAAACTTATCGACCAGTGGAGTGGTGCGATGGCGATAGCACCAGATGAGAATCCTATCATTTCTCAAGTTAATGAATACCCAGGTCTGGTGATTAACACCGCGACAGGTTGGGGTATGACAGAAAGCCCTGTTTCTTCTGAAATCACGGCAGATCTACTGTTAGGTAAAGAACCTTCATTGGATGTGAAACCATTTAGCCTTTACAGATTTTAGATTAAATCGATTTTAAGTTATCCGACCCATATTTGATAACAGCCCTCCTTGTGAGGGCATTTTTTGCTTTCTGCAATCTATTCCCTCATGCTAATGCTAAATAAGGCCGCTATTAGCGCATTCGAGAATCCATGCAGGAGGGGAGTCATCTCATTCGTGTAAAGGAAAATACAAAATATGTGGGCCATTTAATTTCTTATCTCTTTCTATGCAGAAAGGAATGATTGTATTTACGCTAACGGATACAGCTACTTTTTGAAGCAGTGGTAATACGGTGATGTACCATGATGGTAGAAATTTATATCGGTTGATTGGTTGTCGTAAGATATAGAAAGTGAGGTGACAAAGCAGCCATGGTTAATAGGTATTTAAAGGAAGAAACAGCGATTGAGCATCATTACAAATGAAGCTAACTGTATTTAAGGCGGGTCGTAGGTATTTACTCTGACTTTAAGGATAACAATACGCAGGCTTTTATCTTTGCTGATGTGCTTAGTGACTATTGATAGTTATTTTTACTGATTACGTATTGCTCTTTTGATTTATGGTAAAAAGTGAATTAGGTGCTAATACGTAATTTTTAATCAACTAACGGCAAAAACAGGTGCATGTGTGTTGTTAAAAAGACAAAGTCAAATGTTATAGCTCAATGTATTCAACGTTACTTAGTTTACCCTGTTCATTATAAATTTATATATTTCAGGTAGATATAGTGAAAAACTAATAAATATAAATGCGGCTATAAAATAGATGTTGATAGACTCCATGGTTACTGTTGTTGAAATCGTTGCGACAGCTAAGATTGTCACAATGATACGTCGGCTATTTGCAGTCATTATATTGGACAGCTCATTAAAAAATGTTTCAAAAAATCTAAACATAACAATTCCTTTTTATCGTTTCATGCTGAGTGTATATGATTTAAATAAATTATTGAAGTTTTTATTAGCTATTTGTGCTATTTAATATTACACCAAATTATCAAACTGGCTGATTTTTATCTTTTTTTAATGCAGGGCTATAAAAAGTAATTTATAAAATTTATTATTACGATGAAATATTTAAATTAAAATAATAAAGAGATATAAAAGGCAATGGATGTTGTTTCCATCTGATTGATTTGAATGGGTTATTTTTTATTCTTGTCCTTTCTAATAAGAATATTTCATGCTGGAATTATTATTAAAACATCAATGATTAAGTTGGTGTGGAAATAAGGTTAAGTGTTAATACTTAACTTTTTTATAGTGGTTTTCAGATTGATCGACTTCACAATTTTATTCTTTTAATAAAATATCTCGCGTATTCTAAATAAGCCTTCTATTAACCACTATATAGGTGATTTAATTATATTGTGATGCTATTATAATTAAAACGTCAGGTAATAATCACGATTTGATATCGATAAATTTAAGATAAGTTAGGGTTATTGGGCGATTTAGCATGTTTTCATTTAAAGGCAGTGAAAACATTTTTTAGCTTATCGATTGTATTTTAGTCATGACATAATATTGACAAAGGGGATAAATAGGTGGTGTATTTAATAGATGAGTTTTAACACGATTCTGATTGATAGTTTTAATTGGATTATTTATCCTGCTGAGAGCCATCAAAATGAGGAATGAGTATGCCAACAGTTGATATAACTGACCTACTAGGTTATTCCATTATCAATACCATAAATATGATTTTTAACCCATTGGAGTATTTCTGCCAGGAAAACATGATTGAGAGTATGGGCACCTTGTTGCTATCTTTTATGATTTAATCACCTTACTGCTTGAAACCACTATTTTAATGATCAAAAAACGATAGTGGTATTTAGTAAAGCAAGTAAAAAGTGATTGTTAACTAATTGATAGTATTTGGTTTTTGTAATTATGACGCTTTTTTTAATTTATCCTATCAATAAAAACATTATTCTCTAACAAAACTCCCCCCTTATAGATAAATATTGTAAATAAAATAATCAATCAAATGATTATTATTTTATCGATATGAATGATGTGGCATAGCGCTTTATTGCGTGTGTGATTTTTTTATTGTGTGTGGTGCATCACAAAAAATAATTACTATTCAAAATGGCATTGTTTTTATCTTTAATCAACGGATAGTTGTGGCTGTTACCGCAATGGTTTCTACTGATTTTGTGATTAATAAAGATGATTAATAGGGAGTTAATAGATATTACCGTCATTAATTATCAATAAATAATTAATAGGTAAGATTAAACAAAAACAGTATCGCCAAAGAAATATAAAAAATTTTTGTTAACCAGAAAGTAAATAATTTTTTCACTATTGAATGAGGGTAATTATGCCAGGATCTCTATTTCCTCAAGATTTTCTGTGGGGTGGTGCAATAGCGGCAAATCAAGCGGAGGGGGCTTGTTTTGAAGGGGGGAAAGGACTCAGTATTGCAGATGTTATTCCTTATGGAGCTAACAGGCATCCGGTAAAAATGGGGATCGAAAAACGTTTTAAATTACGAGATGATGAATATTACCCAAGCCATTTGGCAATTGATTTTTATCATCAATACAAGCGTGATATTGCGCTAATGGCAGAAATGGGATTTTCGGTATTTCGCACATCGATTGCATGGAGCCGTTTATTTCCGCGTGGGGATGAAGTCACTCCAAACCCAGAAGGTATCGCCTATTATCTCGACTTATTTAATGAATGCAAAAAATATCATATTGAACCGCTAGTAACCTTGTGCCATTTTGATGTTCCGATGCATTTGGTCACTGAGTATGGCTCATGGCGTGACCGGAAGATGATTGATTTTTTTGTGACCTATGCCAAAGCCTGCTTTGAAGCATTTGATGGGATAGTGAAATATTGGCTGACATTTAATGAAATTAATTTGCTATTGCATACGCCGTTTTCATCATCAGGGTTAGTCTTTGAAGCGGGGGAAAATAGCGAACAAGTTAAATATCAAGCCGCTCATCATCAATTAGTTGCTAGCGCATTAGCGACAAAAATAGCCCACGAAGTCAATGCTCAAAACCAAGTTGGCTGTATGCTTGCAGGTGGTGGATATTACCCTTGGTCGCCTAAACCAGAAGATGTATGGGCGGCAATGGAAAAAGATCGTGAAAACTTGTTTTTTATTGATGTACAGGTGCGTGGGTATTATCCCGCCTATGCGCAACGTGTTTTTCGTGAAAACAAGGTGACACTTCTGGTCACGGAAGAGGACGAGCAAATCCTTAAAAATACTGTCGATTTTGTTTCGTTTAGTTATTATGCCTCTCGTTGTGCCTCAGCGGATATGGGGGATGGTACAAACCCGTCGATTAATGCTGCACAATCTTTAAGCTCTCCGTATATAAAACAGAGTGAGTGGGGGTGGGGAATTGACCCTCTCGGTTTAAGATTAACCGCAAACATGCTCTATGATCGCTATCAAAAACCATTATTTCTAGTAGAAAATGGTTTGGGTGCGCATGATAAGTTAAATGAGGATGGTGAAATTATTGATGATTATCGAATCGATTACCATCGTTCACACATTCAAGCTTTAGGTGATGCTATCGCTGATGGTATCCCCATTATGGGATATATTTCATGGGGATGTATTGATTTAGTCTCTGCTTCAACAGGCGAAATGAGTAAACGATATGGTTTTGTGTATGTTGATAAGGATGATCAGGGTGCTGGCTCACTAACAAGGATACGTAAAAAATCTTTTTGGTGGTATAAAAAAGTGATAGCAAGCCATGGTAATGATTTGTATTAATTGCTTTTTTCCATATTAAAACATAAAAAAAAGAGTCCCTTTAGGGACTCTAACTGAATGAAATCACTACTACATGATTTGTTCTTTACAGCGATATTATAATTATGCAATCGGTACTATAGCATATCTACGTACATGATGAAGACGTTAGTTTTTAATAAATATCTTAGCTTTTCGTTGATACATAGCTTAAATATATAATGTTTATATGATAATAACTTAAGTATTCAACTTAGCATGTTATTTTATATTACAAGCGTAATATTTTGTTACGCGCTATATCAGATAGGAAATGATATAACACTGGTACTAATAAATTCCCTGGTATTAGAATTCAGTATTCAACTGGTTAAATATTATACTTTTATTTTTGCGAATATTATTATTTACTATTTTATGGTGTAACGACATTGATACTGGTTAATGTGATTAAAGAACATCAACATTAATTTTTATTCCTCAATGATGAGATATCTCTCCCTTCGTTTGACTTGACACTAATGTACCGTATAAATCCGATGATAAAAATGTGAACTGTGTATCAAAACACACGTCAAGTGTTAATATTTTTAAAGATATTAATATTGTTTATGTAAAATTTTCTTGTGTATTCAATAGATTGGCTTTTTGGCTTATGTAATAAATAGACATGAATTGAAGGAGATTAACAATATTCATCAATGGGTTGAAGAAAAGAGGGCGTGCTGGTTTATTAAGAGTGATTTATTACTAAGCCAAAAAGGTGAGCTGATAAAGGTTAAGTTGCATACTACAGGCGTCAAAAGAGATTATTCTTTCTTATCAGATTGTTCACGGCAAAATTGATCCCAGATGATGTTGAAGTTGTCGTTAGGAAAAATATTTCCAGAACGTTCAATTAAAGGGATAGAAACGACATTTCTTCCATCTTGGTGCATATATGTTTTGACGAGGAATCGTTTATAGCCAAAGGAATTTTCGCTTTTAAAAACGAGTACCTCACCACATACATAACCAAGTATTCCGTGATCGAGTGTTTGCCGAATTTCATAGTAATGAACATTTTTATATTCGGCGGTTTCGGGAAATGTAAGGAAATCCTCCACTGCTTTTTGTGATTTTTTAACGATATCCAGATCAGGGGTATAATTTGCCATCATGCCAGCAACAAATGAGCCGCCTGCGATAAGAGCAATAATTAAATATGAAAATATATTCTTTTTCATGAAGTTACTCTTTTTATATTTGAATAATAGTAGTAATTTTAGAATTAGGCGATATTAAGGTAGCATAAGCATAGGCGTGTTTATATGGGGATGAAATAACAATAGTCAATTAAAGACAAAGGGTTACAATTAATAATAAATTGTTATGTTAAGTTTATTTGAATAGTTATTGTTATTTTAAGTTTTTTATTGATGACGTGTATGTACTTTAAATGAAAAATAATCAAAAAATGATTTAATGATTATTTTTCATTATTGTGGCCATATTTATCGCTTCTATTAATTGTGAACGATTAATTCTAGGGCTATTACTATCGAGTAGTTGTTGCCATAGGCTAATGGCTTTTTCATAGTTGGCGTGCATAAAGGCGTCTGAGGCTAATAGCATTAAAGCGGTCACTTCATGTTTATCAATGGATAATGCATGCTCTATTACTTGCATTGTATCTTCAGTCATCTGTTGCCCCGCTTGATAATAGAGCACAGTCGCGATAGCTGAATAAAGTTGCGCGTTTTCTCCTGTATATTTAAGTGCTTGGTTATAGGCAATCAAGGCATTGTCATAGCTATTTTGATATAAATAATATTCACCGAGGATTGCCCAAAGGTCACCATTTTGGGGGGATTGTCGAATATTATTTTGTAAGCGTATCAGATCACTTTGTTGTTGCTGTAGTGGGGTCAATATATGTAATGGGTCTGAGATGCGCTGGTATTCATGATAAGTGGCGCTAAAGCGCGGTAGAAAAAAATACCCTGCTATTGTAAGGAGCAGTAATAGAGCTACGCATAAATGGATAGCATAATAAGAAAGGGTATCGTTGCGCTTCACTTCGGCGTGCTGTGATGGAATTTCATGAGTTAATTGTATGGACAGCTTAGACGTCGGAGTAATGGTAGCTTCCGTTGAATTATGTTGATTTGTTCGCGGTACTGAGGCTCTTTTTTTTATTAAATAATAGAGCAGGGCGATGACAAAGATGAATCCGATAAACGGCAGGCTCCAGAGTACAATGGTTCCCATGTGTAATGGCGGATTGTAGAGTACAAAATCACCGTATCGCTCGGTCATATAAGAGCGTATTTCAGCTTCAGTTTTCCCTTCCGCTACCATTTTATACACTTGATGGCGCATACTGACAGCGGTAGGGGCATTGGATTCGAGCAGGTTTTGATTTTGGCACTGAGGGCAGCGTAATTGAGCCGCAATTTGTAATGAAGTTGTTTGCTGTTCTGCGGTAGCAAATTGCCAAGTATCCACAATGTCGGCTTTGGCTATATTCGTCACCATAAGTAATAATGTTAGAACAACATAATGCAAGAGTTTATTCATGCTGACTTCGCCCTTTAAACCACCCAATAAAGAGACCGATGCACATGATAAAAGCCCCTCCCCAGATCCACTGGATACCATCTTGCACATAGAATCGTAGCGCATAGCGGTTATTTCCCGTCTTTTCACCTAATACGGCGTACCAATTTCGCATCCATCCCCAGTGCATACCAGGTTCAATCATTATCTGTTGGCGAGCGGTATAAAATCGACGTTCAGTCTCAAGGTGTGTAATAAATGTATCTTTTTGATAAACGGCAATGAGCGCTTTTTCAGTGGTGTAATTGGATTGAGTATCCAACTGTAATTGCTTGAAATTAAATTGATAACCGGCGAGTGAAACGGTGTGATTAACCGTCATATTGGCACTGATTTCTTGTTTGCTTACAGTAGAAAAAGCAATACCAGTGGCAAAAATAATCACGCCAGTGTGTGCAAGTAATGAGGCTAGTCGCTTCTGTATTTCATTGAGAGGGCGTAGCCATAATAGCAACAGTAAGCCAACCATTATAGCCGTTGCGCTCGCGATAAATTTAGCATCACTCCATCGCAAAAGTAGGGCGATTACAGCGGCAATGATGCTAACAGACAAACGCCAACGGAAAAAAGAGCGGGTAGATGATTTGAGGCTCCCCACGGCCCAAGCGCCGATAACCATCAGCATAATTAAGCCAAAAGGCAGTAATGTTTGGTTAAAATAAGGCGCTCCGACTGATATCTTTCCCCACCCAAGTAGGCTGTAGAGCATGGGATATAGCGTGCCGACTAACACAATAAACAGGACAACCACAAATAAAATCAATGTCATCTGTAAATAGATTTCGCGTAGGGTTAATGCCCGTTTAGAGGCTGATGCTGCGGGTTTCGCCTTACAACCATAAATAAGTAAGGTGACGATGCTCATGCTAATAAATAATAAAAATAATGGTATTGCACGAACATTATCTAGGGCAAATGCATGGACTGACACGAGTATGCCCGAACGAACAATAAGCGTGCCAAGTAATGATAAAATAAATGTGACTATGGCTAAGATCATCGACCAATGGCGGTAACTTCCCTGTTTTCGCGAAGCCGCTAAACTGTGTAGTAGGGCGGTTGCCGCTAGCCAAGGCAACAGTGAGGCATTCTCGACAGGATCCCAAAACCACCAACCGCCCCATCCTAATTCGCTATAGGCCCACCATGAGCCTAGCGTGATCCCCATGGTAAGTATGCACCAACTTGGTACGGCCCAACGCCAACAAACCCATGCAATAGTTTGGCTGAAATTTCCAGCAATCAGCGAAGCCAAAACGCATGATGTGACGACCATCAAGCCGCTATAACCCAAGTAAAGTAGCGGAGGATGTAAAATAAGTCCCCAATGTTGCAACATTGGGTTGAGGTCGCGACCTTCAATCGCGGGCGGAAAGAGCCGCATAAAAGGGTCTGAATAGAGCACGATAAACCAAAGTAGCGCTGCGCTCATTGCGGCAAGAATAGCTAAGGTTAAAGCAAAAAAGGGGTGATCTTGTTTGCGATAGCGCCAAGCGAATAACAGATGCCAAGTCGACAGTAAAAGCACCCAAAGAAGGAGTGAACCTTCATGCCCACCCCAAACCGCCGCTATTTTTATTAATAAAGGGGATAAACGGTGGCTATGTTGAGCAACATACACCACCGAAAAGTCACTTTGAATAAAGGAAATAGTTAGGCAAAGAAACGCAATAACGAGAAATATAAATTGCAGAGTAGACCAATAAACCCCAAGTAAGCGTGATTTTTGGGTGTGTTTGTAGGTACTAACCAACCCAAACAAGGCATGAAAATTGGTTATGCAGAGTGTTAACAGCAAGCTAATAAACCCGATTTCAGGGAGTATAAGTTCCAATGAGCACCTTGTTTGTGTTAATTAAGCGACGGTTAATTGCCCTGCATAAAGGACAAAGAAACGTAATAAAAAGACCCCAACCAAACTCGCACTACTGACAAAAACCACTCGGGCGGCACTTTGGCTATTATTGACCCATTTTTTCAAGGCCAGTGGGATCATAAAACCAATGCCAACCACACCAATCCAAAACCACCAAGTCCAAAAGCCTCCACCAAGTGCTGCGATAAGCGCGCGCATTTTGCCATCATCCCCTAATGCTAAACCGACAAAGAAAGCCGCTAATAAGAAGATTTCCAGCCAAACGACAAAGCCTTCAACGCGATGTAGAAAATGCGCTTCTGGGTTATGGACATTTTGGCGATAGCGCAATGCTAAAGCAATGAGCGCGACGGCAAGCCCCGATGAGATCCCTGAAAAGAGAAAGAGAGCAGGTAAGATAGGGTTATTTAAGAATGGATAGGATTTTAACGCGGAAAGTAAAAAACCGGTATAAGCCCCTAATAATACCGCCAGTACGAGCATGGTGATTTCAATGGCGCGTATAGCGGGTGTGAATAAATTTAATAGTGAGCGAATAAAGCCAAAACGCGGTAGCCATTTTTGCTGTATTGCGACCAGTTCAGTTTCGAAAACTTTAGCTAACCAGACAACGAGTACCACCATGTAGACTTGGAAGAGCATAACCCCCATCGACATGACGGAGGTCGGACTGTAGTGGAACATCAATTTCCAAAAGGTCCATGGGCGTGTTAAATGGAAAATTAAAATGAGTAATCCCAAAATAACGGTCGTCGGTGCCAGAAATAGAGTGGCTCTCATTAGTGTGCTCTTACTGGTTGCTTCAGGCGGATAATATTGACGCAATAGCACGGCAAGCACCACTAACCCTGCTGAAATACCAATTAGAAAGAGGTAAACGGCAATGGGCCAATCCCAAACTAAAGATTCAAAATGGAAAGCAGAAGCAGTTGTCATTGGCTAACCTCCCCATATTTGAACGGAACTCGGTACATTTTGGGGCGAGTACCGAGGGCTATTTTATAGCGATACGTGGTTTTTTGACGCAACATAAGAGAAATATCACTGTTAGGATCATCCAGATTGCCAAAGACCAATGCCTTGGTTGGACAGGCTTCGACACAAGCCGGTTGTTTACCTTTTTTCAAGTTTGTTTTTCGGCAAAAATCGCATTTGTCGGCAGTTTTATTGACTGGGTGAATGAATCTTACTCTGTAAGGGCAAGCCGCAATACAATATTGGCAACCAACACATAGGTCTGGGTTAACATCGACAATCCCTGTCGTTTTATCAATAAATGATGCGCCCGTTGGGCAAACATCGACACAAGGTGCATGCTCACAGTGCTGACATGAATGCCGGAAAAAGCGATATTTGATATCTGGGAAGTGACCAATTGGCTCGCTGCGAATAATGGTTAGCCGAGAAACCCCTTCAGGGACTTGGTTGACTTCTCGACAGGCATCCATACAAGCAGTACAACCTATGCATAAGGTTTCATCGTGGATCATGCCGTAACGTACGCCATCCACTTTCATCGTATTTGCGAGGCTATGGAGTGTCGCACCTCCTGACGCCGCCAAGGCTCCTGCATAAATAATAAACTGACGACGCGAACAACTCATGGCTGCTCCTTAAGCAATTTTACCGCCGCTGGATTGAAGTCAGGGTTATTACGTTGGTCTGAGTGACAATCAACACAAATTTTTACGCGACCTTTGTCATTAAGTGTTTTCATCGTATCTTGTTTTGGATGCAGATCATGGCAACTGGCACAGGCAACTTTAGTCACATGAACATCGTGTGGCCAAAACGCTTTTTGTAGCTGTTCGGGTAAGTGACATGACATACAGACACTATTTTGTTGCTCCACGCTATACATAGGGTGGTTAAACCGCATCACATCTTTAGCCCCCTCACGGTGATGAGGGCCTGGGTTACCATGGCAGTTGGTACAGGTAACGGGAAGGTTATTATTAGGGTTAATGACCGATGCGTGAGTGCCATGCATACCTTCTTTGTCGGGTTTATGACAATCCAAACAGGCTGCATCTGGGTTACGTTGCTGAGTAACAACCCAACGTTCACCCGTCTCTGTCGCGGGAGGTGTCGCAGTAGAGGCTGCAATGCTCCATAACAAGCCTAATGCCAGCCCCCCAGCAGTGAATAACGAACGTAGTACGCTCATATTAACTCCATTGGTTATACCGCCTCTGTATGAGGCGGATCACGGTTATTGGCTTAACAGGTTGTTTTTACGAGCTTGTGCATCCCATTCGGGCACGACAGTTTTCAAAAACTCTTGTTTTTCAGCGTTGATTTTTTCCATATCCAGACCAATTGCTTGTTGCGCTTTTTCTTTGGTTGAAATGTCTGGAATAGCAATTTCATGTGTAATGCCTTTAGCACCTAATAGACGAACGAGTTTGGTGCGAGCATCAGCAGCTTTGTTCATTGCGCCACCGAGCATGCGCAAGCCTTCCTCTGGTGCGTGCATATGAATACCATGAGATGCAATAGCTAAATCCCAGCGCCATTGTGCATGGCGAATATCAGCTAAAATGGGCGCCATCTCTTTTTCGGTTGCCCCTGCATCCCAAGCTGCTTTAGCTTCAAAATGGGCATGAACAAGTTGATCTTCCACTTTGATTTTCATCTCTTGGATAGCTTGTTTGCGCTCGGCAACGACAGCTTGTAGCTCTTGCTTGCTTTGGGTATGGCAGTTACGACAGGTTTGTTCGAAATTATCGAATGGATTACCTATCTTATGGCTGGTGTAGAGCTCGCCTTTTTCATTTTGTAATTTAGGCATGTGGCAGTCGATACAGGTCACGTTGTTTTTACCGTGGATCCCCGCACTCCATGTTTCATACTCTGGGTGCTGTGCTTTTAACATAGGGGCTTTCGACAGTGAGTTTGTCCAGTCAGAGAAGGCGATATTGTCATAATAGACTTCCATATCCTCCACTTTCGTACCGTTATCCCAAGGGAATTTGACGGATTTATTTTCCCCTGCAAAGTAGTACTCAACGTGGCATTGCCCACACACCATAGATTGCTGATCAAAACGACTGGCTTTATCGAAGGGTTTACCAATCGCTTCCATGGCTCGAGCGGCATAAGGACGGGTGAGTGTTAAAGCGGGCTGGCCTTGCGCGAATTCTGGAGAGTCGGTTTTGTGGCAGTCAGCACACCCTAGTACGTTAACAATTTCAGGCCCACCTTTAGCCCATTTACCGTGGAAATATTCATCTTCCCCTTGCTCTTGGATAAGTCTGGCGACATCTGGGCTTTTACAGCTCCAACAAGCCATAGGGAGAGGGCCATCTTGTGCATCTTTCGGTGCACCAGTACGTAGTGTTTCTCGTACGTCAATTAAAGCATAAGCATGGCCTCGAGGCTTGTTGTAATCACGTGAAAAAGGGTAGCCAGCCCAGAGGATCACCAACCGGGGGTCTTCTGCCAGCGCATCTTCACGTTGTGATTGTTCGGATGTTGCACGCCACGAGTGATATTGATCAGGGTGAGCCTGAGCAAAGGATTCATTTTTAGTATTTATTGTTGATGATGCTTCCTTTGATGCAGTTTGTGCATGAATAGCAGGGGTTAACAACCATATCCCAGCCACCAAACTGAGTAAGTACAAAGTCCTGTTGATTATCTTTGCCATAAGGGCCTCGAGTGATATAAGCCAGCCATCCCATTGGCTGTGATATTATTATTTATAGGTGATGGCATAGGTTTTGATGCCATCATGACATGCTCAAGGAATAGCTCTAACAAATAACCACACTTAAAATATTGTTTTTGATCAAAGCTAAATTTACTAAAAGAAATGTCATTAAAATAATGTGATTAATATCGAATCGTGAATGTAAATTAGGAAAGAAAATATTGAGTCAGTTAAAATAAATGAGAGCAAAGCATTTAAGCGTCACTTTCATGTGAGTGAGGGTTTTTATTTATTGAATTCATATTGAAAGGCTTTATTATCAGTAGGATATGACTAAGTAATCTGCTTATCTATTATTTAACTAATAACCAAAGTGTGCAGTACCTCTAATATTTTCAATGTGGATATTCATCGTTGATGACCATAACTACTACTTTAGTGGTAGTTTATAATGTTATATATATGAGGGTTTCATGAAACATTAGGATTAATTTGGTTTCTCATATTTAAAAAATGTTAATATTTTTTGTTTGAAGATAATTTATTTAAGTTCTAGTCAATAAGTTACATCGTTATTTCAAATAATACTTTCTGTATAAATTATTTCATTCTAAATAGTACATTCATTAATGTTACCTATTAGGTGGTATGTATTTTTTTACTCTCTATCGATAAGATTCTGCGTGAATACACATATAATAATTGCGGTTAATTTTTACTTTTTGCATTAATTTTGTTTGGGCAATGTTAAGGAAATCAACATGGCTGATATCACCCGTCGGGGAGTGTTGACTGGTGCATGGCGTCGCGCCGCACCCGTTATTCGACCGCCATGGAGTCGTAGTGAAGATCATTTCATTGAAAGTTGTACTCGTTGCAACCATTGCCTGACGCATTGTGAAACCTCAATTTTAATATCTGGCCCCGGTGGCTATCCCGTTGTTGATTTTTTGCAAGGGGAGTGCACGTTTTGTTATGCCTGTGCTGCCGCTTGCCCTGAGCCAATATTTCTTCCACAACTCTCCCAACCTTGGGATATTTCCATCTCAATTGCTCAAACCTGTCTGGCATATCGCTCTATTGAATGTCGGCGATGCGAAGACAATTGTGAGCCACAAGTGATCGCGTTTCTCCCATCACTGAGTGGAATTTATCAGCCCAATATTGATAAGCAAGGTTGTACAGGTTGTGGTGCCTGTGTTGCCGGTTGCCCCGTATCAGCCATTACTTTGGAGCATGAAAATGCGCAATAGCTGGCAAGTATGTAGTTTGATTGTACAAGTAAAAAGTGAACAGGCTTGCGCTGTGACGGCAGCTTTAAATCAATTACCCGGTTGTGAGGTGGCTATCAGTTCACCGGAAACAGGCAAATTGATTGTTGTTGTCGAGTCAGAACACAGTCGCACCCTGATTGAGACTATTGATTCAGTACGCAATGTTAATGGTGTGCTGGCTGTTTCGCTGGTTTACCACCAGCAGGATGAGCAATGTGAGGAAAATGATGAAACTCAGTCGTCGTAGCTTCATGAAAGCCAATGCTGTTGCGGCCGCTGCTGCGGCGGCAGGTATTGGCGTTCCGAGTATCGCTAAAGCGGTCGTCGGGCAACAAGAGGCCATCAAATGGGATAAAGCACCTTGCCGCTTCTGTGGTACAGGTTGTGGTGTACTTGTGGGAACGCAAAATGGTCGCATTGTGGCGAGCCAAGGTGACCCAGAAGCGCCAGTTAACCGTGGCTTAAACTGTATTAAAGGCTATTTTTTACCGAAAATCATGTACGGTAAAGATCGCTTGACTCAGCCATTGCTGCGAATGAAAGACGGTGAATATGACAAAAATGGTGAATTTACCCCGGTGACTTGGGAAAAAGCCTTTGATGTCATGGAAGAAAAAGTAAAAACCACATTAAAAGAGCGCGGCCCTGAAGGGATTGGCATGTTCGGTTCAGGCCAATGGACTGTGTGGGAAGGTTATGCTGCATCAAAATTGTTTAAAGGTGGCTTCCGCTCTAACAACTTAGACCCTAACGCACGCCATTGTATGGCCTCAGCGGTTGTTGGTTTCATGCGTACTTTTGGTATGGATGAACCTATGGGCTGTTATGATGACATCGAGCAAGCCGATGCATTTGTGCTTTGGGGTTCGAACATGGCAGAAATGCATCCTATCCTATGGTCACGTATTACCAACCGGCGTTTATCTGACCCTAATGTGCGTGTTGCTGTACTCTCCACATTTAAGCATCGTAGCTTTGAGTTAGCTGATAACGGTATTGTCTTTACCCCACAGTCTGACTTAGTGATCCTCAATTATATTGCTAACTATATTATTCAAAATGATGCGGTGAATCAGGAATTCTTCGATAAACACGTTAACTTACGTCGAGGAACAACGGACATCGGTTATGGATTGCGTCCTACTCATCCATTAGAACAAAGTGCTAAAAACCCGGGTTCAGATGCCTCTGTGCCGATGACTTGGGAAGAATATAAGGCCTTTGTGGCTGAATACACATTAGATAAAACCGCTGAAATGACAGGGGTGCCGAAAGATCAGCTAGAAGAACTAGCAAAATTGTATGCAGATCCAAACACAAAAGTCGTCTCTTATTGGACAATGGGCTTCAATCAGCATACTCGTGGTGTTTGGGCGAATAACCTCTGTTATAACTTGCACTTACTGACAGGTAAAATTTCTCAGCCGGGTTGTGGTCCGTTCTCATTGACGGGGCAGCCGTCTGCGTGTGGTACTGCTCGTGAAGTCGGTACGTTTGCCCATCGCTTACCCGCCGATATGGTGGTAACGAATGAAAAACACCGCGAAAAAGTGGAGCAAGTTTGGCAACTCCCCGCCGGCACGATCCCTGAAAAAATTGGCTTACATGCCGTGGCGCAAGACCGTGCATTAAAAGACGGCACGCTTAACTTTTATTGGGTCATGTGTAACAACAACATGCAGGCAGGCCCCAATATTAATCAAGAGCGGATGCCGGGCTGGCGTGACCCACGCAATTTTATTGTTGTTTCTGATCCTTATCCAACCGTGAGTGCTATCGCCGCAGATTTGATTTTGCCAACCGCCATGTGGGTAGAAAAAGAGGGGGCTTACGGGAATGCGGAGCGCCGGACACAATTTTGGCGTCAGCAAGTGAAAGCGCCGGGAGAAGCGAAATCTGACTTATGGCAAATGGTGCAATTTGCCCGTCGCTTTAAAACGGAAGAGGTTTGGCCTGAAGAGTTACTGGCTCAAAAACCGGAGTATCGCGGTAAAACCCTGTATGACGTGCTGTTTGCTAACCAAGCGGTTACCAAGTTCCCGATCACTGAGTTAGCTGAAGATCAGCTCAATGATGAGTCACGCGAATTGGGCTTCTATCTACAAAAAGGGTTATTTGAAGAGTACGCCAGTTTTGGTCGCGGTCATGGTCATGACCTTGCGCCTTTCGATGATTATCACAAAGCACGCGGTATCCGTTGGCCTGTGGTCGATGGCAAAGAGACGCAATGGCGTTACAGCGAAGGCCATGACCCCTATGTCAAAGCCGGTGCGGGTTATCAATTCTACGGTAAGCCAGATGGTAAAGCGGTCATTTTTGCATTGCCGTTTGAACCCGCGGCGGAAGTACCTGATAAAGAATATGACTTATGGCTATCAACGGGGCGTGTGTTGGAGCATTGGCATACCGGCAGTATGACTCGTCGTGTACCAGAACTGCACCGAGCTTTTCCTGAATCACAGGTCTTTATCCATCCTCTAGATGCGAAAGAGAGAGGGTTACGTCGTGGTGATAAGGTAAAAGTGATTTCACGCCGTGGTGAAGTGACCACTATTGTGGAAACACGAGGGCGTAACCGACCACCAAAAGGATTGGTGTATATGGCTTTCTTTGACGCATCTCAGTTAGTTAATAACTTAACGCTGGATGCAACAGACCCACTCTCTAAAGAGACGGATTACAAAAAATGTGCCGTTAAATTGGAAAAGGTGTAATTGCATATGTCCCAGAAACCTAAACCTCAAAATAGTCGTCGCCGTTTCTTACGCGATGCCGTTCGTGCGGCAGGCGGATTGGCGGCGGTTGGTGTGGTACTGGGCTTACAGCAACAAACTTCCCGCGCGAGTGGAATTCGTCTCCGCCCGCCGGGAGCCATTAATGAAAATGCATTTGCGAGTGCGTGTGTTCGTTGTGGGCAGTGCGTACAAGCTTGCCCTTATGACATGTTGAAATTAGCAACATTAGCATCAGGACTGGCAGCGGGAACGCCTTATTTTATTGCGCGAGAAAACCCTTGTGAAATGTGTGAAGAGATCCCGTGCGCCAAAGTGTGCCCGAGTGGTGCACTGGATAAAGAGATTGAGTCTATCAATGACGCACGAATGGGGTTGGCAGTGTTACTTGATCAGGAAAACTGTCTCAATTTTCAAGGGTTGCGCTGTGATGTGTGTTATCGCGTTTGCCCGCTAATTGATGAGGCTATCACGCTGGAGCTTGAGCAAAACCACCGTACGGGTAAGCATGCACGTTTTTTACCAACAGTGCATAGTCAAGCTTGTACGGGATGTGGTAAGTGCGAGCAGGCTTGTGTCCTCGAAGAAGCGGCCATTAAAGTCCTGCCGCTAACGCTTGCGAAAGGTGAATTGGGGCATCACTACCGTTTTGGTTGGCTGGAGGGAAATAATGGCAAATCGTAAACGTGATGCCGGACGCGAAGCTCTGGCGAAAAAGGGCTGGTGGCAGAGCCATAAATGGTTATGGATGCGTCGTATCAGTCAACTATTGGTAATCGCGATGTTTTTGAGTGGACCTTGGTTTGGGGTCTGGATCTTACATGGTAATTACAGTAGCAGTTTATTGTTAGATTCAATCCCGCTCACTGACCCTTTGATCACGTTAGAAAGTCTTGCTAGTGGCTATTTACCTGCTATTTCGACATTAATTGGTGCAGCAATAGTATTGCTAGTTTATGCATTACTTGGAAAACGTATTTTTTGCAGTTGGGTTTGCCCTGTAAACCCTGTTACGGATGCGGCAGCATGGTTACGCCGTAAGCTCGATTTTAATCAATCCGCAACGATCCCTCGTTATATCCGTTATGTGTTGCTTGTGGTGATTTTAATCGGCTCTGCGGTAACAGGGACTTTATTGTGGGAATGGATCAACCCCGTTTCATTAATGGGCCGAAGCCTCATCTTCGGTTTTGGTAGCGGTGCTTTATTGCTGCTCGCCTTATTTTTATTCGATTTACTCGTTGTGGAGCATGGCTGGTGTGGTCACCTTTGTCCTCTCGGTGCCTTATATGGGATCGCCGGTTGTAAAGGGGCACTGATGGTCACAGCGATAAACAAGCAAAATTGTACTCGCTGTATGGATTGCTTTCACATTTGTCCGGAGCCGCAAGTTTTGCGTACCCCGGTTTTAGATAAACAGGCCCCAGCATTCATTTCGGATAAGGACTGCATAACATGCGGTCGTTGTATCGATGTGTGTTCTGAGGATGTTTTTAAAATAACACTACGATGGAGTTCGGGAGCGAAATCATGAAAACCCATGCCCTGATTAAGACAATGAGCCGTTGGATGGCGGTAATAGGACTCGTTGCCTCGAGCCTTGCTTGGGCGACAAATGGCGTTGATCTGTCTAAGTCACCAGAAGTTTCTGGTACTCAAGAAGGTGGCATTCATATTCCTAAAGAGCAGGAAAGAATGGCTTTAAACTATGTGAATCAACCTCCAATGATCCCACATAGCGTTGATGGTTATCAAATTACCACCAATACAAATCGCTGCTTACAATGCCATGGTGTTGAAAGTTATCGAACAACAGGGGCGCCTCGCGTTAGCCCGACACACTTCGTGGATGCTACGGGGAAAGTATTAGGTGGCGTAGCACCAAACCGCTACTTCTGCCTACAGTGCCATGTGCCGCAGTCCGATACATCACCGATTGTGGAGAACACATTTACCCCATCCAAAGGTTTTGGGAAATAAGAGGCCGACATGGGAAACAATAACGCTAAGCCTGGTGTGATCCGTAGAGTGTGGCAATGGTGGCGACGCCCGAGCCGTTTGGCTTTGGGAACCTTACTATTGATTGGTTTTGTTAGTGGCGTCATTTTTTGGGGCGGCTTTAATACGGGAATGGAAATGGCTAATACTGAAGAATTTTGTATTAGTTGCCATGAGATGCGTGAAAACGTGTATGAAGAGTATATGGAAACGATCCACTACACCAACCGTAGTGGTGTTCGAGCAACCTGTCCTGATTGCCATGTACCTCATGAGTTCGGACCTAAAATGGTCAGAAAGATTAAAGCCAGCAAAGAGCTTTATGGCAAAGTATTCGGCATCATTGATACACCACAAAAATTTGAAGAGCACCGTTTAGCCATGGCGCAAAATGAGTGGCGACGGATGAAAGATAATAACTCTCAGGAGTGCCGTAATTGCCACAATTTTGAATACATGGATTTTACGGCACAAAAAAGCGTGGCAGCCAAAATGCATGATCAGGCCATTGTTGATGGAAAAACCTGTATTGATTGCCATAAAGGGATAGCTCATAAGCTACCTGATATGCGCGAAGTTGAGCCGGGTTTTTAAATGGAAAAGCGTCACTCAGGAAGGTTGATTAAATGGGATCACGCCTGAGAAGCATAGAGGCTAGTCAACAGTTAATGGTTTGACTAGCCTCAGTTTATATTTGTGCTATATCAATAAACCCATTGTTATTACGTGTATTGTATATTGCAGCAGCGCAAAGTTTGCCTGAGATATGATCTGGAGCCTTTAAATATGTGGAAAAAGCTTCACCAACTTGCTATTCCTGCCAATCTCTACCAACTATGTGGGCGGTTGACCCCTTGGTTTATTACCCTGAGCGTGATTTTTTTAGCACTAGGTTGGGGATGGGGATTCGGATTTGCGCCCGCCGATTATCAGCAAAGTGATAGCTATCGCATTATGTACCTCCATGTTCCAGCAGCAATGTGGTCAATGGGGATCTATGCCATTATGGCGTTCGTCGCTTTTGTTGGTCTTGTTTGGCAAATGAAAGTGGCTGAATTAACGATTGCCGCTATGGCACCTATTGGTGCGGTATTTACCTTTATTGCCTTAGTCACGGGGGCAACGTGGGGCAAACCCATGTGGGGCGCATGGTGGGTATGGGATGCACGTTTAACCTCAGAACTTATTCTCTTTTTTCTGTATGTTGGCATTATCGCGCTTTGGCATGCATTTGATGACCGCCGGACAGCAGGAAAAGCTGCGGCGATCTTAGTCTTAATTGGTGTGATTAATTTACCTATCATCCATTATTCCGTTGAATGGTGGAACACATTACATCAGCCTTCAACGCGAATGCAGCAAAGTATTAACCCTGCAATGCGCACACCTTTGCGTTTGGCTATCTTAGGCTATCTATTTTTATTTATTTCTCTGACGCTGGTGCGTTTGCGTAACCAATTATTACTACTGGAGCGTAACCGCCCATGGGTTATGGATATCGTGAATAAGAAGGGGTGTAAATAATGAGTCGTGCATTTGCATCTTGGGCGGATTTTTTTGCAATGGGCGGTTATGCCTTTTATGTCTGGCTGGCAGTTCTATTGACGGTAACACCGCTATTGCTGTTGTGTATTCACACCGTTTTACAACGCAAAATGATTATAAATTCCATCACTGCACAGCAAGCAAGAGAAGCAAGACAGAAAGCAGCACGAGCGCGTCGGGAGGCTGAGTGAATATTCGTCGTAAAAATAGATTATGGCTAGTTTGTTCCATTCTAATTGGTGTGGGGTTAATGGTCGCGCTGCTTTTATATGCACTTCGCTCCAGTATCGACCTATTTTATACCCCCGGTGAGATCATTTATGGGAAGCGAGAAACCCAGCAGATACCTGAAGTTGGCCAACGCTTACGTGTCGGGGGAATGGTGATGCCAGGTACCGTTCAGCGTGATCCGGACTCCCTGAAAGTTACTTTTACGGTGTATGACGCGGAAGCGGAAGTTGATGTGAGCTATGAGGGAATTTTGCCTGATCTGTTTCGAGAAGGGCAAGGGGTAGTTGTCCAAGGGGAGCTGGCTGAAAACCATCATGTCATTGCCAAAGAAGTGCTCGCTAAACACGATGAAAATTATACGCCACCCGAAGTTGAGCAAGCGATGCAGGAAAATCACCGTCGACCTGCCGCGGCTTATAAGGATAACGCACTATGATCCCTGAGGTTGGCAATATACTGCTATGCCTAGCGTTAGGTATTGCAGTATTACTCTCTATCTATCCATTATGGGGCGTATCTCGTCACGATGAGCGCTTAATGCGGGCTTCAAGGCCTCTTGCTTGGCTACTGTTTTTGTGTGTGGCTGGCGCATTTTTAGTGCTAGTCAACGCCTTTGTTATAAATGATTTTTCAATTACTTATGTTGCAAATAACTCCAACACGCAATTACCTGTTTGGTATCGGGTTGCGGCAACATGGGGTGCGCATGAAGGTTCACTGCTGTTGTGGGTGCTATTGATGAGCGGCTGGACGTTTGCGGTTGCATTATGTAGCTACCGCATGCCGCTGGATATTGTTGCTCGTGTTTTAGCAGTAATGGGGATGGTGAGCGTCGGGTTTCTGTTGTTCATCATTTTCACCTCTAACCCCTTTTCGCGCACCTTGCCCTCCTTCCCAATTGAAGGACGTGACTTAAATCCGCTCTTGCAAGATCCCGGCCTGATTTTCCATCCACCATTGCTGTATATGGGGTATGTTGGCTTTTCAGTCGCCTTCGCATTTGCTATCGCGGCGTTGCTTAGTGGCCGGCTGGATAGTTCATTTACCCGTTTCGCTCGCCCTTGGACGATGGCTGCGTGGTTTTTTTTAACGCTCGGCATCATGTTAGGTTCGGCTTGGGCCTATTATGAGCTAGGCTGGGGCGGCTGGTGGTTCTGGGATCCCGTTGAAAATGCGTCGTTTATGCCTTGGTTAGTAGGAACCGCGTTAATCCACTCGCTGGCGGTGACAGAGCAACGAGCAACATTTAAGGCATGGTCTTTATTGCTATCGATATTTGCGTTTTCACTTTGTTTGCTCGGTACTTTCCTCGTACGTTCAGGGGTGCTGGTTTCTGTGCATGCCTTTGCATCTGACCCCTCGAGAGGACTCTTCATTCTCGCCTTTATGGCCTTAGTTATCGGTGGCTCATTGCTGCTGTTTGCCATAAGAGGTCACAAGGTTCGTTCTCGTGTTAATAATGCGCTTTGGTCTCGGGAATCAATGCTACTGGCGAATAACGTCATCCTAACCGCTGCAATGCTGGTCGTGTTATTAGGCACCTTACTGCCTTTAGTTCACAAACAAATTGGTTTAGGCAGTATTTCGATTGGTGAGCCCTTCTTTAATACCATGTTTATCGCGCTAATGGTGCCATTCGCACTCTTACTGGGGATTGGGCCTCTAGTGCGTTGGGGGAGAGACCGCCCCGCAGCGATTAGAAAATTACTCTTAATGGCCTTGCTCGTGACCTTGATATTGTCATGCCTACTGCCATGGCTAATGCAAGATAGATTAGAAGCGTTGACCGTGCTTGGCTTAATGATGGCTTGCTGGATAGCATTACTGGCGTTCGCCGAAATGCGTGTACGTATTAGTAAAAAAATCAAGCTCACACCAAGTTATTGGGGAATGGTACTTGCACATTTAGGTTTAGCAGTAACCATTGTGGGGATTGCCTTTAGTCAAAATTACAGCATTGAACGTGATGCCAAAATGAAGCCCGGTGAAAGTGTGGTTATTCGTGATTATACCTTTGTCTTTAATGGGGTACATGAAGCGAATGGCCCGAATTATCAGGGTGTGATAGGGAATATTGACGTTAAGAAAAATGGTGAATTACTCACTAAATTACAGCCTGAAAAACGTTTTTATAGCACCAGCCGTGCCGTGATGACCGAAGCGGCTATCGATGGGGGAATAACCCGAGATTTGTATGCTGCATTAGGAGAAGAGGTCGGTAAAGAGGTATGGACTATGCGCCTTTACTACAAACCTTTTGTGCGCTGGATTTGGTCGGGAGGCATTTTAATGGCTGCTGGAGCGCTATGCTGCCTATTTGATCCGCGCTATCGTCGCCGTAAACCCGTGCAGGAGGCTGCATGAAACGCAAAGTTTTCTTGATCCCTTTTATTATTTTCGCTGCTATTGCCGCCGTTTTGTTATGGCAATTGATGCGTAATGCCGAAGGGGATGACCCTCGTTTACTTGAATCTGCATTAGTGGGTAAACCGGTGCCTGTGTTCCGTTTAGAGTCACTTGAAAACCCCGGTCAACATTATGAGTCAAATGTATTGATTCAAGGGAAACCTATCCTCTTAAATGTTTGGGCGACATGGTGCCCTACTTGTCGCGCTGAACATAAATACCTCAATCAGCTTGCTGCTGAAGGTGTACGCGTGGTGGGGTTAAACTATAAGGATGATCGCAATAAGGCGATTGTTTGGTTGCGCGAACTTGGTAACCCTTATGCTTTAAGTCTTTTTGATGGTGAGGGCATGTTAGGCCTTGATCTGGGCGTTTATGGGGCTCCTGAAACCTTCTTAATCGATGGCAATGGGATTATTCGTTATCGGCATGCAGGCGCAATGGATGAGCATGTCTGGAATAAGGAAGTGAAACCATTATGGGAACGCTATAGCAAGGAGGCCAGCCAATGAAATATGTTATTGGTTTGCTGATGCTAGCGGTTAGTGCAAGTAGTGCTTTTGCGGCGACTGAAGTTTTTACCTTTGATAATGAGCAGCAAGAGCAGCAATTTCGTAAGTTAACAGAAGAGTTACGTTGCCCGAAGTGCCAAAACAATAGCATTGCAGATTCAAACTCAATGATTGCTTTAGATTTACGGCAAAAAGTGTATGAGTTGATGAAAGAAGGCAAGAGCCGCGATGAAATCGTTGACTATATGGTGGCACGTTACGGCTATTTTGTGACGTACAATCCTCCATTGACGCCATTAACGGCCATCTTATGGGGATTACCTTTTGCAGCCATGATTGTCGGTGGGTGGATCATTTACGCACGTACTAAAAAACGTGTTCGCATAAAACAAGATGTTCCAAATGATCAGCAACATACCGCTTCAATAAAGCCAACGCGCTCAACTGGGTGGGTGTATGTCCCGGGGGTGATCATGGCTTTCGGAATTGGGGCCGCGGCTTATTATCAGGTAGGCAGTTATGGCAAAGTTGCAGATTGGCATTTAGCTTACCAACAGGCGCCAGCGCTGCTTGACAGAGCATTAGATCCCTCAGAGCCACCACTTAATCTTGAAGAAATGGAGCGCCTTGCGTTAGGTTTACGTACTCGTTTGCAGGATGAGCCTCAAAATGCCGATGCATGGGTGATGCTAGGTCGGATTGGCATGGTATTAAATAATGCCACGATGGCGACAGATGCTTATGAGCGGGCTTATCGACTCAAGCCGAATGATGATAACGTGGCGCTAGGGTATGCCGAAGTGTTAACGCGTTCGTCTGATCCAGAAGATAATCGCATTGGTGGTGAGTTATTGCGTAAGCTGATTGCTGAAAATAGGACCAATGTTAAGGCACTAAGCATGTTTGCTTTTAATGCATTTGAGCAGGCTCGTTATGCAGAAGCTATCTCAGCTTGGCAGATGATGCTGCAATTATTACCTGAAAATGATCAGCGACGAACAGTCATTGAGCGCAGTATTGAACAAGCATTGATGATGGTGCATGAGAAAAAAACAGTTCAATAGTGGGTTGTTAACTGATTCAAAGCACTAAAACGGGAGCAATCGCTCCCGTTTTTATATTCTGCGTACCATTTTTTGATTTTATTTTTCTCGATACGTTTTATTTAAATGGTGGTCATTTTTAGTTTGAATCGATTCAATATTGAAATTAGGCGATTAAAATTGAAAAATAAGTAATTTATTTATTTGAAATCCTTTATAGTTAATTATTAATGATAAATTAACTTGGTTCCTTGTAAGCTATTGAAGTTAATATTTAATTTTATTTAATCTTATGATTGTATTATAAGTAATATAATTATTATTTTATGATTAAATTAAATGATGATTAGATTACTTAATGCTTTCCTATTTTGTTTTGCATTAAAAACTAAATTTACCTTAACGTAATATGCTTTTGCTTTTTTTTGTTTTAGCTTTTGTGTTTTTTGCTTTTTTTTGCTTTGCATTGGGAACATATGATTATTATCACATTAAAATAACATTATCTAATTTAGAGTAAATGCCATGAGGTAAAATGGCATGAAAGCAGAACGACATAAAAAAATAATTAATTTTTTAAAAAACGCAGGCTCAGCAAAAGTTTCTGTTTTATCGAAAGAACTGAATGTCACAAAAGAAACCATTAGAGCAGATTTAAATTCTTTGGCAAAAAAAGGAATTATTAACCGTTGCCATGGTGGCGCATTCATTGAATTTGAATCCCTAGATAAGGTTGCTAAAAAAGAAATTATACAGTTTCTGGAATGTAACGATAGCCTTAATGAAATAACCAATAAGGATGATTCAGTGAACGGCAAAGTTTGTGTATTAGGTTCATTTAATGTTGATATGATTAGTTATTTGCCTCGATTACCAGAGGCAGGCGAATCATTATTATCAAACAAATTTATTTTTTCACCAGGTGGCAAAGGTTGCAATCAGGCTTTAGCTGCAAGTTATTCAGACTCGCAAGTCCATTTTATTACTAAAATTGGCACTGACCAATTTAGTGATTATGCGGTGAATTTTATTTCATCATCAAAAATTAAGACATCAACAATTTACCAAACTGAAAAGTTCCAAACGGGTACAGCATCAATTTTCGTGTCAGAAAATAGTGGCGAAAACATTATCTCCATATATCCTGGCTCAAATATGGATATCAGTGCTGATGAGGTAAAAATTCAAAAAGATAAAATTATTAATTCGAATATTATCTTGCTACAACTTGAGACAAATATTGAAGCCTTAAGGGAAATTATATCGATAGGTAATGAGTATAATATACCGATTATTTTAAACCCTGCACCTTATAGTGATATTGCTATCGAACTACTTGAAAAAGTCGATATTTTAACGCCGAATGAAACGGAAGCCAGTTTGCTATCCGGAGTGAATGTTGTGGATATGGAGTCGGCTAAAAAAGCAGCCGACGTCATCTATCATAAAGGTGTTAAAAAGGTTGTGATCACATTAGGAAGTAAAGGCTCTATTGCTTACGATGGCAATAAATTTATTTACTCACCGGCCTACACAGCGGTGGTCAAAAATACGGCTGGCGCTGGGGATGCTTTCAATGGCGCATTGGCGGCCTCATTAGCAAAAGGTAAGCAATTTTCGTATGCGTTGCGTTATGCTTCGGCATTTTCATCGCTTGCGGTAGAAACGAGCAAAGCTTCAGAAATGCCTGAAGATATTAACGTGATATATCGTATTAACCAAACAACCTACTCTCAGGTTGTCACTCAATCCCCTGAATAATTCATATTCTGAAAGAGGAATAAAAATGAAAATTTTATTTATTGGTGAGTCATGGCACATTCATATGATTCATACTAAAGGCTATGACAGTTTTACTTCGAGTAAATATGAAGAGGGTGCAACATTTTTATTAGATTGCTTAAGAAATAAAAATGTTGAAATTGATTATATGCCTGCTCATACCGTTCAAATGGCATTTCCTAAAACGGTAGAAGAGTTAGAGAAATATGACGTCGTTGTCATTAGCGATATTGGTGCAAATACTTTCTTACTGCAAAACGATACTTTTTATAATATGAAAGTATTACCAAATGCACTGCAATTAATTAAGCAGTATGTCATTAATGGCGGTGGATTATTAATGATTGGTGGCTATCTATCCTTTATGGGAATTGAGGCTAAAGCGAATTATAAAAATACATTATTAGCAGATGTATTACCGGTAGAAATGCTTGATGGTGATGATCGTGTTGAAACACCTGAAGGTATTTTTGCAGTACCAGTCAATGCAGAACATGAATCCGTTAAAGGATTTGGACAATGGCCAATGTTTTTAGGCTATAACAAAGTTAAAGCTAAAGAAAATACAGAAACCGTTTTAAATATTGGCGAAGATCCTTTATTAGTCTTTGGTCAATATGAAAAGGGTAAAACAGCCTGCTTTATGAGTGATTGCTCGCCACACTGGGGAAGTAAAGAATTTATGGCTTGGGAACATTACTCTGACATGTGGGTAAATATCCTAAAACAGATCGCTCGTTAATTCAGTTATTGTCAAAAGTAAAATATCAAAAATAAGAAATTAAGTGTGGGGAATTTCCCCCGCACTTTGTACTCCGATTACAAAAATAATGACTCATAGTCAAAAAATCCAAAAGGAATATTTTATGAGTGCAAAAAGTTATTCTACACCATTACTGATGATAGCGACGGTTTTAGCCGGGATGTTATCGCCAATGCAATCTGCCGTTAATGGGCAGCTCGGGGATGTATTAAAAGATGGCAACGCAAGTGCGGTAATTTCGTTTGCTAGCGGTCTTGTCGTCATGTTTTTTATTATCATAGCGAAAAAACAGACTCGTCAGCAATTTGCCTCTATTCCAAGTTTAATTAAACAACGTAAAATTCCATTGTGGAACTGGTTTGCAGGCCTTTGTGGCGCAATGGTGGTTTTCTCTGAAGGGGCTTCTGCCAGTGCACTAGGGATTGCTACTTTCCAAACCGCATTGATATCGGCGCTATTATTATCAGGCCTATTGTGTGACCGTTTCGGTATTGGTATCGATGAGAAAAAACCGTTCACCCTTTTTCGCGTATTAGGCGCTGTTTTTGCCGTGGTAGCCACCTTATTTGTGGTGTCTCCACAATGGCACTCTACCTCTGCTATCTATTTAGCCATTCTTCCTTTCTTAGCGGGTCTATTAGCGGGTTGGCAACCAGCGGGTAACTCTAAAGTGGCAGAAGCGACAGGTTCAATGATGGTATCTATCACATGGAACTTTATTGTCGGCTTCACGGTTTTGACTGTCGCTTTGGTGATCCGTATGGCTCTTGGTCACATTACTCTTGAATTACCGGGGGTGTGGTGGATGTATCTCGGTGGTCCATTAGGGCTAATGTCTATTGCGTTAATGGCAATCTTAGTTCGTGGATTAGGGCTGTTAATGCTCGGAGTTGCATCAACAGCAGGGCAATTACTGGGTTCAGTTCTGATTGATTTACTCTTGCCATCATTGGGTAACACTGTCTATCTGGTCACGATTATTGGCACACTGTTTGCGCTGGTTGGTGCAATTATCACAACAATTCCTGAGTTTAGAGAAGCAAAAGCTGTGAAAACGGCGGGAGTGTAAAATGAAAGGTTATATTCAGACTGTCACTGGGCCAGTTAAAAAAGAAGATATGGGTTTAACCCTACCACATGAGCATTTGTTTAACGATCTCTCTACCGTTGTCGATGAACCTTTTTACGATTTCTCGCATGTGTTGGTCGATAAAAAAGTCAGTGCAGATATTCAATGGGGGCTAAAACACGATCCTTATTGCTGCTGTGACAATATGGATAAAAAACCTATCGACGATGTGATTTATGAAGTGAATAACTTTAAGGAGCTTGGCGGTAAAACGCTTGTTGATGCGACAGGCTCCGAAGCAATTGGTCGAGATGTTCGTCAATTGCGAGAAGTGTCCATTAAAACAGGTATCAATGTCGTTGCCTCATCAGGCTTATATATCGAAAAATTTGAAGGCGAGCGCCTAGTAAAAAGTATCGATGAAATGGCGAAAATGATTGATGACGAATTGAATATTGGTATTGATGGCACTGATATTCGAGCGGGGATGATTGGCGAAATTGGGGTTTCTCCATTTTTTACGGAAGGGGAAAAAAATAGCCTTAGAGCCGCATCCGTCGCTCAGCTTGCCAATGATCATGTCTCGATGAATATCCATATGCCAGGTTGGCAACGTCGTGGTGATGAAGTATTGGATATTTTAATCAAAGAGATGGGCGTTAATCCCGCTAAGATCTCATTAGCGCATTCAGACCCATCAGGAAAGGATATCGATTATCAGCGTCGTATGTTAGACAGAGGCGTATGGCTTGAGTTCGATATGATAGGGCTTGATATTTCATTCCCTAAAGAAGGGGTCGCACCAACTGTTACAGAAACTGTTGATGCGGTTTATAAGTTGATAGAGCTGGGATATAGCAATCAGATCGTTTTGAGTCACGATGTGTTCTTAAAACAGATGTGGGCAAAAAATGGCGGAAATGGATGGGGCTTTGTACCGAATGTTTTTCTATCGCTTCTGGCGAAGAAAGGCGTCGATCAAGCTACCCTTGACCGCTTATGTATCGATAACCCAGCTAACTTATTAGCTTAATCAATAATCTCCCCTTGTTTTTTTCTGTTCGATTTTGCGGTGATAGCTAAACTATTGCCGCTTTTTGTTTTTTTATGGGGCGTGAAAGCAAAAGGGCTTTTTGTCGATAATTTCCGTTTTACTATTTTTTATTATTGAGAATGCCATTGGTGGATATGACTTATAAAAATAATATTTCGAATGGTTTTTATTTCAGGTGAATGTAATGGAAATTACGCCAATATAATGGTGCCAAATTGTTCTATTTGAATATAGAGGGAATGTAGGCCAAGTAACATTATTGACAAAAAACGATAACAACGATGATGTAAATGAGATACACTTTCGCGCATTAAAATAACAATAGATATTACGGAAAAACGTTGCACCTGCATGATAGATTAAGACAATTTGCAGCCTATCTTGCGCTACTTGCAGTAGCAATGCTGTTTATTGCACCATTGGTCTCAAAGTCAATGATGCAAATGGCTGATTGTTCTTCAATGGAAAATATGGCACCACACGTGATGCACCATTCGCATCAAGGTGCTCTATTGCCTGAAGAATGCCATTCTAACGGCATGATGAATCATCTGTTAATGTCGGGAGTCGGACTATCGCCGATGGAAGACATTGCCTGTGGTTATTGCCAGTTGTTGATCCATTTTCCATTTATCATTCTATTTATTGCCATTGCAATTCGCCAATTGGCAACGCTGACGACGCGGATCTCCCTTGAGCCTTGTATTCATCCATATTTGTTTCGGCCTTGGTCTCTGCGTTTTGCGCGCGCTCCTCCGTCTCTCTTTTCTTATTAATTATTGATCATTTTAAATTCACAATGTTGCATTTGCCGTATTGAGTGCAAAGGGCTTCGCCTGCTCTCTATCTTGAATTTGATTATCGAATTCAGGCGGCATGGCTACGTCATAAAGAAAAGAATTAGGCAAAATAATGAACAAAGAAAAATGTGTAATCGCACCACTGACACTTTTAGTAACGACCGCGCTGTTGTCGAATAGCGCAGTCGCTGAGGCAGAGAATCAAAGTCAATTTTCAGAACACTCAGTGATGATAGTCACTGCCCCCGTTGATTCACCATTAACTATCAGCACCTCACCAAAAACACCTAGACAGCCAGTGCCAGCGAGTGATGGTTCTGATTATTTGAAAACGATCCCCGGCTTCTCGCAAATTCGTAATGGCGGCACGAACGGTGACCCCGTTTTTCGTGGCATGTTTGGCTCTCGCTTACGGATTTTAACTAATGATAGTGAGATGTTAGGCGCTTGCCCATCTCGCATGGATGCCCCAACCTCTTATATTTCGCCAGAAAACTTCGACCTATTAACGATGATCAAAGGGCCTCAGTCAGTTCTTTGGGGACCAGGTAACTCGGCAGGTACAATTCGTTTTGAGCGTGAAAAACCCATTTTTGATAAAGCGGGTGTTCAGGGGAATGCAAGTGCGTTAACGGCCTCTAATCAGCGTTGGGATGCGAATGCAGATGTCAGTATGGGGAATGAAAAAGGTTATTTACGCTTAATAGGTAATAAATCTCGCTCTAATGATTATAAAGATGGAGATGGTAAGAAAGTGCCATCAAAGTGGGATAAATGGAATGCGGATGTTGCTGTAGGCTGGACGCCAGATGAATACACGTTACTTGAGCTTACCGCGGGGAAAGGGGATGGTGAAGCTCGCTATGCAGGTCGTGGAATGGATGGCTCGCAATTCAAACGCGAAAGTCTAGGTGTGCGTTTTGAAAAGACAAATATTGGCACAGTGCTTGATAAGCTAGAAGCGAATATGTACTACAACTATGCCGACCATATTATGGATAACTATTCATTACGTGACACAAGTGGCTCAATGGGGGGCGGCTCTGGTCATATGGGGCATATGATGGGCGGTGGTCATGGCATGATGAATATGCCAATGAAAATGCGTGTTGATCGTAAAACGGTGGGTGGCCGAGTTATGGGAACTTGGTTATGGAACGATTACGAATTACGTGCAGGGGCCGATATGCAAACTAATACTCACCGTAAGGAGAGCAATAACCACTGGAATAAGGATGCAACATTCCAAGATTATGGGCTGTTTGGTGAGTTAACGTGGAATGCAAATGCGCATGGGAAAGTCGTTACAGGTGCGCGTGCCGATAGGGTATTAGTGGATAATGAGACCGCGGTAGGGTCATCGGGGCGCAATACTGTGATGCCAGCAGGGTTTGTGCGTTATGAGCATTCGCTTTCTGATATGCCTGTCATGCTGTATGCCGGTGTCGGTTACACTGAGCGTTTTCCTGATTATTGGGAGTTATTTTCACCAACCTACGGCCCTGATGGAACAAGCAATGTGTTCGATCATTTAAAAACGGAAAAAACGACCCAGTTAGATATCGGTGCAAAATATAGCAATGATAAAACTAACGCATGGGTTTCCGCTTATATTGGGCGAGTCGATGATTTTATCCTATTCCGTTATAACCCACATAATTCGCGACAAAGTCAAGTTGAAAACGTGAATGCGATGATCATGGGGGGAGAAATGGGCGTCGCCTATAAGCTCAGTGATGCGTGGAAAGCGGATGCAAGTCTCGCTTATTCTTGGGGGGAAAACCGCAGTGATAGGCAACCATTACCGCAGATGCCGCCATTAGAAACCCGTTTTGGTTTATCTTGGGAAAAGAATGATTGGACGGCAACAGGGCTAATGCGTATTGTCAGTAGCCAACATCGTGTGGCGATTAATGATGGTAACGTAGTCGGGAAAGACTTCGGTAGCAGTGCTGGTTTCACGATTTTCTCCGTTAATACCGCTTATCGGGTGAATGATCATGTTAAGTTAAGTGCTGGTGTTGATAACCTATTTGATAGAAATTATAGCGAACACCTAAACTTAGCGGGTAATAGTGGGTTTGGTTATTCCTCTAATCAACCCGTGAATGAGCCGGGCAGAACGTTTTGGGCGAAATTGAACTTAACTTTCTAACGAGAAGCGGTTTTATCAAAACAGAACACCCGAGGTAATATCGGGTGTTCTACAAAAATAAGGTTTAATTGTGGATGCTTATCGACCAATATTGCGTAGCGCATTGCCTTTCATTAGGTTCTCTTCTATCTGCTCTAATGAAACATTTTTTGTTTCTGGGACAAAATAGAGCGTGATAATAATAAATACAGCATTTAACCCAGCATAAACCCAGAAAGTATTCGTATCCCCTAAAGTCGATAGCAGTGTTAAGAACGTAGCGCTAACGATCATATTTGCTACCCAATTTGAGGTAGTTGAACAGGTGATACCGAAATCACGACCTCTCAGTGGTTGTATCTCAGAACATAAGACCCACATAATCGGTCCCGCACTCACGGCAAATCCAATAATAAAGATAAGTAAAAAGGCAATACTACTATATTGGATTAGAACGGTATGCGTATCAAAAGAGAGCAAGTAGGCGAGTAAGCCGATACTGATTGCCATGACACTAAAGCCAAAGATCAATAATTTTTTACGGCCAAAACGGTCAACGATTGAGATGGCAAAAATGGTTGTGATGACGTTGACTAAGCCAATAAGAACTGTGCCATACATTTGTTGGGTGGTACTTTCAAACCCCGCTAATGAAAATATTTTAGGGGCATAGTACATAATGACATTGATACCTGTCAGTTGCTGCATAAATTGCAGAGCAATACCCAAAAATACAGTACGTCGGAAATTACTGTTATTTTTAAATAAACCGAATCCCGATTGCTTGATCTTTAGGCTATTAAAAATATCATCCAGCTCTTGGATCGCTTCATTTTCTGATTTTCTTAATTTTAATAATATAGTTTTAGCATCATTCGATCTATTTTTACTGGCAAGCCAACGGGGGCTTTCGGGTAAAAAAGTGACGCCAATAAAAAGCAAAACAGCAGGGATAGCTGTGATCCCTAACATCCAACGCCAAGCATGATCATAACTAAAAGCGGTATCAGAAATAAATGCAAGTAAGATACCTATTGTAATCATTAATTGATACATAGATATCATTCCACCACGGATCTTTTTCGGTGCGATTTCTGATAAATAAGCTGGAGTTGTGAATGAAGAAATACCAATTGCGAGTCCTAATATGACTCGCGAAATAATAAGTATATTGGCATTAGGGGAAAAGGCGGAGCCTAATGCACCAATAATAAATAATATTGAACTGATCAGTAAACTCTTTTTTCTACCACTTAAAGATGATAACCAACCGCTAATAATAGCGCCAGCTGCGGCACCAAACATCATTGAGCTGACAACCAGTTCTTGCTGGGTTGATGAGATATCAAACTGTTGACTAATAAAGGGAAGTGCACCAGAGATAACCCCAGTATCTAAACCAAAGAAGAGGCCTGCGAGTGCTGCCAGTAAACCGACAAAGATAACCATAAGACTTGTTGAGGTATTATTCTTAACCATTATTATTAGTCCTTTATTGCAAAGTTGGATTATTAACTCAGTTATCTGTCCTTTAAAAAAGATGAAACTAAAATTTATGCTAACGTGATATTTGTTTATTTTCAACACTCGATATATTTAATATGAACTTTAATGAAGTAATATTCAAATAATTATTAACATCATAGAATTGATTATCTATATTTGATGGGCTTTTAATGATGATTTTTTTATGAAAATGAAATGAAAGTTAATTATCTGTTAGATAAGTTATTAAGATTAAATATAAGAAATAAAGAAAACTAACTCATTGTAAGTTAGTTTTCTTTAATTTAATCAAATAATGACAGGGATATAATAATTTAATTCTTTAAGATAGAGGCGTGAGTTTTCAATAAACTCTTTATAATCGGGCGTAGACTTTAAAACATAGTTTTCAATGTCACAGCCTTCACCCCGAGCAATATCCATACTCGCAAGTACTTTTCCATATACGGTATAGATAATGTCGTTGTAATCAATACCGTGGAGCTCATCACACGTAAACTTAATTTGTAGATAATCGCCAGCAGGGAGAGTTATGCTTTTAAGATTAGGGGTAGGGGAGTCAACACCACTTTCTTCAAAGGTTGTGGTATAGCAGAATTGCCCCTCTTGATCATTGATAGAATCAACACCGTGGATAGCATACATATTGGTTGTGACACACTGAGCTTCATTGATAAAGTCTCTCCAATAGTAGCGTCTCAGCTCTTGGGTTTTAAAATTCCATTCATTGATGCTTTTGGTATAGCGATGCTGTTTACCGATAACCTTAACGGGATCTAATTTGGTTAGGCTGACCTTAACGCTGAACTCTTTACTTTCTCTTAGTGGCAGGCAAAAACCTTCAATTTTCCATCCGGTACGTTTGCGGTATTCAGAAGGGGTGATATTGAATTGTTTTTTAAATGCACGACAAAATGTTTGCTGTGAATCGAAACGATAGCGTAAAGAGATATCCATGATGCTATCATTAGTTAGCCTCAATGCCACGGCTGAGCACGATAATCGTCTAGCACGAATGTAAGAACCGAGAGCAAGTCCTGTTTGGTTTTTAAATAGGCGCTGAAAATGCCACTTGGTGTATCCTGATTTTTCGGCAACAGTATCTAAAGACAGGCGTGACTCTAAGTTTTTTTCGATCCAGAGAATCATTTCTCTAATAACACTTTCCTGAAGCATGATGACCCTTTTAAATTAACTTTGCCCAAAGTATAAAATCATAACTGGCTAAAAATTGGACTTTTATACTAGACAGATACATCCCAGTCGGTATCAGGATAGCATGCCGACTGAGAATTTTTTTAAATAGTTGTGAAGTTAAGTAAGTTTCTCGTTAAATTGACCTTAACCAAAATGCCTAGATTAATCTAATTCATAGGGTCATAAATTGATAGATTCGATATTCCAAATTTGTGAGGCATAGTCTTGGATTGTTCTATCAGTAGAAAAAAAGCCCATATTACAGATGTTTTTTGCTACCTTAGACTGCCAAGATAATGGGTCTTGATATAAATTGTCGACTTGTTCCTGTGTATTGATGTAACTACGATAATCTGCAAACAATAAATATGGGTCACCGCCATCGAGCAAGCTGTAGGTTAAATCTTGATAAAAGTTAGGAACGTCAGGTTTAAAGTAACCCTGTGCTATCTGGTCTATCACTTGTTTCAGTTCAGCATCATTTTCATAATACCAACGTGGATAGTAGTAATTCTGTTTGATTTGTTTTACTTCATCGATGGTATGACCAAAGATAAAAATATTATCGTGGCCAACATGTTCGCGTATCTCAACATTTGCCCCATCGAGTGTACCGATGGTCAATGCACCATTTAGTGCGAATTTCATATTACCGGTTCCGGAGGCTTCTGTACCTGCAAGTGAAATTTGCTCAGAAAGGTCGGTGGCCGGAATTATTTTCTGAGCTAGGCTTACTCCATAATCAGGAATAAACACCACTTTCAAGCGCGAACCGATACGCGCATCATTGTTGATAACCGCAGCAACGTCATTAATGAGGTGGATGATTTTTTTTGCCGCGCTATATGAGGAGGCGGCTTTGCCTGCAAAGATCACCACGCGGGGCACCCAGTTGTGCTCTGGATCCGCTAATATTCGATTATAACGAGTGATGACATGCAGTAAATTTAAGAGCTGCCGCTTATATTCATGAATACGCTTGATCTGTACATCAAATAAGGCTTCAGGGCTAACCACAATTTGTTGTGTCTGGGCAATAAAACGCGCTAATTTAATTTTGTTACTGTGTTTAACTTGTTGCAACTTATCTAAAAATTGAGGGTAATCCATCCACTGCTTCAATTCAGTCAATTGAGGCAAATTAACTAACCATTGTTGGCCGATATAGCTTTCTATAACCGAAGTCAGCTCTGGGTTAGCAATAGCTAGCCAACGTCGCGGTGTCACGCCATTGGTGATGTTGCAGAATTTATTAGGGAAAATTCGGGCAAAGTCGGCAAACAGAGAGTCGGTCATAAGTTGACTATGTAACTCAGAGACGCCGTTGACTTTATGGCAGACAATAGCCGCCAGCCACGCCATTCGCACAAGCTGCCCATACTCTTCATTAATGATGGAGACACGACGCGGCAATTCGTAATCTTGCGGAAATTTTTGGCTCACATGTTGCAAAAATTCGTCATTAATTTGATAAATGATTTGTAGATGGCGCGGCAGAATTTTACGGATCATCTCGACAGGCCAAGTTTCTAAAGCTTCACTCATCAGCGTGTGGTTAGTATAAGAGAACACGTTTTGTGCTAATGCTAAAGCATCCTGCCAACTGACTTGGTGTTTGTCGACTAATAGACGAATTAACTCAGGAATGGCAAGAACAGGGTGGGTGTCATTTAAATGGATTGCCACTTTGTCAGCTAAGTTATCCCAACGTTGGTAAACCAACCAATGGCGGTGAAGTATGTCTTGCACAGATGCAGAAACTAAGAAGAACTCTTGTTTTAAACGCAGCTCTTTGCCTGAATAGGTTGAATCGTTTGGGTAGAGGACGCGAGAAACGTTTTCAGACTCATTTTTTTTCTTAACCGCGGCATAATATTCGCCATCATTGAAAATTTGCAGATCAAATTCATCGCTAGCTTTGGCACTCCATAAACGCAGAGTATTTGTTGCCTCAGTATTATAGCCAGGAATAATTTGGTCATAAGCGACAGCGATAATATCGTTCGTTTTTACCCACTGATAGCGGCCCTCTTCTTCGGTCACATGGCCTTCAAATTGGATTTGGTAGCGATTTTCTGTTCGAGGAAACTCCCAAGGGTTGCCATGAATCAGCCAATCATCAGGGGATTCGATTTGTTGTCCATTACGAATGGTTTGTTTAAACATGCCGTATTCATAACGAATACCATAACCACATGCGGGGAGATTCAGGGTTGCGAGAGAATCGAGAAAACATGCGGCAAGGCGGCCTAAGCCGCCATTACCGAGGCCGGGATCTGTCTCTTGCTCTAACAATTGCTCAAAATCAAAGCCAAGCTCAGCCACGACTTGGGTTAGATCCTCATACATATTCATTGAAATTAATGTATTAGATAATGATCGACCGAGTAAAAACTCCATCGATAGATAGTAAACCTGCTTAAGCTGCTGTGAATAGGTTGCACGGTTCGTCGCCATCCATCGGTCAACGATCCGATCGCGAGCCGCCAGTATGATGGCTTCTAACCATTCTCGTTGTGTCGCAATATAAGGTTCTTTGCCAATCACAAATTTTAATTTATAGATAATGGAGCTTTTTAGTGCTTCTTGTGTCACTAGTGGCGAATGACATTCGTAAACAAAATGAGTGCTCACAATCTTATTCCTTATTGTTATGTAAATTATCTAACATCTCTTTTGTGACGAGAACGATACCTTGTTCTGTGCGATAGAAGCGTTGGCTATCTTCTTCAGGGTTTTCGCCAATAACGCTATTTTCTGGAATGACGCAGCCTCTATCGATAATACAGCGGCGTAAACGTGATGAGCGCCCAATATTCACTCCGGGCAGTAAAATAGAAGATTCGATATTACAGAATGAATTAACTCTCACGCGAGGGAATAACACAGAGTGTATGACAATCGATCCTGAAATGATACAACCCCCCGCAACAAGTGAATTCATGGTCATGCCATGGCTTCCCGAGCGGTCTTGGACAAATTTTGCAGGTGGTAAAGGCTCCATATAAGTACGGATAGGCCAGTTGCGGTCATACATATCTAACTCAGGGGTTACCGAGGCAAGATCCAGTGTTGCTGACCAATAGGCTTCTAATGTTCCGACATCGCGCCAGTAAGGAGGAACATCGGCATTGCTGGTGACACATGAATATTCAAAGGGATGAGCGAGAGCTTCTCTTCTGGCCACTATTTTGGGAATAATATCTTTACCGAAATCATTACTGGAACTCGGGCAAAGGCTATCGTCTTCTAACATTTTGTAGAGGTAATCACTGTTAAAAATATAGATCCCCATGCTCGCTAAACATGAATCAGGCGAATCTTTTAGTACCGGCGGGTCTTGTGGTTTTTCATGGAATTGGGTTATCCAACGATTCTCATCAATTTCCATTACACCAAATTGATGGGCTTCCTCTTTTTTCACTTTGATGCAGGCAACGGTAAATTTTGCATCATTGTTAACATGATCGAGCAACATGCGTGAATAATCCATTTTATAGATGTGGTCACCCGCAAGGATCACAATATATTCTGCACGATAATTACGGATAATATCCATATTTTGATAGACCGCATCGGCCGTGCCTTTATACCAATGGTCGGTAATTTCGCGTTGCTGTGCGGGTAGTAAATCGACAAACTCATTCATTTCTTCATTAAAAAACGACCATCCTCTTTGGATGTGTTGTACTAATGAATGAGATTGATATTGGGTAATAACACCAATTCGTCTAATACCCGAATTTAGGCTATTTGATAATGCAAAATCGATAATACGAAATTTACCACCAAAATGAACAGCAGGCTTGGCTCGTTTACTCGTTAATCCTTTAAGGCGAGTACCTTTACCTCCAGCAAGGATCAAAGCAACGGCCTTTTGAGGCAAATGACGAGCTAACATCATCATATTATTCATATCATTTTGAGACATACCTTAGAACTCTCCAAAATAAGCAAACTGTTATTTAAAGATTTCCCTATTGGTGTATACCTTTCATATTTCAAGTTTTTGTTCTTTTGAACTCAATGACTTAACTATTATTTTGTTCGCCATCTACTGTTATTCAAAATATTCAAGTATAGTAAAACTTAATATAATCGTTTATTGATTACTTTTAATCTAAAAAAGATGACTTTTTTATTTTTTTTATATTACTTACATTCAATAATATACTAGACTTTAGAAATTTAAATATGACTTTAAATGTTTTTCTTTTTTGGAATAAAATTAGTCCTAAATCAACTGACATAAAATGTCATAATTAGTAACAATAAAGTTATTTATCTTAATAATAATATGGCGATAATCTTATGAATGTTTTTAAAGAGTGATTATATAATTTAATAAATAAAAATAATAAAACACATAAAAACCACATAAAACTTACATGTATAAAATTCTTAAAAAGACGGTTTAATGCTGAATAATACGAAGTTAGGATACACATTTTTTGTGATTAATGTCACAATAAATATCTAGGGATAAAAAGATCTATTTTAAAAATGTCCTTATGATTCACTGGATTATGTTTTATGGTTGAAATTAATCATTTAGTGCTATTCATAATTCGATGAGTTTTTTGGCGTCATTTTTTAATTTAAATCAATTAATTTATGGAAGCAGAATGCTAATTTACGCATCGTCAAAACTAACTTTACTTAATTTATTTTTTTAGGGGGTTATTATGCAAAAAGATAATATTGCAAAACTACTTGGTATCAAAATTCGTAAACAAAGAGAAAGTCATAAAATGACGTTAAAACAAACGGCTAGACTAATTGGCGTTTCTGAAGATGAGATGACTCGCTTTGAAAGTGGTGAAAGCTGTATCGATGTCGATTCTTTATTCCAATTTGCCTGTTTATTTAACTTGGAGCCAACGACGTTTCTGTATGGTGTTGTTAACGTTAACCTAGGTACACGCTGCACCATTCATTAATAGGCGTATGATACACTCAGGGAAGGCTATAAAATATCTTGTAAACACCGTCAACAAAAGCACCAAATATCAACATAGAGAGATACTATGAGAAAGTTAATCGGACCGGAAGGAATGACAGAGTCATTATCTTTTTTGGCTCTATTTCTTCCGGCCTTGATTGTTAATTAAGTAATTATACTGAATAGTTTGATTTTTATTATCAAAAAATAATCAACAAGGTTATTATTGAATACATTATTGATTTAGGTAGATTATAAATTCACTTATCAAATAAACTGATTTAATTCCAATTGATTTAAAATCGATTCAGTTATTTTATTGATATCAATTAATTGTGAGTTTATGACGATTTTGTTTGTTTTATGTGGATTTAAGATGAAATGGTCAAGCTGTTTTATAATCAATGAATTTTCGTTAATTATTGAGAATTGGTTATTAGACATTAGAAAATTCTCAAATTGGAGATCATGATGGCATTGCTTAAGGGATAATTTATCAGAAACATTCCCTGTATTAAAAAACAGTTCTAGCGAGGCTAAAAAGCCATTGCTGTCTTTTAAATTAATCATAAGCACATCACCTTTTTCAATGTGTGAAAATGGACGAGAATATTGAATTGAGAGGGAATCAAATTTAAATTCAGGCAGTAAATTAAGGAGCAGCGATACTTTTTCTGCAATTAATGAACGTAATGTCTCTTTGGAAAGGCAATCCATTTTATCAATTTGACGGTGGGCGGATAAGCGCAATAAACCACTATCACGAGTACTCTTATTTGATAAGATTGATTTCATTTCATCATACAGGTGAGAAAAACGAAGCAGGCTATTTTGGCAGATATTAACATCGTTGTATTTAGCTAATTTGAGTAAATTAACTAACTCATTGGTTCCATAATTTGGAACATTATTGAGTAAAATATTTTTTCCTGAATTAATCGCAGATTGAATAATAAACTTTAATAGCTCTTCACTGCATAGGGATGTCACGATAATTGTATCAACCGCATCATTGTCGATGAGATGCTCGATTTTTCTTTTTTGGCAAATAAAGTATGCAGCTGAAGGTATCGGTGAATCTAACGAACAAACGGAGTTGAGTTGACAATGATGTTGGCTATGCAATATCGCTTCTGTATACCATGTATTGTGCGTGGGGGAGCCTATGAGGCCAATACCTGTCTTATTTAACGAGACAAGCGCATGCTGCTCTTCAAGTAAGCGAAGGTGGCCAAACAAATAGAGAAAATGTGTATTCATTACCAAGCTCCTCACCGAAAGGTTAGTTTCAGGTGTTTACATAATCTCAACATAACAGTGTGAAATAATAATTTCATTATTATTTTTATTGAAATTCATGTTTTCTGATGAGTCTCACAATTTTTAAAGACACTGGTAATAGGCTTAGATTTCATCCATGAGTGGTGATTAATAGCATCAAGAAACGAGGTACAGGTTAGTGAGTTTGGAGATTGCCGAAATTGAGGAATATTGAAAGGGAAGGGGAATCGATACCGCTTTGTAATGTTCCGGGCTAAGTCACAACGGAGGTATTTGTGTCCAAAGCCCGTCTTAAGATTAAACTAGCTTACTGCCTTGGCGATAAGCCAGTGCAACAGTGAGTGATTGCGCAAGACACAAGGTTGCTGACTGGGAACGGAAGGCATCAACTTGGGCTTCTTTGATCACAAAACAGACATCACTAAAACTAGCGAGTGGGCTGATTTGGCTATCTGTGATAACAATCTGCTTTGCGCCAGTTTGGGCGGCTTTTTCGCTCACCATAATGGTTTCTTCTGCATAAGGTGTGAAACTAATAGAAACCACAACATCTTTTTCGTTAATTCGGTTGATTTGCTCTTTGAACATACCACCAAGGCCATCGATCAATTGTGGACGGCACTCTAAGTGGCTAAGGGCATAGCTAAGATAGGTTGCAACGCTGAACGAACGACGTAACCCAATGATATAGACATTTTCTGCTTCGGCTAATAGGGTGACGGCTTTTTCAAGATCTTCAGCGGGGGTTCTCGCTGCCATTTGTTGTAGCGCTTGCGCATTTGAGTGAGCAAACTCTTTTAAAATCTGAGCAGGATCATCACTCAGTTCTTGGTCGCTATCCATTTCACGAAATAAACGGGCGCGATCGGTGTAACTTGCCGTTTCTTCCACTAAATTCATACGAAATAACTGTTTCATTTCGTTAAATCCGCTGAAATTAAAGGCATTAGCGAAACGGATTAAGGTAGATGGTGGAACATTGGCTTCCTTAGCGATGACAGCAACTGTATCAAAAGCCACACTATTTGTGTTATCTAAAACATATCGTGCTACTTGCTGTAGCCGTTTACTTAGTTCATCGTAACGGGAACGAACTTGCTCCTGAAACTCATTTAAATTCGATGCAGTTGACATAAAACCTCCGTGACTAGGCTATTGATTGTAGTTATTTTCAGCCGTTAGTCGAATTTTTTTGAAAAACTAATCCAACTAAATGGAATAATCAATTCATATTGCTTTTTATCTGAGGGCTGATTAAAACGATTTTTGAAACCAGTGTCTTTATCTTCAATCGACAATTTCATAAAAACTCAGTCTGGATCACATAAATTGAATGTTATTTCAGTTTTAGTTGAAAATGAAATGAATATTTCATATATCTTTAGCAACAAGGTAACTCTATCAGCTAAAGAGAGGCAACATGCAACAGATTCAGAATTTCATTGGCGGTGAACTTGTATCCAGCCAAAGTGGGCGTTTTGCACCCGTATATAACCCTGCAACCGGTGAACAAACAGCTCAAGTTGTGTTGAGCAGTGCTGCTGAAACTAAACAGGCAATAGAGGTTGCCCATAAAGCCTTCCCTAAGTGGTCAAAATTGTCTCCACTAAAACGTGCGCGTATCCTATTTAAATTTAAAGCGCTGCTTGAAGAGAATATGGATGATTTGGCGCGTTTAATTTCGAAAGAGCACGGTAAAGTATTTTCAGATGCTGTCGGTGAATTAACTCGCGGTCTGGAAGTCGTTGAATTTGCTTGTGGCATTCCACATTTACAGAAAGGTGAACATTCCGCCAATGTGGCAACCGGTGTTGATAGCCACTCCTTAATGCAGCCGTTGGGGGTATGTGCTGGCATTACGCCATTTAACTTCCCTGCGATGGTGCCTATGTGGATGTTCCCAGTCGCATTGGCAACGGGCAACACCTTTGTCCTAAAACCGTCGGAAAAAGATCCATCACTCGCTATTGAATTAGCAAAACTATTAAAAGAAGCGGGTTTACCCGATGGTGTTTTTAACGTTGTTCAAGGCGACAAAGAGTCCGTTGATGTATTGCTTCGTGCACCTGAAGTTCAGGCGGTCAGTTTCGTGGGTTCAACACCAATCGCAGAATACATTTACACAACAGCCTCAGAGCATGGCAAACGTTGCCAAGCACTAGGTGGTGCAAAAAACCACTGTATCCTAATGCCTGACGCGGATATGAACCTAGCGACAAATGCGATTATGGGGGCGGCGTTTGGTGCGGCTGGTGAGCGTTGTATGGCATTATCCGTCGTGCTTGCTGTTGGTGATGAGACCGCAGATACACTGATTGCAAACTTGAAACAGCAAATCGCTAAAATGACCGTAGGTCCGGGTATCGTTGATGGTAAAGAAAATGATATGGGGCCTGTGATTTCAGCACAGCATAAAGCAAAAATTTGTGACTATATCACCAGCGGTGAAAAACAAGGTGCTAGCCTGTTAGTTGATGGACGTGATTTCAAAGTGGCAGGTTTTGAAAATGGCTACTTTGTAGGGCCAACTCTGTTTGATAATGTCACTCCAGACATGGACATCTATAAAGATGAAATTTTTGGTCCAGTACTCGCCATTGTGCGTGTTCCAGATTTTGAAACAGGTCTGAAACTGATCAATCAACATGAGTATGGCAACGGTACGGCTATCTTTACTCGTGATGGTGAAACGGCTCGTGAATTCCAAGAGAATGTGATGGCGGGGATGGTGGGTATTAACATACCAATTCCAGTTCCGATGGCTTTCCACAGTTTTGGTGGCTGGAAACGTTCTATCTTTGGACCGCTGAATGTTCATGGAAATGATGGCGTACGTTTCTATACACGCATGAAAACGGTTACCAGCCGTTGGCCTGCAAGTGTCCGTCTGGAACATCATGAAAGCAGTTTCACAATGCCAACTATGGAATAAATGGAGCCCCATATGAATAAGCAGACAATGACCACAGCTCAGGCATTAGTTAAGTTTCTTAACCAACAATATGTTGAGGTTGATGGCGAGCAGTATCCGTTTATTCAGGGAGTATTTACCATCTTCGGCCATGGTAACGTAGTAGGTTTAGGGCAGGCGCTAGAAGAAGCGCCTGGGCACCTGCAAGTTTATCAAGGATGCAATGAACAAGGGATGGCGCATATTGCTACAGGGTTTGCGAAACAGAAAAAACGCAAGCAAATTTGTGCAGTGACATCCTCTGTTGGGCCGGGGGCAGCAAATATGGTGACGGCGGCTGCGACAGCGACCGCGAATCGCATCCCTCTTTTATTGCTGCCAGGTGATACTTTCGCAACACGTCAGCCTGATCCAGTATTACAGCAAGTTGAGCAATATGGTGATGGCACGATCAGTACGAATGATTGTTTCCGGCCTGTTTCGCGTTATTGGGATCGGGTATCTCGTCCAGAGCAATTGATGTCAGCGATGATCAATGCCATGCGTGTCTTAACCGACCCGGCAGATACGGGAGCGGTAACAATCTGCTTGCCACAAGATGTTCAAGGTGAAGCTTGGGATTATCCGGACTATTTCTTTGCTAAACGTGTTCATCGCATTGAACGTCGTCCAGCGACAACCGTGAGTTTAGAAGAAGCGGTCAGTTTAATTCGTAGCAAGAAAAAGCCACTGTTAGTCTGCGGTGGTGGGGTACGTTATTCCGAAGCGCATGATGCTTTCCGTACTTTCGCGGAGCACTATGCAATCCCATTTGGCGAAACTCAAGCAGGTAAAAGTGCCATTGTGGCAAGCCACCCTTTAAATGTGGGGGGGATTGGTACAACAGGCGGCCTAGCCGCGAACCTACTAGCAAAAGAAGCCGATTTAGTGATTGGTGTGGGAACACGTTTCACTGACTTTACTACCGCATCAAAGTCGCTGTTTAGTCACCCTGATGTACAGTTTTTGAATATTAACGTTGCTGAGTTTGATGCCTATAAGCTCGATGCCTTAAAAATTATTGCAGATGCAAAAGAAGGGCTAACGGCACTGGATGCTTTATTACAAGGTACTGGCTATCAAGCACAGTGGGGTGAGCGTATTCAACAAGCTAAGCAACAGTGGCAATCTGAGTTAGATAGATTATTCTCGATTCAATATAGCCCATTGAATTTTGTGCCAGAAATAGCGGGTCACCTTGATGATAAATTAGAGGAGTATCGTGAAGCGCTTGGTAGCGAGTTGGCACAGACTCGCGTCTTGGGGCTAATGCAGCGCCATATGGAAGATGATGCCATCGTTGTTGGTGCAGCAGGGTCATTGCCGGGAGACTTACAGCGTATTTGGTTACCTAAGCATCCTGATACTTATCATTTGGAATATGGTTATTCATGTATGGGGTATGAAATTGCTGCTGCCATTGGCGCAAAAATAGCAGCCCCGGAACAACCTGTTTATGCGATGGTCGGTGATGGCTCCTATTTGATGCTACACAGTGAGTTACAAACGGCTATCCAAGAAAACGTGAAGATCACCATTCTGTTATTCGATAACGCAGGTTTTGGTTGTATTAATAACCTGCAAATGAGTCAAGGCATGGGGAGTTTCGGAACGGAAAACCGTCATCGTAACCCACAAACAGGGCAAATGGATGGTCCATTAGTTAAAGTTGATTTTGCTAAAAATGCCGAAAGTTATGGGTGTAAGAGTTATCGCGTACATGATGAAGCTCAATTGATCGCCGCAATTGAGGATGCTAAATCGCATTCAGGTTGTGTATTAATTGATATCAAAGTACTCCCTAAAACGATGACTAACGGTTATGAAGCGTGGTGGCGTACCGGAACAGCGCAGGTCGCGAAGAAACCGGAAGTGGTTGCCGCAGCAGACAAAATCAAAGACATGGTTGCTAACCGAGTACGGCAGTACTAAATCATTACTCTGTAGGGAGGGTAATGGGCTAAATGCTTTAGCCATCTCTTTGCATCGCTCAAAATAAGTTGAAATATGCTTGTTTAATAAGGGGAAATAATCCGCCTTAGCCAATCGGCACATTGAAATATTGAGAGCGGTGATGAGCTCTAATCAGACAAGATCAGGTTATTTATCGGGAAGTTTGCATGGATGCAGTGGTTGTTATTTGACGATTAAAGTGGTTGACGTCATTAGGTTATTTCTTTTTACCCAGCGAAAGCTGGGTTTTTTGTTTGTCCATTTTGGGCATTGAAGGTTAAAAGCGATTTAATAAAATGATGAGCGTCGGCAAAGACTAAGTGAGATTGATGAAAAAAAATACCATCAATCAGCGAAGAAGAGACACCTCAATGTTTCTCTAATAGGGCTGGGCATTGTCGAAGATTGTCGGGAAAGCAATATGATTTAGGTTGATGTATCACGGCAAGTGTTAACTCGTTTTACCGAGTGCGAGAAAAAACGCATTTTGGTGAAGGTATGAAGTACTCGTTGGTGAAATGGCAACAACAATTCAAAGTCGAAAAGTCGTTTTTTTGGCATAAAGTGGCGTAACTCCTTTCACTTCACATCTTAAAGCTGTTCCTTTGATCGTTGGTCGTTCAGTTCGCTGGGAGCTTATCTTGTGCCATATTTATGGTTTTAGCGGGGGAACTCACGTCGACTCTTTCATTTTATCAGGAAAAAGGCAGTCAAAATAAAAGGAGTCGCTGTGACGAAATGATAATTAATGAAATGAATATTCTAAAATATCCGTTAAGTTGAATATCTCCCGTTATTAACCTTACTCTAATTGTGACTATCGGCATGCTCTAAAGGCTAATTGATTGAGTTTACATTGTTATTTTGTGATCAGAATAACACTAAAAATCCACTTTATTATAGCAATTGTTATCTAGTCCTCAAAAACATAATTTTCAATTAATTATAAATTGAAATGAATGTTTTATTTGTTATATTTCATCATATCCTAATAGTGGATTTATCGCCTCAAGGAGCATTTCAATGTTCAATATAGCACTATTTGGCGCAGGACGTATCGGGCAGGTTCATGCTGTCAATATTGCCGGCCACAAAGAAACTACACTTTACTCTGTGATTGACCCTTACCAACCTAATGCGCAAGCATTGGCTGAGAAGTACCAAGCGAAAGTTCAATCTACAGAAGAAGCGATGCAGGACCCAAATGTTCATGGCGTTCTGATTGCTTCTGCAACGGATACTCACGCAGATTTAATTGAACTTGCTGCAAAAAATAAGAAAGTGATTTTTTGTGAAAAGCCGGTGCACTTAGATCTTGAGCGTGTTAAAGCGTGCTTAAAAAGCGTTAAAGAGCACAATGTACCTCTCTTTATTGGCTTCAACCGCCGCTATGACCCACAATTTCGCCACCTGAAAAATTTATTCGAACAAGGCGCAATTGGTAAAGCTGAATCTTTAATTATTACATCACGGGATCCATCACCTCCACCAGCGGAATACGTTAAGGTTTCCGGTGGTATGTTCAGAGATATGACAATTCATGACTTTGATATGGCTCGCTTTATGATTGGCGAAAACCCATGCTCAGTCTATGCACAAGGTAGCAATGTCGTTGATCCTGCAATAGGGCAAGCAGGGGATATTGATACCGCGTTTATTATTTTGAAATTTCCATCAGGAGCCATGGCAACCATCTCTAATAGCCGTCGTTCAGGTTATGGCTATGACCAACGTATCGAATTACATGGTGAAAAAGGGTTGTTAACAGCAGGGAATATCAAAGAAAACAGCGTTGAGTTTTTAAGTGACGTTGGTTGCTTATCCGCAAAACCTGAATTCTTCTTTTTGCAGCGTTACCATGAAGCGTATAAAGCAGAATGGGAGCATTTTGTCGATATCCTTGCAGGCCGTGCTGAATCAGAGACAACAGGTACAGATGGTGAATTGGCGCTTTACTTAGCAGACAAAGCCCTAGAATCACTAAAAACAGGCAAAGAAATTCAACTTTAGTTTTAAATACCTCTTGTTTACCGATTACTAAATAAAAAGCGGGAAATGCCATTCCCGCTTTATCAGTCACCTTACATAAATTTATGCGCTAATTATAAATAGAAAGGCTTGGGGGTACTAATGCTGGCTCTACTTTCATTTATCGGCTTTACCTTATTGGTTGCTGGGATTGCTTATTATAAAACCCGAAATGCACATTTGACCTCGTCTGCCGAGGGCTATTTTTTGGGTGGCCGTTCCATGACTGGCCTGTATATCGGTGGCTCTATGCTACTGATGAATTTATCTACTGAACACCTTGTGGGACTAAATGGTTTATCTTTCCGAACCGGTTTTATTGTAATGGCTTGGGAAGTTATGGCGGCATTAACCATTGTGTTATTCGCTATTTATTTTTTACCGAAATATCTTAAATTAGGTATTTCGACTATTCCGGAATATTTAGAGCGCCGTTTTGATAAAAACACCTTATTAATTACCTCTATTTTATTCCTCGCAATGTATGTGATTTCATTGCTACCTATTGTGTTATATACGGGAGCTATTGCTCTTGAAAGCTTATTCCAAGTTTCACATGTTTTTAATGTTGATAAAACAACCGCCCTGTGGATTATGGTATGGGGAGTTGGTGGTTTAGGCGCTATTTACGCCATTTTTGGTGGTATTAAGGCGATCGCGATTGCAGATACTGTGAACGGCGCAGGTTTGATTATTGGCGGTCTATTAGTGACAATATTTGCCCTGATTTATGTGGGAGATGGCAACGCTTGGGCTGGATTAACTGAAGTCTATCAATCACATCCAGAGAAATTTAACTCCATTGGTGATGAAGATTCACTCGTACCGTTCTCAACTCTATTTACAGGGTTAATTGTTTCAAATATGTTTTTCTGGTGTACTAACCAGTCAATTGTCCAAAAATCATTGGGTGCTAAAAACTTAGCGGAAGGGCAAAAAGGGGTGATGCTCTGCGCGTTCTTTAAGTTGATCATCCCATCAATCATTATTTTACCGGGTATTATTGCATTCCATATTCTTAATGGCGAAATTGATAATCCAGATAACGCTTATCCCGTCTTAGTACACATGGTTCTACCTGAATTCTTAGTTGGATTCTTTGCCGCGGTGGTGGTTGGTGCAGTTTTCTCAACATTTAGTGGTGGTTTGAACTCTTCAGTCACTTTATTTACGGTTAATATTTATAAAGATCGTATCAATAAGAATGCGACAGAAGCTCAGACGGTTAAAGTCGGTAAATATTTGGGGATCGCTTTAGCGCTGGCAACCATGATTATTGCTCCTTTGGTTGCTAATGCTCCTGATGGCCTATTCTATTTAATTCAACAATTACAAGGTATCTTTAACGCACCTATTTTAAGTGTGGTGTTAGTTGGTTTGATGACTAAGCGTGTTCCTGCCATTGCTGCAAAATTAGGTTTATTGTTTGGTATGTCTGCTTACATCATTTGTAACTTTATTTTGGATCTAGATATCCACTTCTTCCATTTAGTGGGCATTTTGTTTGTCGCAAATATCCTCTTTATGCTGACTATTGGTTACTTCTTCCCGGGTAAACCTTATGAAGATGTTTATACTGAACAGGTTGATATCTCACCATGGCGTTTTGCGACTCCTGTTGCTTGCTTGATTGTACTAGGCGCTATCTCAATGTATGTCTATTTGGCTCAAGGTGCACCAAGCTATGTCATGATTGGTTACTATATTTTTGCCGCTATCCTTTTAACCTTTATTATTTATAAATTCTCAAAGGCGTGGTTAGTGGGTAAAACTCAGTCGGTTAATGCATAAAGGAGAGTGACGTATTATGGAGCCATCACTTATCCCGATGGTTAAGCAGTTTATCTCACAGCGTGACCCATTTGATCGCTTAGATGATATGCAGCTAGACCAATTAGTAAATAGCGTTGAAATTAGCTATTTGACTCAACGGGAAGTGTTGAAGCCGCACCAAATTGCTGGTCAAGGTTTATATCTGGTAAGAACGGGAGCGGTGGAACAACGTTATGAGGATGGCTCCTTAAGAGCAAGGCTGGGGTCTGGGGATGTTTTTGGGTTCAGTGTGTTAAACAAAACCCCAGAATCCCCCGGTGAATACCAAGTGATCGCTATAGAAAACACATTGCTTTATTGCATCCCTCGCGACTCGTTGTTGTTAGCGATGGAACAAAACCAAGCGGTTCGCCATCATTTTGCTTGTGAGGAAGGGCAGCGATTAGCATCACGGCCCAAAATCGATAACCTCACAGAAGATAGCCTGTTGTACTTAAATCCAGTCTCCTCCATTGAAAATGGCAATATCGTCGTGATTACACCCGGCACAAGTGTTCAAGATGCAGCTCAAGAGATGGTGCGAAAGCACCGTTCATCGGCATTAGTCATGGATGGGGAGACATTACTCGGGATCATTACCGATCGTGATCTGACGAAGCGGGTTGTGGCTTTAGGGCTGGATATTAAAACCCCCGTCAGCAAAGTGATGACTGAAAACCCAATCACCATTGCAGCCAATGCTCCTATCATTAATGCCATTGAATTGATGATGCAGCATAACATTCGTAGCTTACCAGTTATGACAAACCACCGTATCACTGGTGTTTTAACTGCAACGAGCTTAGTGCAGAAAAACAGCATGCAAGCGGTGTATTTGATTAGCCGCATTTATCGCCAAGAGAGCCTTGCTGAATTAAAAATGCTTGGGGTACAAAGGCAAGCTGTGTTTGAGTCTTTGATTGAATCCGGTGTTCAATCACACACTATTCAATTAATGATGACATTAATTGCTGATGCATTTAATAAGCAATTGTTAAGGCTGGCGGAACGAGAGCTAGGAGAGCCTCCCTGTGACTATTGCTGGTTTGCCGCAGGTTCACAGGCACGACAAGAGATGCATTATCTTTCAGACCAAGATAATGGGATCATTTTAGCGCGTGAAGTGACTAAGGAGGAGGAGGGCTGGTTTAGGCAACTGGCAGAGTATGTCTGCTATGGTTTAGACGAGTGCGGCTATTCTCTCTGTCCTGGGCATATTATGGCGACCAATCCCAAGTGGTGTAAGCCGTTAACACAGTGGCAGACCTATTATCAACAGTGGCTCAAAGAGCCTGAGCAACTGGCCTTATTAAACATTTCAGTTTTTTTAGATATTCGGTTTCTTTATGGTAGCCAAGTGCTGTTTAACTCATTGGTGCGTTCAGCAGAATCACATTTAAAAGGAAGTAAGCGGTTACTTTCAATGTTGGTCGCTAATTCAACGCGCATAAATCCACCTTTAGGTATGTTTAGGCAGTTTGTGTTGGTTAAAAATGGCGAAAACCACAGTGTCTTTAATATTAAAAAGCAAGCCGTTAATTTATTAGTGGAGCTTGCACGAGTTTACGCATTAGAAGCTGGTATTTTTACGCCATCAACCTTGACTCGGTTTGAAGTGGCGCGTGATTCAGGCATTATCAGTGCAGCGTCTTGCCAAGAGTTAACAGAAGCTTATTTGTTTATTAATCAGGTGCGATTTGGCTGCCAGCGCAGGGCATTGTTAGCCGGAGATGCGTTATCGAATTTAATTGTGCCTCAGCGGCTCACGCAATTTGAACGAAATCATTTGAAAGATGCGTTTCGTATTATAGCTCGCACGCAAGAAGCGGCGGAACAACGTTATCATGCTAAAGGTGTGATGAAATGATAGGTTCAATGCTGTGTTACCATCAGCCATTGGCGCGTTTAGCACGTCGCCGTGCGAAATTATTGCGTTCACCCCAACTACCGAAGCTATTGCAGGCAGCCTTACAATCACCGATACCGAGCGAGGATAGTTTATTAAAAACCCAACAAATTCTGTCGATTGATTTAGAAACTACAGGGTTAGATCCTGAAAAAGATAGAATTTTAAGTATTGGGATGGTGACCATTGCAGATAGCAAAATCCTACTCAAAAGCGCCCAACACTATTATGTGAATGATAACGAACCGGTGAAAGCAGAAACGGCGGTGATTAACCACATTACGCCGGAACAGCTCAGCGATGGGGTATCGTTGCCTCACGCCATTGCATCATTTTTACATGAAGCAAAAGGTAAGTGTATTTTGGCGCACGGCAGTGCGATAGAACATGCTTTTCTTTCTAAGGCATTGAATATCAAAGAACTCCCTTTGCTCTGGTTTGATACACTTAACATTGAAAAAACGTTACTAAGCCATAAGAATATTAATCGTAATGACTTTAGTCTGTCAGCCTTAAGAAGCCGTTATCAGCTACCCGATTATGATGCCCACAATGCGCTCTCTGATGCTATTGCTACAGCAGAACTCTTTTTAGCGCAATCTAAAGTGATTTACCCTTCCCAACATCCTGTTATTAAACAGCTCTATAAGCGCTCACAATAATATTTATAATGATTTTTTGAAATTTTCATTTCATTTTTAACCCTTTTTTATTTCATTCGTGAGATCAGATATAAAGAATATTATTTTTATTTCTTTATATATTAACTAATTACACAAAAAATTAAGGCTAGATCACATAATGAAATTAATATTTCTCGTTTTGTTGAAAATGAAATGAATATTCCGTATAAAGTCAGTATCAAATAAAAACATCAGGCACAGACATCGGGCTAGCTTGCGCTACACATGATGAGTTGCACGAAGGGAGAATACAGAATGAAAGAAATCCGCATTGGTCTGATTGGTACTGGCTATATTGGTCGTGCTCACGCAATAGCTTATGCGCAAGCGCCGACTGTTTTCCCATTAAAAGGCAAATTGGTTCGAGAAATGATCGCGGAAGTCACGCCTGAATTAGCCGAAGCACGTGCTAAAGAGTTGGGCTTTAATCGCTCAACGGATGATTGGCGAAAATTAGTTGCGGACCCAAACATTGATGTGGTCGATATTTGTTCACCAAACTTTTTGCACAAAGAGATGGCGATGGGAGCAATTAAGCATGGCAAACATGTTTATTGCGAAAAACCATTAGCCCTCAACTCTGACGATGCGAAAGAGATGGTGGCTGCCGCTGAGAAAGCTGGTGTGAAAACCTTAGTGGGTTTTAATTACATGAAAAACCCAACGGCCCAATTGGCAAAAGAGATCATCGCTAATGGTGAGATTGGAGAAGTTATTCATTTCTACGGCACTCATAATGAAGATTATATGGCAGATCCTAATGCACCAATCCATTGGCACTGCTTTAAAGAAAAAGCCGGTTTAGGTGCTCTAGGTGATTTGTCAGCCCATATTGTCAACATGGCGCAATTCTTAGTCGGTGATATTGAAACGGTATGCGGTGATATGGAAATTGTCATCAAGCAGCGTCCAGAAAAGGCCGGCTCGTCAGTGATGGTCGATGTGGAAAACGAAGATCAGGCCCATGCCATGGTACGTTTTGCGAGTGGGGCGATGGGCGTTATCGAAACTTCACGGATCGCGGCAGGGCGTAAAATGGGGTTAACCTATGTGGTTACGGGTACTAAAGGGACTTTATCCTTCACCCAAGAGAGAATGGCTGAGCTAAAACTATACCGCCATGATGAGCCTTCCAATCGCCAAGGTTTTAAAACAATTTTAGTTGGTCCAGAGCATCCTGACTATGCACCTTTCTGTAATGGCGCAGGGCATGGTATTGGGTTTAATGACCAAAAAACAGTTGAAGTCCGCGATTTAATTGATGGTGTCGCGACCGGTGAAAATATGTGGCCTGATTTTGAAGAGGGCTGGAAAGTGTCGCGTATTCTCGATGCTATCGCACGTTCTTATGAAGAACAGCGTTGGGTTAAAGTCACTGAAATCAATTAATTCTGTTCAAGGGGTAATTAATGGATAAGCAGAAGAAGTTAGATGTTATCTGCATGGGCCGTATCGCCGTTGACCTTTACGGACAGCAGATAGGTGCACGCTTAGAAGATATGAGTAGCTTTGCTAAGTATCTCGGAGGATCTTCAGGGAACGTTGCGTACGGAACAGCAATACAAGGCTTGAAGTCATCAATGTTGGCGCGTGTTGGTGATGAGCACATGGGACGTTTTATCCGTGAAGAATTACAGCGGGTAGGTTGTGATACTAGCCATCTAATTACGGATAAAGAGCGATTAACTGGGTTAGTGATCTTGGGGATCAAAGATGAAGATACTTTCCCTCTGATCTTCTACCGTGAAAACTGTGCGGATATGGCTATCACGCCAGATGACTTTAGTGAAGAGTACATTGCATCGGCACGTTGTCTGGCGATTACAGGCACCCATTTATCACACCCTAAAACCCGAGCAGCAGTGTTAAAAGCCCTAGAATACGCGAAACGCAACGGGGTGAAAACGGCGATTGATATCGATTACCGTCCAGTACTTTGGGGACTCACTTCATTAGGGGATGGTGAAACCCGCTTTATTGAATCGGACAAAGTGACAGAACAACTGCAAGAGGTTTTATCGTTATTTGATCTGATTGTCGGAACAGAAGAAGAGTTCCATATTGCAGGTGGCTCTACCGACACCATTCAAGCACTAAAAAATATTCGTCAATTGACCGGCGCTGAACTGGTGTGTAAACGAGGTGCACTTGGATGCTCAGTATTTACTGATGCAATCCCAGACACCTTGGATGAAGGTATTACTGTCAAAGGGGTACGGGTTGAAGTCCTGAATGTATTGGGAGCAGGTGACGCCTTTATGTCGGGCTTACTTCGCGGTTATCTCAATGGGGAAGGTTGGGAAAAAGCCTGTACTTATGCCAATGCGTGTGGAGCGCTGGTGGTTTCTCGTCATGGCTGTGCACCAGCGATGCCAAGTCAGCTTGAGTTAGATAACTATCTTGAGCGTGCGGCGGTTGTACCGCGCCCTGACTTAGATCCGATGTTAAATCACTTACATCGTGTTACGACTCGTGCAACACAGTGGGAAGAGCTGTGTGTCATGGCTTTTGATCATCGAATTCAGTTCGTTGATATGGCTCGCGCGGCGGGAGCTGATGTTTCATGTATTCCTTATCTGAAAAAATTGATTTTCCGTGCCAGCCGTGAAGTCGCGGAGGAAGCAAACTTACAAGGTAAAGCGGGGCTACTGTGTGACAGTACATTTGGTCAAGACGTGCTAAATGATGTGACGGGACGTGGTTGGTGGATTGGGCGTCCAATTGAACTACCGGCTTCAAGACCGCTGTGTTTAGAGCACGGTAATATTGGTTCACAGCTAGTCAGTTGGCCAAAAGAGCATATTGTGAAGTGCTTAGTTTTCTTCCACCCAGAAGATAACCATCCACTACGCCTTGAGCAGGAAAAAACGGTACAAGAGGTCTATAGCGCTTGTTGCCAATCCGGCCATGAACTACTGCTTGAAGTTATTCTACCGGCTGATATGGAACGTAATGACGAACTATACCTCAGAGCCATCAAACGCTTCTATAACCTTGGTATCAAGCCAGATTGGTGGAAACTGCCGCCATTGAAAGCCGAGAATTGGGATGAAGTGGATAGATTGATCCAAGAGCGAGACCCTTACTGCCGTGGTGTCGTGTTACTGGGTCTTGATGCGCCACAATCAGAGCTAGAAGCTGGTTTCAATGCTGCTGCTGGGAAATCGATTGTAAAAGGGTTTGCAGTAGGTCGCACCTTATTTGGTAAACCTTCTCTCGCATGGATGAAAGGTGAACTGGATGATGATGCGTTAGTGCAGACCATTAAATCTAATTATCACAACCTGATCGCCTTATGGCGTCAGCGTAAATAATTTTACTCTTACCTATACACAGGAGCTTCATCATGGCAATCCAACTCGGAATTAACCCTTTGACATGGACCAATGATGATTTACCAACATTGGGCGCAGAAACGCCTTTAGAAACATGTTTAACTGAAGGCCGTCAGGCGGGGTTTGCCGGTTTTGAATTAGGCAATAAATTTCCACGTAAAGCCGAAATTTTAGGGCCAATTTTAGAAAAGCATGATCTTAAATTAGTTTCAGGTTGGTATTCAGGCGAACTACTGACTCGCAGCGTAGAAGAAGAAATTGAAGCAGTGCAAGGCCACTTAGCGTTATTACGCGATTTGGGCGCAAAAGTGATGGTGTTCGCGGAAGTCACTCACTGTATTCATGGCGACCAAGACAAACCTGTCCATATGCGTCCTTTGTTCCCTGCGGATAAATGGGAAGAATACGGTAAAAAATTAACCGAATTCGCTAAATATACCTTATCTCAAGGCGTACAAATCGCGTATCACCATCATATGGGAACCGTGATCGAATCAGCGGAAGATGTTGATAACCTGATGAAACACACCGGTGATGAAGTTGGTTTACTGCTTGATACAGGCCACTTAACGTTTGCCGGAGCAGATCCTGTCGAGGTTGCGAAACGTTGGGCTAAACGCATCAACCACGTTCACTGTAAAGATATTCGCCCTGATGTGCTAAAAGACGTGAAAAACCGTAAAACCAGCTTCTTAAATGCTGTTTTAGCGGGTGTCTTTACGGTTCCTGGTGATGGTTGTGTTGATTATCCAGCGGTATTTAAGGTATTGAAAAATAGCCAGTATGAAAATGGCTGGTTAGTGGTTGAAGCGGAGCAAGATCCTGCCATCGCTCATCCGCTGACTTATGCGACAATGGGCTATAAGAATCTGCATAAATTCGCGAAAGATGCAGGTCTTATCTAAATGACCATGGATAGCAAATCTCAATTATTTGAGTTGCTAATAATTGAAGAGTGAAGTTAGCCCGATGAGTCGAGTGATATCGATAATTCGGGTAACTGAGCTTCCACAGCTTAAAGTATTTTTTAGAGGCCGAGGTAAGCGATATGTCTAAATTATTATCAAAGTATCATTCTCCAGATGCGCATAAGCGTACTCAGCATATTACGCCTGAAATCGCCAACTGGGGATATGTGCACTTTGATGTGTATGAACTCAAACAAGGTGAATCTATTTCCTTGCCGGCATCTGAGAATGAAGTTTGTCTAGTGTTGGTTGCAGGTAAAGCAACGGTGAAAACGCCGGGGCAAACATTCGAAAATATCGGCGACCGTATGGATCCTTTTGAGCGCAAAAAACCGTATGCAGTTTATGTGACAGCACAAGAAGCGGTTGAGGTGAAAGCAGAAACGGCGCTAGAGCTAGCAGTATGCCAAGCAAAAGGTAAAGGCACGTATCCGACACGCTTGATAGGGCCAGAAGACATTGATGCTGAGCAGCGTGGTCATGGTAATAACAAGCGTTATGTTCATAACATTCTACCTGATAATAAATCAGCAGATAGCTTACTGGTGGTTGAAGTCTTTACTGATGAAGGGTGCACAAGCTCTTACCCAAGTCACAAGCATGATACCGATAATGAACCTGCAGAAACTTATTTGGAAGAAACCTATTACCACCGTCTGAATCCATCTCAGGGTTTTTGTATGCAGCGTGTTTACACGGATGACCGTGAATTAGACGAGTGCATGGCGGTATATAATAAGGACGTCGTCATGGTGCCTAAAGGCTACCATCCAATGGCAACAATGGCGGGTTACGATAACTATTACTTAAATGTAATGGCTGGCCCGACACGTAAGTGGCTCTTTACGTGGGAAAAAGACCATAGTTGGATCAATAGTGAAACGTATGCCGCTAAACATCGTGATGAAAAGTAGTTATTAATACTCACAGACGGTTGTTTCTTGAATTAGTGAGAAACAGCCGAGGTTGTAGAGTACGTACCAAAACCAAACCAAAATCTGTTATCTATTGTTTGCCGGTAATTTATTACCGGCTTTTTTGTTTATTACGATATTAATAAGTTTGTGATGCCATTATTGCCAGTAATAAACAGTATAAATGTGAAAAATTGAATTGTAATATCAGTCACATTATTAATATATTAACCTGTTTGTGTGTTTCCATTGTGTTAATTTTGTGTAAACAAAAAACATGATGAGTGAGGTGTCAATGAAGCGTAAAACAGGTTTTTTCTTCGATGAACATTGTTTTTGGCATAGTACTGGCTTACATGCCACAACGTTACCCGTTGGCGGCTGGGTACAGCCTCCCGCTGGAGCTTCACATGCGGAATCACCGGAAACGAAAAGGCGGCTGAAAAGCCTAATGGATGTTTCTGGTTTAAGCCGCTCTCTGATTTTATCTTCCGCTGAGCCTGCAACTGAAGAGACATTACTTAAAATACATCCTCAAGAATATTTAACCCGTTTTAAACAAGTGAGTGATAATGGGGGAGGGCTGTTGGGAAAAGAAGCACCATTAGGCCCTGGAAGCTATGAGATTGCTAAATTATCTGTAGGATTGGCTTGTGCTGCTGTAGAGGCAGTACTTAAAGGCGAACTGGACAATGCTTATAGTCTTTCACGTCCACCGGGTCACCACTGTTTACCGGATGAATCGATGGGATTTTGTTTCCTTGCGAATATCCCATTAGCGATCGAACGCGCTAAGACACTATTTAATATTGAGCGTATCGCTGTCATTGATTGGGATGTTCACCATGGCAATGGAACTCAACATATTTTTTGGGATCGCTCAGATGTTTTAACCATTTCAATACACCAAGATGGTTGTTTTCCTCCTGGGTACAGTGGGGAAGATGATATTGGTGGTGGAGATGGTACAGGGTATAACATAAATATTCCGCTACTCGCGGGAGCAGGGCACAACAGTTACATCTATGCGATGGAGCAGATAGTGATCCCTGCATTGGCACGTTTTAAGCCTGAATTGATTATTGTGGCGAGTGGTTATGATGCGAATGCCATGGATCCATTAGCCAGAATGCAACTGCATAGTGAGAGTTTTCGTGACATGACTCGTCTTGTGATGAATGCCGCGGATAGCTTGTGTGACGGTAAGTTAGTTATCGTTCATGAAGGTGGATATTCAGAGGCGTATGTGCCTTTCTGTGGACTTGCTGTTATAGAAGAGATGAGCGGTGTACGTACCGAAGTGGCTGACCCCTTATTGGATTTTATTAGGTTACAGCAACCAAGAGCGGAGTTTGAACATTTTCAGCAACAGTTACTGGATAAGCTGAAAAAGAAATTTGGCTTATAACCAAATAAGTTTAGGTTTGCTCCTCGTGATGTGAGTCAGGAGCAAACCCTGCTTTTTAATAAGCAGCTGTAAATTGTTTGCGAATAAATTGCGGCTTTTCTGCTTCATCAAGAATGGCAACCGCAAGATCTTCAACTGAAATTTTGGCAGGAACGTTACCGTTCATCAATAATTGGTTGCCTGCAAGCCGAAATGTTTGTGTGCGCTCACCTGATTCTAACACCGCGGCAGGAGAGACAAATGTCCAATCTAGCTCGGGGGTGTTTTGCAGTTGTTGTTTGAACTCTCTGACCGCTTGCGCTCCCGGTTTGATTTCAGCAGGGAAGTCAGGGGAATCGATTAATTCTACTCCAGGAGCGATTTCAAGACTCCCAGCACCCCCTACGACAATAAAGCGTTTAACGCCAGACTGTTTGACGGCCTGTAAAATAGCCTGATTGCCTGTCACTGTATCTTGATATAGGTTTGGGTTTTGCCAACCGCCATTAAAAGCACTGATTACAATATCCTGCCCTTTAAGGCGTGCTGTTAGCCAAGCAATATCAGTAACATCCCCTGAAGCGGTGACTAAATGAGCATGTTGCTGTAGTTGGTTACTATGGCGAGAAATGGCTGTCACTTGATGTTGGCGAAATAAGGCTTCATTCACGAGAACCTTGCCGACGAAACCCGTCGCTCCAATAATCGATATTTTCATCATTTTCCCCGCAAGTTATTAATAACATTAAGCTATAGTGAAGTTTTATAGCTGCAATTGGATCAGATTTCCTACATCGCTCTATTTGAGTATATCTCAATGTGGAGAAGTATAGTGGTATTCCCTTAACCATTTACTGAACATTACGCGCAGTTTTCGGGAGAAGTAATGGGAACGCCCTGAACACTCAGGGCATCTTAGCTAGACAGGTTGTTATTTGGCATCCCTAAACAGTTTTAAGATGATACTTGTGATAATGGCAATAACGCCACCTAATGCCGTTTCCAATACCCTATCAAATAGCAGTACATAGGCAGGGTGTCGCCAATAGATGACCTGTTCAAGCACGGAAAGGATCAAACTTGTCACGATAAAGGTCATAAAAGTATAACCATGATGGAAACTCATCGGCATTAAAAAGGCAAAAACCACAATAGCGGTAAGACCAATATAAGGCATCAAAGGGGTATTGAATAAAAAATAAAGTAAAATAACCGAGAGCAAACTACCCGCAACACGTTGTAGCGTTATATGAATAATACTTTGTGATTTTGGATGTAGAACAAACACAAATGTCAGTAGCGTCCAATAAAAATGGCCGAGCTCCAACATCCGAGGGATCGCTAACGAAAGTGATAAACCAATAGCATAAGTCATCGACCGAGGAATAATGTATTTGCGTAGCGTAAATAAATTTTGTTCGACGAGGCTACCAGTAAGGATAATATGGCGATGCATCTTCTTACTTAGCAGGTAACAGGTCATTAGGGTGACGCTGCTCCCAATTAAAAAACCCAGTGCAAGGCTCTTTGATATATCCGGTAGAACCGTTCCAATGGTTGACATGATAATCATAAATTTCATCGTCAAATCCATAACGGGATCGGTTCCATAGAGTTGATAATAAATAAAAGAGAAAATAGCTAGGTAAACATAAAAGCTGGTGCCTAACCGTAAGGTATCCCCAATAAAAATGGCGAGCATGATCATGGCTAACCAAAAAGCCGTATAGAAATAGTTTTTATACTCTTTAGCAGCGTTAAAAAGGTTAAAGGCATATAGTGTTGAGAAAGCGGCCCACATAGAAGCTTGTACATCCATAATGGCGAAAGCAACTGCTGCACTTAATAGCATACAGCCACTAAACATAAGACCGTCATTAATCGCTGGTATTTTCCTCATAAAAAGATGCTCACAAATTGCGGTGTAAGTTATTATTTATTAAAGTAAATTTATACTATCATAAATATCAGCCAAAGGTCTGTACTCAATCAATTAGAATGAAAATAGACACAAAATGCCAAATTCCATCTAACGGTATTTTTTGCCATCTAAAAATTGCATAATAATCTAAGAGCATGTCATTAGAATTAAAATAAGGAATCTGTAATGCAAGTGAATCCCCATGATTTTGTCTGGATCAGCAGCCTTGATGATTTACCCGTGGAATCACTGCCGGAATGGGTTATTTCTCAATGGAATAAGCAATTGCCATTGGTCGTACGCCGAGAAGCAACGGATGAAAATAAACTTTCAGTGGGTATTCGAGGGATCAAACCGGGACAGCGTGTTATTACTCAAATAGATAAGTCAGCAATTACTCATATTATGAATGTAGAGTCTCTCGTTTCTAACTCACGAGAATTACAGCGCTCTATGTTTATCGCATTACCGCCAGTACAAGTATTATTATTACTTTCACAGCATAATTGGCCATGGAAATGGGCGGTGACAGGGAGCTGTGCCTATACATTAGTGACCGATATTCAAAGTATGCTCGCAGATTGTGATTTGGATGTTTTGATCCGTTGCCCTACGCGCCACAAAAAAGAAGACTTTGCGGAGTTTGCCATTAAAGCGAATACGCCTTTATGCCGCATTGATATACATGTTGAGACACCAAAAGGTGGTTTCTCTTTGGCAGAATGGTTTAAAAACGAAAAAGTCACGCTTCATACGCCGAATGGCGATGTCATGACAGCAGATCCATGGGATGAAAACCTGTAATTGATGGTGTTACAACCGATATTTGCGGGCGATTTAGCCATATTGAATAAAAATTAGTTTTGATGCTCGTACAGATGATTTTTTTATAAACAATCGGTTAAGTTGGGCTGCAAACAGCCCAATCGTATTAGATATGTTCAACGCTTGGCTCTTCAAGCCCTGCTCGATACCATTCCTGCATTGCCGGTAACGCTAGCATGCGGTCAACCCATTGTTGAGCGGCATTACTCATAGGCAGTTGATAACTACGGATCCTAAAGGCGACAGGGGCGTAAAAAGCATCCACCGCCGTAAATTGATTCCCTGCTAGCCATGGTCCACCAAAGGTCGTAAAGCCTTCTTGCCATAACTGTTGAAGCCGATTAAGGTCGGCTTGTAATTCTCGAGAAAGTTTTTCTAATGGAGCTTGGTGAGTCAGATTCATCGGACATGTTTGGCGAAGCGCCGTGAATCCAGAGTGCATTTCTGCACTAGCGCAGCGAGCCCATGCACGTGCTTGTTTATCAGCAGGCCATACTTGAGGGAACGCTTCATAGAGATACTCACAAATCGCCAGCGAATCCCAGATCGTTTGCTTCCCATCGACTAAGCAAGGAACAAGGCCAGTGGGCGAGAAATTTTTAAACTTATCGTGGCTACTTTTCCCTCTACCAGTTTCAAAATAACAGAGGTTTTCATCGAAAGGGATACCGAGCGTTTTGAGCAAAACCCAAGGGCGTAGTGACCACGAAGAGTAATTTTTATTAGCAATCCAAAGTTTGTACATAGTATGACACCCTATATCGGTAGAATAATGAGAGGGAAGATAGTGGCTAACAAGCCCATTTAATTTAAGTGTTTTATGGACAATGACAACGATTTATTAGACAGAATACAAAATTAGGTTATATTTTTTTTATATAAGTTATAACGAAAATTATAGTTGCAATAAGAGTAATAAAAATAAATGGTTTCTTTTATTTACATAAACTGAAGATAATTTTATTTACATTAAATGATTGGCACTAGACAAATTGAAATTTATTGAAAAAACGATAATGTTGATAGTATTTGAATATGTTCAACAAAATATTTGTTTAAGTTAGGGATAGGAATAATTTAAAAATCCCCTTATGATTACGGCAGGTTATTAAAACAAATGATTACCTTTTAATTTATAAGGCTATTTATCATGCAATGGAAAAATAGTGCCACTCGTTATGGGCATATATCACTGCTCATACATTGGTTAGTTGCGATTGTTGTATATGGAATGTTCGCACTGGGTTTATGGATGGTGACCCTTGGTTACTATGATAGTTGGTATCATCAAGCACCCGAAATTCATAAAAGTATAGGTATTTTATTATTTATTGTTATGGCATTTCGTGTGATTTGGCGGTTTATTTCTCCGTCACCTAAACCGCTTGAGAGTTATAGTCGTTTAACCAAAATAAGTTCAGCGATCGTACAAATATTAATTTATGTGATTTTATTTAGTATTTTGATCAGTGGTTATTTAATCTCAACTGCTGATGGCCAACCCATTAGTGTTTTTGGTTGGTTTGAAGTACCCGCTTTATTTACTGGTGCAGCAACACAAGCAGATACAGCAGGGGATATTCATCTTTATCTTGCTTGGGCAGTTGTTTTGCTATCACTTTTACATGCCTTTGCAGCATTTAAACATCACTTCTTTGATGGTGATATTACTTTAAAAAGAATGTTGGGTTTTAATCCCGATAAATAAACGTGGAGAAAGATATGTTTAAGAAAACGGTTCTTGGTCTGGCAACTGGAGCATTATTTTTAACAGCAGGTTCTGCATTAGCTGAAACCTATAAATTTGATAAGCAAGGTCAACACGCATTTATCGAATTCCGTATCCAACATTTGGGTTATAGCTGGGTTTATGGCAGCTTTAAAGACTTTGATGGTAGCTTTACCTACGATGCAAAAGATCCTGCAAAAGACAAAGTCGAGGTGACAATTAAAACGGGTAGCATCGATACTAACCATGCTGAACGTGATAAGCACCTACGTAGTGGCGATTTCTTGAATGCGGCGAAGTACCCAGAAGCGAAATTTGTCTCTACTGACGTGAAAAAAGAGGGTGAAAATTACAAAATTACAGGTGATTTCACACTCAATGGTGTCACTAAACCTATCACTTTAGATGCTAAATTGATGGGTGAAGGTAAAGACCCTTGGGGTGGATACCGTGCTGGTTTTGAAGCACAAGGGAATATTAAACTGAAAGATTTTAACATCAAATCAGACTTAGGTCCTAAATCTCAAGAAGTTGAGTTGTTAATTTCAGTTGAAGGCGTGCAAGAGAAGTAATGATTCTTTAGCCTAAAATGCCCTCAATGCGACCCGCGCATTGGGGGCAATATATTTGGATTTTTAATTTCCTTTTTTCCTATAGCTTAATGACTTTGTAACAGGGTAGAATACATTAAAAATCAAATGGCTTGATCGTAAGTGCTTATTTAGGATAAGTCAGTTGAGGCGATTTATTAGTCAGGCATTGTTATAAAGGTATAGGCTCTTGGAGACAAATAATTCACGTAAAACAGCACTGGTTGTTGTTGTTATTTTTATCGCGTTTGCACTCGGTTTTTATTGGTTGGGCAAAGATAACAATACATTATCAACACAAGCAGAGGCTGAAGTTCAATCAAGCTCTTTAGAGGCACCATTAAGCGTTGCTCAGATAGAGGCATTATCTGATATCGAAAAAGATATGCCGGTTATTAAAACGATAAAAAAAATCAATCCTGATGTTTATCAAGCCATAGAAAATATTGTTCGTGATTACGATCCTTCTAATGAACTACTGAGCCGACATATGTTTGATCAGATAGTGGGTAGTGTCATGAAGCTCGTGACTGAACGTATCCCTTATGCTTCGGATGAATCCATCATTAATTTTACCAGCAAAGTGAACGATTATTTAAATGTGCTGTTGGAAGCAGACCCGTCAGGAAAAACCTGTTTCTATTCACTGTTCCCATATTTGCGTGATTCAGCGGCGATTATGCCACCACAAAAAAGTCATTCGGTCCTCCTTAAACAATTAGAGGCAACCAATGAATTACTGATTTCCAGTGAAGCTGGCGTTAAACAGCCGACATTGTCGAATGAAGAAAAAAACACAATTCTGACGAATATTCAGGCTAAATTAACTGCAAAATATGGTAAGAAAACCTCATTACTAGGGGATTTAGAAAAAGCTAAGCAGCAACCGGCCGTCACTTGCCGTATTACAATGAGTTTTTACGATCACATTTTGGCGATGCCAGATAGCCAGAAAAAAGCGGCCTTTTTACGCTCTCTATTCGCTGGCACGAATCAATAATCAGTGACGCAATATCCCATCTTAAAATGATGGGATATTGCTTCATCATGTTATTTCCCTGCCAAATATGACGGTTTAATAGACAAAGTCGAATATATCCTCACATTAATGAATGTATTTTTTGAAGCTAAATAGCCTTTAATTGTTATTGAATGTTTCAAAAGGTTGATTCGTCCTGCGCATAGCTCATAATTCTTCTATACTTTTATCATCAAATTATATTTTCAATTTTATGATGAATATGAACATGTTAATTGAGCCAAGTTGATACATTTTATTTATTCAGTCCATCACTGTTTGACGATGTGTAAAGTCTATTGGCGGTAACTCTTTGTTTCTAGGAGGTCAGATGTCGTTTGTTAAGAAAAGCATGGTTGCACTACTCACCGCGGCCGCAGTTTATGTTCCCTCAGTTGTCACTCAAGCATGTACGCGCGTCGTGTATTTAGGTGAAGATCAGCAAACCATGACAGCGAGGACGATGGACTGGAAATATGATATTGGGACTAATTTATGGATATTTCCGCGAGGAATGAAGAGAGAGGGTATCGCTGGGCCTAACTCCCTAAAATGGACGTCAAAATACGGTAGTGTGATTGCATCAGGCTATGATATTTCAACGACCGATGGGGTGAATGAAAAAGGTTTAGTGGCTAATTTATTATGGCTTGCAGAATCACAATACCCGCCAGCGAATGATAAGCAGCCAGCGCTCTCTATCTCATTATGGGCCCAATATATGCTTGATAACTTTGCGACGGTGGCTGAAGCAGTAGAAGCATTAGAGAAAACACCGTTATTGGTTATGACCGATAACGTACCCGGGCAAGACCGTTTAGCCACTTTGCATTTATCATTGTCAGATGCGAGTGGTGATAGTGCGATTGTTGAATACATTAATGGTAAGCAAGTTATCCACCACAGTCGCCAATATCAAGTCATGACAAATTCACCTATTTATGAAAAGCAATTAGCTATGCAGGAATATTGGCAAGGAATAGGTGGTACGGTTATGTTGCCGGGCACAAACCGCTCAGCGGATCGGTTTGCACGTGCACAATTTTATATTAATGCTATCCCACAACAGACAACACCAAATAAAGCCGTTGCCAGTGTGTTCGGCGTTATTCGTAATGTGTCTGTTCCTTATGGATTAACCACAGAAAACTCACCTGAAATTTCCTCGACTCGCTGGCGGACTCTAGTTGATCATAAACGTCAACTCTATTTCTTCGAATCCGCTCTAACCCCAAATATCTTTTGGACTAACCTTAAGAAGATTGATTTCTCTGCTGAAACGGGCAAGGTGAAAAAACTGACCCTCGGTGCTGAGCAGAGTCATATTTTTTCTGGCGATGCGACCAATGAGTATGTAGAGAGTGAGCCTTTTGAGTTTTTAGGTTTATCAGCAAAACAACTGGGTTATTAATCTTCCGCTATCAACCTTCTGGTTTTCCAGAAGGTTGATTCTGATCAAGCTACCAAACATCATCTTATGAAACCTTTGCAGGTCGATTAATAAAGTTATAAGATGTATTTAATATGCAACTTAAAGGTGATGATATGAGCGAGTTAGTTTGTTATAAGACTATGCCTGTGTGGGATAAAGCCTCTCTTCCTCTGATGTTTCAAGAGCGCCATAACACGAAAGAAGATACCTATGCACAACTTCGAGTACTAAAAGGAACACTCGATTTTGTTATTTTTTCAGAAGACGGTAGCGAGCAAAAATTTACATTTGATATTAATAACCAACCACCGATTATTGAGCCTCAAGTTTGGCATCGAATTTCGGATTGCAGCGATGATATGCAGTGCCAACTCTCCTTTTTATGTCATCCCGATATCAAATTCTATAAAGAATATGGCTTAACTATCCCACATTCGGAAGTGAGATTTTTGTGTGAAAATAACCTGTCTCAGCCATGTAAAACGTTAGATTTAGGATCAGGACGTGGACGCAATAGCTTCTATCTTGCATTGCAAGGTTATGACGTGACAGCGGTAGATATTAACCCACAACATATTCAGGCCATTGAATTTGTCAAAAAACAAGCTGGTATAGAGAATATTAAAACTGCGATTTATGATATTAATAGCCATCAAATCAAAGACGATTATGATTTAATCATCTCTACCGTTGTATTAATGTTTTTGCAGCGTGAACGTATTGCGGATGTTATTGCTAACATGCAAGCACACACATTACCGGGTGGTATTAATGTGATCGTATGTGCTGCTGAAACGCCAGATGCTCCTTTAGATTTGATCCCATTCAAATGCTTTCTCAAAGCAGGGGAGTTGCATGAATATTACAAAGACTGGGAGATTTTAAAATATAATGAAAATCCTGGTCATCTGCATAGAACGGATGCGCAAGGTAACCGTATAAAACTTAATTTTGCGACATTAATTGCCAAAAAGCGGTAGTGTTTGATTAGGTTAAGACAATTGCGGGATGCGTAAAACATCCCGCTGGTTGATTAAGCTTAGCTCGCCGCTTTGGTTTGCTCTGCTGATTTTTCTTGCGCACTTCTTTGCAATGTTCTTTCTAATAAAACCGAGTAAAGTGGTCTACCACCTAAAAATTGCGCTACCATGGTCGCGCCTAGACAGGTAATAATCATAGGTAAAATAAGTTGGTAGTTACTGGTCATTTCGAGTACTAACACTAACCCCGTTAGCGGCGCTCTGACTGTCGCGGCAAATAAAGCGCCCATACCCGCAATAGCAAAAGTGCCCACTTCAATGTGGTAATCCGGAAAAAGCTCTAACACGCAGTAACCGTAAATGCCACCGAAAAGCGTACCTAAAGCGAGTAGTGGAGAGAAAATACCACCGGGGGCACCAGAGCTAAAGCTGATAGTGGATGTGAGGAAGCGTAGGGCAAAAAACAGTATTAAGACCGATACAGTAAAACTTCCTGCTACCATTTGGTGGATCACAGAAAAACCGCCTCCAACAACTTCAGGAGTATAAACACCAATAGCACCACAGCATCCACCGATTAGGCCTCCCATTAATACAAAACGAGAAACTTTATTTTGATAAAATGCGAGGAATTTCGTTTGTAGATAAAGCAAAAAGCGGTTAAAGCAAATACCAATCACCCCAAATAGCATTCCTAAAATTAAATAAAGCCATAATGTATTTAAGGGGGCAGATGAAAATTGTCCAATATTTAAGATGGCGGCTTGACCACTGATTAATTGGTAGACAATGGTAGAGGTAATTGAACCAATAAACACCGCTTTTATGGATATTAAGCTATATTTAAACTGTGGACGCATCTCTTCAATAATAAATAAGATACCTGCCAGTGGGGCATTGAACGCCGTTGATAGCCCCGCTGCTGCACCCGCAGCTAATAACGTATGACGTGATTCATTATCTTTAATACGAAAAATATCATAAAACATTTGGCTGATATTGGCGCCGAGCTGTACTGTTGGGCCTTCGCGGCCTAGCACCATTCCAGAGCCTAATGCACCTAATCCACCAAAAAATTTAACGGGGATAACGCGCCACCATCGTACAGGGCGTAGGTCTTGTAATGCGCCTTCAATTTCAGGTATCCCTGATCCCCCTGACTCTGGTGAGATTTTCTTGACGAGATAATAGCCTATCATCGCTAATATTGCAGATACTGCAAACATAGCAGGAATAAGTAGCCATTTGTCGGTAATAAGTTCATTAACAGAACTGCTTCGATAGTTGCTCACCCATGTTGTGCCTAGTTCAAATAAGGTTCCCACCAAGCCAACAAATGCACCAATGACCGCGGATAAAAGCAATATGCCAAATGGGGTCTTATTAGATTCTTTTAATCGTCTGAGTATTCCGAAACGATATTTCATTGCGGATTGACTCATTGAACTTTGTTCAGACATCTTTTTATGACTCTCTATTAGTGATGTATAGCAACTTATTGTAATTTTAGTATGACAAGCAGTATGTCAAACCATACCACAATTTTATTGTCAGGTATTTTATTTAATAAACAAAGCAAATAAAACGTAAGACTTTACTTTTTTTAATTATTGGAATATGACGTTATTTAATTAAAGTGAAATTAATAAGTCATAAATGTGTAATCATTTATAATATCTGTATAAAGTAAGCTAGTTTAAGTAAATAATAAGGGATATGCGCTAAAGTTTATTAGATTTGTTAATAAAATAATCGGTAAGTTAATATTTAAGTCGGGGAATGACAGGACGTTTGGGGATAATTGCGTATGATGGAATTCACCCCACTATGAAAACCATAATGGGGGTGAATTACTTAAATAGATTTAAAATTGGTAAATTAAACCTAAGCCAAGCACATTGTCTGTATTGATACCATAGTCATCGGTGAATTGGTTATCTTTTAATAAATTGATTTTGTAATCAATGACAGCGGCCATATTCTTGTTGAAATCGTAGGATGCACCAACTGCAATATACTTCACTAAGTCTTTATTGCCATAATTACCTAGGTTTTTACCTTTAGATTGGTTATAGCCAATGGAGGGTGTCAGGCCAAAATCGAACGAATACAATGCAACTAGTTCAAGATTTTCTGTTTTGTTGGCAATCGCCTCAGCGTCATCATCGCCAAATCGGGTTGTGTTGAGTGTTTGCCCATACATCGCGGCTAAATATAACTCATCAAGTTCTAATTTACTGCCAAGGTTCCAAGCTTCGGCGCGTTTTCCTGTTGCTCCCGTTTTAATATTATTCTGGCTTGGCGTACGCGATGAATTTGAATAACCGCCACCAATTGAGAGACCCCAACCTAATTCATAAGCGGTAGAAAAACCGTAGCCATCACCATTGTTATCTAATGCGCTTGAGCCGGTTGATTTATTTTGATCGCCATTTTTACCTTGGTACTGTAGAGCGAAGCTTAAACCATCAATATAACCAAAACCATTGTTATTACGATAAGTTAGTAAATTGCGGTTACGGCCCATCATGAAGGTATCTTCTTGATCCATGGTATCAGCACCCCAAAGTGGCAATACGTCTGTCCAAGCATTGGTATCATAAATCACACCATAATTACGACCGTAATCAAGTGAGCCGTAGTCTGCAAATTTTAATCCAGCGTACGCTAAACGATTTTGGTTATCATTACTGGTTTCCGCTTTATTGGTCGACGTTTCCCACTCAAAACGACCAAAACCAATTAACTGGTCTGTAATTTGCGTGTCACCTTTAAACCCTAAACGGACTCGTGAATCATCCCCATCTTCCCCGCTTTTTGCATCGGCAAAATAGTGGCGAACATCAATTTGACCGTAAACATCCAGTTTATTGCCATCTTTGTTATAAACCTCAGCAGCATTGGTAACACCCGCCGCGAATAATGTGCAGATAGTCACTGCAAGAATAGTCTTTTTCTTCATAAAAAATCCTTTAAGCCATTTACTAACTAAGTGAAATCTTTTTGTACCTAACAAATTAAGCGCGGGTATTATCAAGTTAACAAATCAAATTTAGCAAGTACTAATTCGAGCAAAAATGAAACTATTTATCTTAAGGATACTGTCATAAGGCTAATTTTCCTTATTTTATTAGTGAGATAGATGCAAATAGTTCTCATTTACTAAAAACATTAATATAGATCAATAAAGCATCAGATAAGCTTTAAATCCGCTTTCTTATTATCGAAAAAGGTTTAATCTTAATGTTGTATTCAAAATGCAACTTATGAGGCAATGAACATGTACTGTGTGCAATGTGAACAAACAATTAGAACTCCAGCTGGCAATGGCTGTGCATACGCGCAGGGTATGTGCGGTAAAACGGCGGAAACGTCTGACCTGCAAGATTTATTAGTGGCTGTACTACAAAGTCTGTCGGCGAGTGCAGTTACGGCCCGTGAATTGGGAATTATTGACCACGATGTCGATAGCTTTGCTCCTCGAGCTTTTTTCTCAACACTGACAAACGTTAACTTTGATTCAGAGCGTATTATTGGCTATGCACGTGAAGCGATTTATCTGCGTGATAAATTAATCAAGCAATGCCAAGCTAAAAATAGTGCCATTGTGTTTAATCACCCCCTGATTAATATCCAATTAAATGGTAACGATATTGCGACCTTGCAAAAACAAGCCGAAGCGTTCGCACTTGATATTGATAAAGCACAAGTGGGTGATGATATTCATGGCTTACGCATGCTTTGCTTATATGGGCTAAAAGGTGCTGCCGCTTATATGGAGCATGCTCATGTATTGGGCCAATATGATAATGAGATTTATCGTCAATATCATCAAATCATGGCGTGGCTCGGTACATTACCAGCGGATATGAATGAACTGCTTGATAACGCGATGGCGATTGGCCAAATGAATTTCAAAGTCATGGAAATTCTAGATGCAGGTGAAACAGGGGAGTTTGGTCACCCTGTGCCAACAGAGGTCAATGTTCGCCCTGTTGCTGGTAAATGTATTCTTATTTCAGGCCATGACCTGAAAGATTTGAAAATGTTGTTAGAACAAACGGAAGGAACGGGGATTAATATTTATACTCACGGTGAGATGTTACCTGCTCACGGTTACCCTGAACTTAAAAAATATTCACACCTTGTTGGTAACTATGGTAGTGGTTGGCAAAATCAGCAAACGGAATTCGCGAAATTTCCGGGTCCTGTGCTGATGACTTCAAACTGTATTATCGACCCTGATGTCGGTCAGTATAAAGATCGTATTTGGACTCGCAGTATCGTGGGTTGGCCTGGAGCGAAACATTTAACGGGAGATGATTTTTCTGAAATGATCAATCAAGCTCTATCAATGAATGGCTTCCCATATACAGAAATTGAACACAAAATTACGGTTGGTTTTGGTCGTCAAACATTATTGAGTGCCGCTGATACCGTAATTGATTTAGTTTCACAGAAAAAATTACGTCACGTATTTTTAGTAGGGGGTTGTGATGGTAGCCGTGGTGAGCGTAGTTATTATACGGATTTCGCTCGCAGTGTACCGGAAGACTGCTTAATTCTCACGTTGGCATGCGGTAAATATCGTTTCAATAAATTAGACTTTGGTACATTGGAAGGCTTGCCTCGTCTACTAGATGTGGGTCAGTGTAATGATGCTTATTCAGCAATCATGCTTGCAGTGAACTTAGCCGAAAAATTAGGTTGTGGCGTTAATGATTTACCATTGAGCTTGATTCTGTCTTGGTTTGAACAAAAAGCGATTGTTATTTTACTGACGCTGTTGTCGCTGGGCGTTAAAAATATTTATACCGGCCCAACAGCACCTGGTTTCTTAACTGAAAACTTATTAAATGTGCTGAACGAAAAATTTGGTATGCGTAGCATTACAACAGTTGAACAAGATCTAGCTGAAATTCTGCCTGCTTAATATTAAGAGTGAAGGGGGGATATTTCCCCCCAATTGGAGTGATAGGATGACAATGCCGAGTAGTTTATGTCCAAATAGAATGCAAATACATTCTATTCATCAAGAAACCTCCGATGTATGGACGATTAATTTAATCAATCACGACTTTTATACATATTCACCCGGTCAATATGCACTTGTTAGTATTAAAAACAGCGATGAAATCATGAGAGCTTATACGATTTCATCGACACCTGGGCAAAGCCGTTTTATCACGATTACGGTAAGACGCTTAGAACAAGGCACAGGATCATGCTGGTTAACGGGGGCAGTAAAACCCGGTGATTATCTCTGGCTTTCTGACGCTCAGGGGGAGTTTACCTGTGCAGAGCTCAATAGTAACCAATATCTGATGTTAGCCGCTGGCTGTGGTGTGACGCCAATTATGTCGATGGTGCGTTGGTTGATGGCTAATCGGCCTCAGGCGGATGTCAAAGTTTTGTTTAACGTGCGTGATAGCCAACAAGTCATTTTTGCGGATGAATGGGATCGGTTGATTGAGCGATATCCATCTCGATTACAACTGTGCATTATGGCGGAAACGCCAGATAATGGTGGCGTCGCAGAAGGGCGATTAACCCTTGAGAAACTTTCTGCCTTGGTGCCGGATATTAGCGCTAGAGTGGTCATGACTTGTGGGCCTACACCTTATATGAAGAATGCTCAGCAATTCGCTAAAAGCCTAGGTGTACCTGCTGATCATTTCTTTATGGAACGTTTTTCGCTAGAGCCGGAGCCGGTTGAAAGTGAAGACGTAGTGACATTAAAAATACGCCACCGTTTGGTCGATTTTAAAGTTCCTGTCGGAACGTCGTTGCTGTCGGCTTTAGAACAAAATAAACAGCCAGTCATTGCGGCTTGCCGTGCTGGTGTTTGTGGTAGCTGTAAAACAAAAGTACTCTCAGGCAATTATACGACGAGCAGTACCATGACATTGACAGAAGAAGAGATTGCGGCCGGTTATGTCTTGGCTTGTAGCTGCCAATTACAAGGTGATACAGAAATAGCGTAAGTGACCTCATCAATGAACTGTCTCATTATAGTGGCTAAGTAATGAGACAGTGACCTATGTATTATTTATTAAACAAAAATACGTAATTGGTTGTAAGTTATTATATAATAAAAGGTAACTGAATATCGATATAACACATTAAACGAGTTTATTTAAGTGTATATCCTTCAGGTATAAAATAAACGGATAATTTACTTAATGTGTTGATAGCTGATACTGCAATCTCTTTATTTGGATCTTGGCAAAGATTGATAATACGAACAATAGCTTCTTGGTGTTCAATAGTTGCTTTATAATCTCCTAACGCTGATATAGCGGCGATTTTTATCTCATCATTCACTCGAAATGTTAGATTTGTCAGCATACCGACAATGGTTCTGTCCATAATTAAAACTTCACTCTTTAATTAACCTTGCGGTATTTTAAAATAAAAATAAATATATTAACCACTAAATTAATATGTGATTATGTATTTTTATTTTGAAATACTAATAAGCTGAGACTTTTTTCGAATTAAATAATGCATTAAGTGCATTCTCTTATTAAGACGTTTTTTATGATGGTTGATTAAAATTAAATAAGATGTGACAGAAATAAAATAATTTACCTGTTTGGCGGGTTTGTTTTATATAGTATAGATTATTCAAAAAATTATAATAATGCAAATTAATATATTCAATATTATTCTTTTACCTTAGGATGAAAGATAAAATAAATTAGATAAAATCAAGTAATTTTCCTTTTTTGTCATTGCGTTATAAATTTATTAATCGGGTAACTACGTTTTTTATTCACGTGTAAAAAATAAGTCAAAAGCAGCGTATTTTGAACAGTGAATAAAATATTAATACATGCTTGGTTACATTTAGTAACGCGACGAATTGTTGTCATACATCAACTTAAACAAAACCTAAACAAGATAATCAACATGTGTTATTAACGCTATTTTCGGGGTGGTAATTAATAATCTTATGGTTATAATTCGCGTCGCATCAAAAGTGCAGTATCTCGTTAGGCGAGGCTCCTATACAAACACAGGTTACTGATCTGACGACGTCGAGAGACGCCCAAGATCAGGACAGGATATATCGAACGAAGGTATATCCCCATGTAACTTCCAATGTAAGTTGGATACGTTGTATAGTGCTAAAACCGAGACGTAGAGATAGCCACCGCATTCTCTCATCTGGTTTCGCCCCTATGTGAGTACTGTTTGAGTAAACAACAGTAACTAGGGACTAAAAAAATGACTTTCACTACCCAGAACAAAGCGGGATCTGTAGCAATTGCTCAGTCCGCAATGAAAGGCGCACGCCTGAATAACAACAACACTCAGCAACCAAAAATTGATGACGCAACTGTCAGCGCATATATGAGCCAATCTTATTTGCCTGTTTCTATTGCGGATTCTGTTGCTTGCGTGAAAAAGAATTTGATCGAACACTTAGACGGTGAGCAGATCCCAACGTATTTATTTGTTGTTGATCAGGAAAATTATTTAAATGGTATTCTTTCAGTCAAATCGCTATTAGCGGCGGATGAAGGGTTGCTTGTATCCGATATTATGAGACACAACTACTTTTCAGTGGCGCCTGATCAATCACGTCATGATGTTTATGATCTGATCAACCATAGTGGTTTGGATATGATACCCGTTGTTCAATTTGGCAAATTGATGGGGGTATTACGTCCTCAAGATATTGCTGAATTAATTGAAGATGAGAATACGTTAGACGCACAACTTCAAGGGGCGACTACACCACTTGAAGAGCCTTATTTAGCAACCAGTCCTATTACGTTATGGCGTAAACGTGTCGTATGGCTATTAATGCTATTTGTTGCGGAAGCTTATACCGGTACAGTATTAAAAGCCTTTGAAGAGCAATTAGAAGCTGCGATTTCTCTGGCCTTCTTTATTCCATTATTGATTGGAACGGGCGGGAATAGTGGAACGCAAATCACTTCAACCCTTGTCAGGGCGATGGCGCTAGGGGAAGTGAGCCTACGTAATTTGGGCGCGGTATTGAAAAAAGAAGTATCAACCTCTTTCTTAGTGGCCGTGACTATTGGTGCAGCTGCTTTGATTAGGGCATGGATACTGGGTGTGGGCGCTGAAGTGACGATTGTAGTAAGTCTAACTATTGTTGCTATCACCATGTGGAGTGCAATTGTTTCTTCGATTATCCCAATGGTATTGAAGAAATTAAAAGTTGACCCCGCAGTAGTATCTGCGCCGTTTATTGCAACCTTCATTGATGGAACGGGTCTAATTATTTACTTCGAAATTGCCAAATTGGTAATGACGGAGTTCGCCTAAAGACACACCATCGACTTGATGCGGCAGTGTTATTCAACATCTGCCGCATTCACCCACTCATTCTGTTTTAAAACCTCCCCACATTTTCGGCACAAATACTGATTCTCCCCTCTGACAATTTTATTATGTCTTCTAATGGTTAATTCGTGTGTTGTGGAACACGCACAATGGTAGGTAAAAGTGCGACTTTTGACGGACGTGACTTCAAAGCGATGTGTACGTTTTGCGGGAACGTCTAAAACGTGTTCCATCATCCACTTCCACTCTTTGCCATGGGGAGCAATACCTTTACGGCCAAAGACTTGATACACTAATAGATGAGCCAACTCATGAGGGATCACCTCATTAATGAAGCTATCACCATTTTCAATCAGTAAGACAGCATTTAAACGAATTTCCCACTCTTTTAAGTAGGCACTCCCTGCTGTTGTTCCTCGCTGCTTATAGTTAAGTGTTGGTTCTGGAAAGATTTGTTCCAGCTTTTGTTGGGCTAAATTCAGTTTTGCCCTCAGCATGCGCATGGCTTTTTGTTGAAGATAAATGGGGATTCGAACGGTTTTCATATAACTAAGCATAATATAAGCCGATATGAGGAAACAAGCATTATTGGCTATCATTATATAAAAATATATATTATATTTTATGATAATGTATTTATTGGGAGGATTTATGAGCGAGGACTCTACAAACCAATTGCTTTTGGCGATGAAGCAGGCTGCAACACAAACGTCATCATTGCTGAAAACATTAGGTAATCCGGATCGATTACTTCTGTTATGCCAGTTAACGCAAGGTGAGGCGTGTGTGAGCGATCTTGAAACGTCGCTGGGCATACAGCAACCAACCCTTTCTCAACAACTAACGGTATTGCGTCATGAAGGGCTCGTGACGACACGTCGTGAAGGTAAACGAATTTATTATGCGATTGCCGATGAAAAGCTCTTCACGTTACTGAATACACTTTACCAACTTTATTGTCCGGTTCAGGAGAAATAATGATGTCTATTGATTGGGCTAATTTTACCCCTTGGTCAGCTGCGATGGGGGGCTTATTAATTGGCGCGGCAGTTTCCCTATTACTTCTTTTTAATGGCAGAATTGCTGGTATCAGCGGTATTTTAAGTGGCGTTTTAAAACCGATTGCAGGGGATACCGCTTGGAAGGTGGCATTTGTGCTCGGGATTATGGCGGCTCCTGCTTTATTTACGCTCTTTTTCTTTTCACCGGAAGTGTCGATCACGACGAACACCCCTATCCTTATCCTCGCCGGTTTATTCGTCGGCTTTGGTACGCGATTAGGGAGTGGCTGTACAAGTGGTCACGGAATTTGTGGTATGGCGAGGTTTTCTCGGCGTTCGATAGTTGCGGTTATCACTTTTATGTTAGTGGCATTTGCGACGGTAGCGGTTATAAATTTATTGGGATTAAGAGGATAAAGTTATGCCAGTTATTATCGCATTAATCTCAGGTTTATTATTTGGCTTGGGGCTATTATTAGCGGGGATGGGAAATCCGGCTAAAATTCTTAGCTTCTTAAATATTACGGGTAATTGGGATCCTTCTTTATTAGTCACTATGGCAGTGGCGATGGTGATCAGTGCAATTGCATTTTCCTTCGCCAAAAAACGTCAAGCTAGTGTATTAAAATGCCCTATGCAGATCCCGACGAATCAAAAAATTGATAAGCCTCTAGTGATAGGGAGTGTGTTATTTGGACTTGGCTGGGGATTAGCCGGTATTTGTCCTGGGCCTGCATTGCTATTAACGGGGATGGGGTTAACACAAGGGATCATTTTTACATTAGCCATGATTGCGGGCATGTCTGTTTTTCAATTATTCAAAAAATAATAGCGTCAGCCCCAAATTTAAAGGGGCTGAATTTTTTATTAAAGATTAGTGATATCTATTAAATAACATTTCTGCTTTTCTATTTTCATATAAAAATATATCTATTCATATTTAAAAAAATACTTATCATGATAAATATTTAATTTAGCTCGTTGATTTATTCATAAAAAACGCTTTTAAACTGATAATAATATAAATGAACCGTGTGATGGCTATTAATCGCACTGTTTAAAAAACATTTATTATAAAGTGAATAAAGAGGTGCATTATGAAAAATCAATTTAAGCATCTTATATCCTTAAGCTGTTTAGGATCGCTATTACTAGGCGTTTCTCAGTTTGCCCTAGCACATGGTTATACAACAGAGCCACCAAGTCGTGCTTATTTATGTTCGGTGCGTAATACCACTGAATTAAAAAATACGGGCTGTGGCAATCAAGTACCTTATGACCCACATAGTTTTGAAGCACCAAAAGGATTCCCTGAGGCTGGTCCGGCTGATGGAGTCATTGCCAGTGCTGCGATAGCAGCTCACTCTGAAATGGATGAACAGTCGCCGACCCGGTGGGTAAAAAGTGAGCTTAAAACAGGGAAAAATACCTTTGCTTGGTATTTAACCGTTGTGCATTCTACCGATAGCTGGCGGTATTTTATCACTAAGCCTGATTGGGACCCATCACAGCCACTCACACGCGATTCTTTTGATTTAACGCCTTTCTGTGTCAAATATGAAAATGGCGTTAGACCACCAGTCGTCACAGAAATCGAGTGTGATGTGCCGAAAGATCGCTCTGGCTATCATGTCATCCTTGCGGTGTGGGATGTTTATGATACGTCAAATGCATTCTACCAAGTTAGTGATGTCAATATCAGCGATTAATATCGAACGATTAATTGTTGAACTCAATAAAATATCCCGTATTCCTTAACACATTAAGGGGTAAAACATGTTTAGACTAAATAAGTTAATGCTAGCAGCACTTATCGGTCATTGTGCTACTCAGTTTGCATATGCAGCGTTGCCCGGAAAGCCCACAATTCAATGGATGGATAACACCTATAGCATTGTTGAAATTAACCCTAATGAGGATAAATATGAATTATTAGTGACGAGAAAAGAGGCGGCTACTTTTAATGTCTCCTGGGATTTATGGTATGGAGATTATGGAACTACGGCAAAAGTGTATTTGAATGACCAAGAGGTATGGAGTGGTCCTTCAACCAGCTCTTCAGGTCAAGCAAGCCTTTCAATATCTAAAGGCGGGAAGTATAAATTGAAGGTTGCACTATGCAATGGCGACGAATGTAATTTTAGTGATGTGGTTGAAATTACAGTCCAAGATACAGATGGAAGTCATTTTGCTCCGTTGCAAACGCAACTTTTAGAAAATAACCAAGCTTACAAGCAAGACTCAGGAAAAGTCGTTGCTGCATATTTTGTTGAATGGGGAATATATGGACGGAAATTTTCTGCCGATAAAATACCGGCACAAAATCTTACTCATATTTTGTATGCTTTTATTCCTATATGCGGCGGAAATGGAATTAATGATAGCTTAAAGCAAATTGAAGGTAGTTTTGAGTCATTGCAGAAGTCATGTACAGGTAGGGATGACTATAAAGTGACTATTCATGATCCTTGGGCTGCAATTAATGTCTCTCAAACAGGAACTTCATTGTCATATAAAGGTAACTTTGGGCAGTTAATGGCAATAAAGCAAGCCTATCCCCATTTGAAAATATTACCTTCTGTTGGTGGATGGACATTATCAGATCCATTTTATGCAATGAAGGATAAAACCAAACGAGACAAATTTGTAACGTCTGTCAAAGAGTTTTTGTTGACATGGAAATTCTTCGATGGTGTTGATATCGATTGGGAATATCCTGGTGCAAATGGAGCCAGCACCACATTAGCGTCAGATAAAGATGGTGAAACTTATTTATTGTTGATGCAAGAGCTTCGCGCGATGTTGGATGAATTAGAGAAAGAAACCGGGCGCGAATATCAATTAACATCAGCTATTAGTGCCGCGAAAGCCAAAATAGATAAAGTCGATTTTGGGCAGGTACAAAAATCGGTTGATCACTTTTTTATGATGAGCTACGACTTTTATGGTGCATTTGATTTAAATACACTTGGCTACCAAACCGCACTTAATGCCTCCAGTTGGCGTCCAGATACGGAATATACAACGGTTAATGGGGTAAATGCTTTATTGAATCAAGGGGTTGATCCCGCGAAAATCGTGGTAGGTGCAGCGATGTATGGGCGTGGATGGACGGGGGTGAATGGCTATACCAACGGTAATCCATTTACAGGGAAAGCGACAGGCCCAGTTGCAGGGACATGGGAAAATGGAGTTGTTGATTATCGCCAAATCAAAAATCAGTATATGAGCGGACAATGGGTATATAGCTATGATGAAGTCGCAGAAGCGCCCTATGTATTTAAAGCATCAACAGGGGATCTGATTACCTTTGACGATCAACGTTCAGTGCAAGCAAAAGGGAAGTATGTGTTAGAGAACAAACTTGGAGGATTATTTGCATGGGAAATTGATGCGGATAATGGTGATATTTTAAATAGCATGAATTCGAGTTTAGGTAATAGTCTTGCTAAATAAATTGATATTAATATTTATTATAGAGGGAGTCTATTTCCCTCTATAATTATCCAGCGTTAAGTGAGCGCTGTTTTTCATAAAGATATACTTCTATAAGATCTATTATTTTATATTACCAATGACTTTTATTTTAATTCTATTTATTAATTATATATCTACTAAGAAAATTAATGACTATTAAGTTAGTAGATTAGGATGTTTCTTGATTGTTTATGAACAACATTATGATAGTTCTATATATGAAGTCGACTAAATATTAATGCGCTGAAATCATTGTATTAGCTATTTAAATTAATTAGGAGCTTATATGACTAGATTATCCGTGGATGCAATTAATATAATAAGCACTATCAAAAAAACAGGTTCTTTTTCAACAGCGGCAGATGTATTGCATAAAACACCGTCTGCGATTTCCTATCAAGTATTAAATATAGAAAGTCGATTGAAAGTTAAGCTTTTTCACCGTAATGGACCTGTAATTCGTTTAACTAAGGAGGGGGAATTTTTATTACAGGAGGGGGCATGGATCTTAAATGCAGTGCAAGATCTCGAAAATAGAGTGAGAAATATTCCAACATTTGATAACCAAATTCGTATTGTGGTTGAAAAATTTCTACCGCTAGATATCTTTGTTCAAGATATTCGTGATTATATTAAGGCAAATGGTGATGTTCATATTTCAATCCTAAGAGAAGCAATGACAGGGGCTTGGGATGCATTAAAAGAAAATAGAGCAGATTTTATTATTGCTCTTGGGGGGATCCCTGAAAACATAAAGGTAAGAACCCAGCTACTAGGAAAACTTAGTTTTGCCCTTTGTGTTTCCCCATCACATCCATTCGCTTCACAAAAAACGATAATAACGAGAAATCAGTTAATAAACGATATCCACGTTGAAATTGCAGATAGTAGCCATGAGCTATCAATTAATAGAGAAAAAGAAGTCATATTAGGAAGGCAAATATTGGTTTGCGATTTAGAAAGTAAATTAGTCTTAATTAAGCGAGGAATAGGGTATGGGTTTATTTGTCCTTCACATATTAAAAAAGAGTTAAAGAACCAAGAATTAGTCATTGTTCCGGTAGAGATCCCTAAAGATGATCAATTTATTTGGCTAGCTTGGCATCCATCAAGTCAAGGTGGTAATTTCTCTTGGTGGAAAGAGCGATTAATAAAGAAGATTGATACATCAAGTTTTATTGAAAATTTATCTACGGTATAATAGAAAGCATACATAATATCTTGCATATTGTAGGCTTGGATGACGCTGAGCTACCCTAGTTATAAAAATACCTAATATATCTAGGGTTGGCTTCTTCTACGATTTCATTACGTTTATTATTCCATAGTAAATAAACGTTTTCTCTATAGACACTACCGCCTTTAACTGGTCTTTATAACCACTTATCTCTTTCCACTATGAAATAAATATGAGATATGCGTTTCTAAGTGCGAATCATTGCTAATATAAAAATTATTACATGGCAATACTTATTCTATAGGTATGATAAGGCCCAAACGTGATGATTATATTCTTTAGCCCAATTAGTTTAGGAGAATTGTACTTTTGCTCAAGGAGTTCTAAAAATGAATTTAAGCGAGGAAATAAGATAGAGGATGAATAAAGAAATAAACCCCACAGTGTGGGGCTTATTGGTTTGGCTAATTATTTTAGGCCAGCAGCTTCACGTAAAATAGCGGCTTTGTCTGTTTTTTCCCAAGGAAATTGAGAACGACCGAAATGCCCGTAAGAAGCCGTTTGTTGGTAAATTGGATGTAGTAAATCCAGCATTTGAATCAAGCCGTATGGGCGTAAATCAAAGAATTCACGCACTAACAGAACCAGTTGCGCTTCTGGGACTTTACCTGTACCAAATGTTTCAACCATGATTGAAGTTGGCTCTGCAACACCAATTGCATAGGAGACTTGGATTTCACAGCGATCAGCTAAGCCGGCTGCAACAATGTTTTTGGCAACATAGCGAGCAGCATAAGCCGCTGAGCGGTCTACTTTAGAAGGATCTTTACCGGAGAATGCACCGCCACCGTGACGAGCCATGCCGCCATAGGTATCAACGATGATTTTACGACCAGTTAAACCACAGTCGCCCATTGGTCCACCGATAACAAAGCGACCTGTTGGGTTGATAAAATATTTTGTTGTTGGCACTAACCACTCTGCTGGAAGAACAGGTTTAATAATTTCTTCCATTACAGCTTCATGTAAATCTTGCTGTTTAATATCTTCTGCGTGCTGTGTGGATAAAACAACCGCATCAATGCCAACAATTTCGTTGTTGTCATATTGGAAAGTGACTTGGCTTTTGGCATCTGGACGTAACCATGGCAGAGTGCCATTTTTACGAACTTCTGCTTGGCGCTGTACCAGACGGTGAGCATAAGTAATTGGTGCAGGCATCAGAACGTCAGTTTCGTTTGTCGCATAACCGAACATAATACCTTGGTCGCCAGCCCCTTGTTCTAATGGGTCTGCGCGGTCAACACCTTGGTTGATATCAGGTGATTGTTTACCAATCGCACTTAAAACCGCACACGAGTTTGCATCAAAACCCATGTCAGAGCTGGTATAACCAATTTCGCGAACGGTTTTACGTGTGATCTCTTCAATATCAACCCAAGCACTGGTGGTGATTTCTCCCCCGACCATCACCATACCTGTCTTGACATAGGTCTCGCAAGCAACGCGAGCTTTTGGATCTTGCTCAAGAATCGCATCAAGAACCGCATCAGAGATTTGATCGGCAATTTTATCAGGATGCCCTTCCGATACAGACTCAGAAGTAAAGAGATGTGTAGCCATGAGATTAATACCTTAAGAATTCGCTGATTGTAATTGGATGTTTTAACATCTAGACGTCTATTTTAATGTTTTAACAAAAAAAGTGCTACCTGTTTTTACGTTTGACAGAAAAACAATAAGTAAAAAGACGAGCCTTACAAATTTTATTTCTATTAAGCCAATAACGTTTTGCAATTTCTGCCTAATCAATGTATAAACAGCGACCGTGACGGTTAGTTAAAAATGTTCCGTTATATACCAGTAGGCGTACAATGTGCCTGCTATCTATCAGGAGTGTTTATCTTTCTCGCTATTGATAAAGATTAAACAGTTATATTGGGGGTTAATGGGTAATGATCCATAATCTACTGAATAACAGTAATCAGCAGCTAAATGCGGATCGCCGCGTGTTTTTGGCGTTTACTTTCCTGTCTTTATTTACTTCTTCTCGAAGTTACTATCATCTTCCTAGTACACCCTTGGCTATCAGTCAGTAACTGTCAGCCAAATGGTTGTATTTGTCACCGTTTAGATGTTCTAAGCACTTTAATTAATCCGAGTAATAGCTGTTTCCCCGACATAACTGCCTTGCAGAGCCACGTCTTAGGACGGGTCGCTGTCTGGCCGGAGAAAGCGTCACTCACCCCTCCATAAAGGAGTTTGTTATGAATGATAATATCGCTCGCAAAATGCGCCAGACGTACAACATCGCGTATTGGGGCGGTGGTTACTATCAGGTGAATGAGCGCGGAAATGTCTGTGTTTGCCCAAATCCTGATAACCCAGACACGTCTATTGATCTAGCCGAACTTGTTAATCAAGTTAAAGAGGAGCAGGAGCACTTGCGTTTACCCGCATTATTCTGTTTCCCACAAATCTTACAGCACCGTTTGCGCTCAATTAATGCGGCATTTAGGCGTGCTCGTGAATCGTACGGCTATACAGGCGACTATTTTCTGGTCTATCCGATTAAGGTCAACCAGCAGCGTCGAGTCATCGAATCATTAGTCAATTCAGGTGAACCGCTTGGACTAGAGGCAGGGTCGAAGGCTGAATTGATGGCTGTGCTAGCAAATGCCGGCCGTACTCGTACCGTTATTGTTTGTAATGGTTATAAAGATCGTGAATATATTCGATTAGCGCTTATCGGGGAAAAATTAGGTCACAAGGTTTACCTTGTTATCGAAAAAATGTCTGAAATTGAGGTTGTTCTTAAAGAAGCGGAAAGCTTGAATGTGACACCTCGTTTAGGCGTTCGTGCTCGTTTGGCGTCGCAGGGGTCAGGCAAATGGCAGGCAAGTGGTGGCGAGAAATCAAAATTTGGTTTAGCGGCAACACAGGTTTTACAACTTGTTGAAATTTTACGTCAGGCAGGTCGCCTAGAAAGTTTACAGTTGCTGCATTTCCATCTTGGTTCACAAATGGCGAATATTCGTGATATCGCGACAGGTGTCCGTGAATCTGCACGTTTTTATGTTGAGTTGCACCGTTTAGGCGTAAAAATTCAATGTTTTGATGTGGGTGGCGGCTTAGGTGTGGATTACGAAGGAACGCGCTCCCAATCAGATTGTTCAGTAAACTATGGTTTAAATGAATATGCGAATAATGTGATTTGGGCGATTGGTGATGCGTGTGAGGAGTTTGATTTACCACATCCGACGGTGATCACCGAATCAGGGCGTGCATTGACCGCACACCATACGGTCTTAGTTTCTAATGTGATCGGGGTGGAGCGAAATGAATTTACCAAAACATCTCCTCCCGATGAGGATGCACCGCGTTCATTGATTTCATTGTGGGAAACCTGGGAATCAATGCAGCACCAAGGTAATAGCCGTTCGTTACGTGAATGGCTCCATGATAGTCAGTTTGATTTACAAGAAGCGCATACGCAGTATGCTCATGGTGTACTCGACCTGACTCAGCGAGCGTGGGCCGAGGAGCTTTATTTGAATATTTGTCGTCGTATTCAACAAGACTTAGATCCCAGTAACCGTGCTCATCGTCCAATTATTGATGAGCTGCAAGAGCGGATGGCCGATAAGTTCTATGTGAATTTCTCGTTATTCCAATCGTTGCCAGATGCTTGGGGGATTGATCAGGTGTTCCCCGTTTTACCGATAGAAGGCCTTGATAAGCCTCTTGACCGTCGCGCGGTATTATTGGATATCACTTGTGATTCGGATGGTATTATTGACCATTATGTCGATGGTGACGGTGTTGAAACAACTATGCCAATGCCTGCATACGACCCTGAAAACCCACCCATGATCGGCTTCTTTATGATAGGGGCCTATCAGGAAATTCTAGGTAACATGCATAATCTATTTGGCGATACAGCAGCAATCGATGTTTGGGTTGATAGCCAAGGCAACGTGCGTTATCTGCAAAGTGAAGAAGGCGATTCGGTCGCTGATATGCTGCAATATGTGAAGCTAGTACCAGAAGTATTGCTTGAAAGCTTTACAGAGCAAGTTAAAGGCACTGGGTTGAGCGAGCAGTTGCAAAAAGATTTCGTTGATGAGTTTGAGAATGGGCTTTATGGCTATACTTATTTAGAAGACGAATAATTGGCGATAAATAAACGGTAGCTAATCACAGGTGATGTAGAGCCACCTATGAGTCTAAATAATAAAAGTATTTGCAGATTACAAATACTGATAGAGGAAGAGTGATGATTAATAGCACATTAGGTAATCAGGTCGATAATTCACTGGTTTCTAACGCATTTGGCTTTTTACGTTTCCCATTAAACTTTCAACCTTATAACTCAGATGCTGAGTGGGTGATAACGGGGGTGCCGTTTGATATGGCAACTTCTGGTCGTGCGGGCAGCCGTCATGGACCTGCTGCTATTCGTCAGGTATCTACCAACTTAGCGTGGGAAAGCCATCGTTGGCCATGGAATTTTAAACTAACAGAGCGCTTAAATGTTGTGGATTGTGGCGATGTGGTGTTTGCTTTTGGTGATGCACAAGACATGTGCGATAAGCTACAAGCACATACAGAAAAATTGCTGGAGGCGGGCAAGCGCTGCTTAACATTTGGCGGTGACCATTTTGTGACTTTGCCTCTGTTGCGCGCCCATGCAAAGCATTTTGGTAAAATGGCGTTAGTCCATTTTGATGCACACACAGACACTTATGGTAATGGTAGCCAGTATGACCATGGCACTATGTTCTACCATGCACCAAAAGAAGGGCTAATTGATCCGACTCGTTCTGTACAAATTGGTATTCGTACAGAGCATGAAAGTGATAACGGGTTTACAGTCATTGATGCCGCACAAGTTAATGATCGCGGTGTTGATGAGATGATCGAACAAATTAAATCTATTGTGGGTGATATGCCTGTTTATCTCACTTTCGATATTGATTGTTTAGATCCTGCTTTTGCGCCGGGAACCGGAACACCTGTCATTGGTGGATTAACCTCAGATCGTGCATTAAAACTGTTGCGTGGTTTACAACCGTTAAATATCGTTGGTATGGATTTAGTTGAAGTCGCACCAGCTTATGATCAATCTGATATCACTGCATTGGCCGCAGCAACCATTGCTTTAGATATGTTGTACTTACAAGCATCTAAAAAATAACCTATAGTTTGTCTGATTTTTAGGCTGCCTTCTAGGCAGCCTAATTTATTCTCAATAAAATAGATTGTTATTTAAACAAATATGAGGAAATAGCACTTTTTGCTATACCTCTTTGTGAGTAGTTCCACTTCGATTTGTTACCTATTTCCCTTTTAAAAGTTATTTCTTTCATAAATGCGAGTGATTATCACTCAATTACAGTCATATTTATCTCTATAGAACATAGTTGTAGTCTAATATCATGATTTTGTAACTTATTGTTAATCTTGCTAACGTATTAATCAGTTAGAGTCATTCATTTAACTATCCTTATTGGGAGAAAGCTTATGGCACTGAATAATAAAGTCATTTTAGTTACTGGCGCAGTACAAGGTATTGGTCGTGGTATCGCATTACGTTTAGCGAAAGAAGGTGCCAATATTGCACTTGTCGACCTGAAAAAAGAAAAATTAGCGGATGTGGCTAAAGAAATTGAAGCATTAGGCCGTAAAGCGACAACATTTGCTGCTGATGTCAGTAAGCGTGAGGAAGTTTTTGCCGCAGTTGCACATGCAGAAGCTGAACTCGGTGGTTTTGATGTAATGATCAATAACGCAGGGATTGCACAAGTTAAGCCTATTGCTGATGTACGCCAAGAAGATATGGATCTGATTTTCAAGATTAACGTCGATGGTGTGATGTGGGGAATTCAAGCGGCGAGTGAAAAATTCCAGCAGCGTAAACAAAAAGGGAAAATTATTAACGCTTCTTCCATTGCAGGGCATGATGGCTTTGCAATGCTAGGTGTTTATTCCGCTACAAAATTCGCTGTACGTGCATTGACCCAAGCCGCAGCTAAAGAGTATGCAAGTTCTGGCATTACCGTTAACGCATATTGCCCTGGTATTGTAGGTACGGACATGTGGGTTGAAATTGATGAGCGTTTTGCTGAAATTACAGGTGCACCAAAAGGTGAAACCTATAAAAAATATGTTGAAGGCATTGCATTAGGACGTGCTCAAACTCCAGATGATGTTGCTGGTTTAGTCGCATTTTTAGCAAGTGATGATTCAGACTATATTACAGGGCAGTCGATCTTGACTGACGGTGGTATTGTTTACCGTTAATCAAACCACTTATTAAGCAGAGCATTTTCTGTAAATTAACATTGTGCCTTGGCTAGTTAAAATAGGCCCAAGGCACAATTTAAATATTAATTCGCTATTATATTAGAAACTATATTTCTCCTACCTTTATTAACAGTAGATAAAACTATTTTATTTATTGTTATCATCCATCAAAAATCTTTAGGTAATGCATTAATTAATAATATGTTCAGGCATGTTAGTCTCGTTTAGCATACTCCTTGTCGTCATTGTGAATTCAATGTTTTCAATAAAACAGTATTGATAGGATAAAGAAATTTATACATTTATTAATGGAAAACGAATAAGGAAAAACTATGCCACATAAAATTAAAGTGATGACATTTAATACCTATTTATTGCATATTCCTTTTTTTAGTATTGGCGCATCCACTCAAGATGCTCGCATTAATGCGATGATAAAAGATAATATATTCTATGATGTTGATATCGTTATTTTACAAGAGGTATTTAATACTCATTCAGCACAAAAGCTTTTTTCGGGTATGAGGAGTTTAGGCTTTTTTTACCACACACCGGTTGCCGCACAATATAATGAATCTGTTCTCTCTTATTGTGATTCAAACCATTGTTGGAATGCTAAAAAAGGTGAATGGGATATGGTTCAGCAGGTCAATTCAGGGATCGCGATAGTTTCCCGTTATCCTATAGTTTATCGTGAATATCAACTGTTTGATGATGCAGGATGCGGTGCTGACCGTTTCAGTGCTAAAGGTGGGGTGAGAGCCGTTATTGAAATAGAAGGTAAAATGCTTCAAGTCATAGGAACTCATCTGCAATCGGATGACAACTTCTGCCTAATGACCTCACCTTCATCCCATCGCAAAGCCCAACTTACTCAGTTAATTAATTGGGCTGAAACTTCAATCACTGAAGATCGTCAAATAACAATCTTAGGGGGAGATTTAAATATTAATTATGGTTCGGAAGAGTACGAGCAAGCATTAGATATTATTGGTTGGGGGGAGCCTCACCATTTTAATCCACGACCGTCATGGGATTTTTCAACCAATAACGTGATTAGAGAAGCTTATCCCGATACTAGGCAAAGTTGGCATTTGGATTATATTTTTGCCAAAAATATGCGTTCAATTAAACAGCAAACACGGGTGATCAAAAGCAAAATTGGTTATAACTATAATAATAAAGTCTTTTTTGATTATTCCGATCATTATCCTGTAGTGGCTGAAATTGAGTTATGATAATTAGATATTTCAGCCACATATTTTTAAGGCGCCTTTATTGTGGAGCTAAATGGGTTAAGATGCGCTCCGCTTGTGTCCAGAGTAGTGAACCACCATCATCTTCTAACACGAAATGTTGGCAATTAGGGAAACGCGTTGCGAGGGTTTTACCAAAGTCTGGTGAATGAACAGTGCTTTCATCTTTCTCACCATACCACAGTGAAACAGGGCAATGGATCTCTTCAGGCTGGAAAGGCCAAGGCTGTAATGAGATCAATAAGTCTTGTACATAGCCTAAATTGCCTTGAAGAAAGGCTCGGTTCATACAGTCAGTATAGGCTTGCAAAAATGAGGGCTGATTGTAAACATTTTGATCAACCGTCGCGCTGCTATTGAGTATAAAAGCCAGTAACCAAGGTGCACTCACGTTTTTCTGTAACCAATCAGATAGCGCATCAGGTGTATTTCTGGCTTGCTCTTGCATATTGATAATATCGGCTTTTAATAAAGCACTTGTCGCGGGATAGTCAAATTGATCTTGTCCAGCAACAATAGATAAAGTGTTAGGGGTGCCATAGAAAGCTAATGCCATGGCAAATACAGCACCTTGAGAAAAGCCAATAACAGAATATTGCTCAATTTGCTGAGCTTGCAATAACGCGTCAATATCTGCCGCAAAACGTGAAAGCGATTTTTGTGGATCTTGTGACGATTCGCCTAGCCCAGCACGTTCAGGTACGATGAGTCGGATATTAAGTGGATCAAGTTGCTCAAGGCCAAAGCCTAACGTTCCACTCATACCCGCGCCAGTACAAAAAATAACAGGGAATCCCGTTCTTGGGCCTGATTCATACCAACTTAAGTTGCGGCCATCAGACAATTGAAGTGAACCTTGGCGCGTGTTTGTGAATGTGTTTGTCTGCATTGCTGAGTCCTAACTTATTTTGGGGCACGGGATGGTCACAATCAATGTGAAAGTGGCAAGGGTATATTTGATTGAATCTTAATAATGCTAGCCATAAAACGAATAATAAAATAATCGTCAGGTATAATGCAAAGCCAATTACGAAAAAGATTATTTGTTCTCTCAATAAGGAGCTGATATGGGGTTTTCAGATGCGGATAAGCAGTGCCTACTGGCGGTAAAAGGTGTTGGCCCAACAGTTATAAGTCGGTTAGAACAAATGGGATTTTCGACATTAACTCAACTGAGTGAAGCATCATATGAAGACATTTTAATTGCTGGGGCTGCTTTAACAGGCTCGAGTTGTTGGAAAAATAGTCCACAAGCGAAGAAAGCCGTAGAAGGGGCAATTGCCGCGGCGAAACAAGCCATCAAATAACCCTGATTCGGTAAAAGGGTTTCATTATCTAATTTGATAAAAACAACCTCTCTTTTTGCATGAAGTACTAAAAGGTTTGCTTTAAGGTTAGCTTAAAGCTAAATCATAATATTATTAACATCATGTATAAGAAAACTATTAGGGCAGTCATTATTATATTCGCTGTTATGGCGATGACTGCGAGCCCAAAAGGTATCAATATTTTTTCGAATCAATGTGAAGCCTATAAAGGGATACCAAAAAGAATTGCCGCAATGACATTCGGTGAGCAACTGATTAATCAGCAACGTGTTTTTTATACAATAACGTTAGTTGATGGCAAAAAAACGACGCAACAAATCGCCGTATTTAATACCATTGAGCATGAGCTAAACAAAAAAATGTTGGAGTTAATCCAAGCGGCTTTTGTCGTTGGTGCACCGGTTACGATACAACAGTGTGAGCAGGCGAGTATTGCAGGGTTAATGGTCGACTTTAACGGAGGAAAAACCATTAATCGATTTTAAAATGTCGAGCAAGCAATGGGGCGGTAAAGTCTTTTTTCAGATAGAAACCCCTCGGCAGCGTCATGATTGTTTGCCCAAATTCGCCAATTCCCTCTGTTAGTGCTTTGCTATTTGCCGCTTTAGGGCGTATTTGTAGGACTTGTCCATGTCGAGCGGTGATACTTTCCACTTTGCCTAACACAATCAGATCCATCAACTCTTCCCAGTCTTGGCGCAGCAATTGCTCTTCCAAAGGAGAAGGGCTCCATAATAATGGGCTTGCGATACGACGTTGAGCGAGTGGTATTTGTCGTTCGCCTTCAATTGGAAACCATAAAACACGAGAGAGTTTTCGGTACACATGGCTATTTTTCCATGTTAACCCACTATTGCCTGTGAGCGGTGCGACCGCCACAAATGTGGTTTCAAGGGGCATTCCATTTCGGTCAATAGGGATGGTTTTTAGTTCGACACCAATATTGGCGAAATCTTGTTCGGGTTTACTGCCAGCGGTAGCTCCTAAAAAATATTCTAACAGCATACCCACCCAGCCTTTGTCACGTTTAAGATCGGGCGGCATAGGTAAGCCAGCGTATGCCGCTAATTCACCAAGAGTATAGCCAGCGAGAGCTTGTGCCCTAGCCATTAAAACGGACTCATTTTCAGGAGGGGATGGTGGTATAAATGGCATAATACGATTAAATAGTAACCAGAAAAAATTCACAGAGTAGCAATAGTATATCACTTTTTATAAGAGATATTTAATTTGCTGATATATAAGGAAATAATTCAGTCTATTAAAAAATAATCCTCAAAGAAAAATAGGTTATTCATGTTCATCCCATAATAATCACAGGATCATTCACTAGGTTATCCACAGAATTATTGGATAACTGTGAAAAACTTTAATTACTGTGTGTATTTACAGGCTTGACTTACGTGGTTTTTTGAACCTAATCACATAAATTGGGTAAGTTAAGCACATTACTTGTGGATAAATCATACATTGATTGATCTTTGCGCATTTGAACTCCTAAAGCATAAAGTCGAAAAGATAAACTGTGTATAAAGAGAGGGTGATTGATTCATCCTATTGTTTTTAATGAAGTTAATTAGTTTTCTTGTTTTCTGTTAAAAAACAGGGGAAGGGATATACCCTGATTACTAGCGGGTTGTTCACATGGATATCCACAGAAAAAGTGAATAACATCCTTATTATTCACTCTCAGTGTTTATAACTTTTATGATTTCTGTGTATTATCCTCAGTAGGTTGAAACCATGCAGATTTAAAATCAAACCAACCAAAGGTATTCATGCGTGCTCCGCGCATGGTTTTTTGGCCTTGCAACTCTAGCCAATGGTGAAAAATAGGGTGAAAAATTTGTGTGTCAATGAGGCTTTCACACCAAGATTCGACATGCAGCTCCTGCCGACGCCATTTTGATAACGCCTCAGAGAGCGTAGAGCCTAAACATTTGCGCAATAGTGGCATTTCATACAAGGTGGCAAAAATAGAAAATTCGAGCGGTTTAAAGAAGTTAGCGGTAGCAAGCCAAATATCGCTCTCGACAGTGCCATTAAACCACTCAGGATAATCAACAATGTTGATTTTTAGATCAACGCCTTGAGTTTTCAACACACGTTTCATGATTTGGCTAATAGAATAAAATTCATGGTGTTGATGATAGAAAGTGACGGTGAGTTCCGTTAAATCAGCAGGCTTAGGTAACTGTGTGAGCATTCGGCTATGATGCCAATGTAGCAATAATCCGTAAGCAGGCGCCCAATGCCGCTGATAGAAGGATTCACAGTGAGCTAATAAATTGATTGGTGTTAAAAAACTACACAGCCATTTACGTATATCGCTACGTCTGGAAAGCTCAGAGCGTTGATCCATTAATAAAAAGTAGCATCCTTCTTCCATTCTGCTTTCTAATGAATCATTAGGTTTATTATCGCTGTCCATTTTCAACGTGGTACAGACCATCTGCTCAGATAGTTCAGGCACCACCCAAATGGTCACTTCATCAAGGAGTGCTCGATAACCAAAATAGCGATCAAATGCGGTAATCGTGAGTTTTTGAGGCAGGTTTTTCTCAACGAAAAAAGGGCCGGTACCAATTGGCATTTTGTCAAAATTATCAATGGACTCCCACTCTTTAGGAATAATTGCTGCATGGGGGCTACCAAGTAGCAAAGGGAGTTGTTTATCCACTTCACTTAATTGAATATCGATGACATTAGGGAGAGGAGAGGTAACCGATTGGATGTGTGAAAACAGAGGCCAACAACGTCGTAAACGCATAAGCGAACTGATGATGTCATCGACTAACATTTCTCTACCATGATGAAAGTAGATGCTAGGCCTTAAATAAAAGCGCCATTCAGTATCACTTATCGCCTGCCAATGATGTGCGATACCATTTTCAACTTCCCCTTTTTCCTCATTTATATGGGTTAAGCCATTAAATATTTGGCTCATTAAATGAATTTCTGAACGCCGCATAGGTGTTCCCGGTAATAAATTGGGGAAGTCTCGATAGTAGATAATACGTAATAAATTTTTACCTTGCCGATAGCTTCTTTCTAATTCGGAGAGCACCATTTGGCGAATAGTTTCTTTATCGCCGACTAAGGCAACCAATTTTTCTATGCTCTCTTCTTTTAATAGACGCTCTGCTTGGGCTTGCTGTAGCTCTAATCCATTAACATGAAACAGAAGGGTAGAACGCTTTCCTCTACCCGCTTCGGCTTGCCAACTAAGCCATCCATGAGACTGCATACTATTGAGCAAGGTACGTACATGGCGTCGAGAACAAAACAGGGTATCTGCAATATGCTGCAATGTGGTTTCACTGTCTTGCCCCTGAAAATGTTGCCACAGACGAACAAATTGTGTTTGTAAACGAGAACTGGTCATAAAAGAGGAACTCCGCTGGCGATTGTATCAATTTTTATTTCCTAATATCCGTTGATAATAGATACCAGTATGTAGCTCGTTTGGTCTGTTAGTTGACAGACTGACTCCCCGAATTATTGAGTAATGGTAATTTACCAGCCGATAGCATCATTATCGGCTTTTTTATTACCTTTATTTTGATGGCAATTTTTTAATGATTATACCTAATAATAGGGATAATTTTAAAAGAGATTAACCCTCTATGGTAAATTTATTCACTATTTTACAATAAAAAACGCCTGCGATTGGCAGGCGTTTGGGGCAGCGTTTTTGCTCTTAACGCATAAATGAAGGGATATTTTGCTCATATTGACGGATTTGATCAGCATGTTGCAGCGTTAAGCCAATGCTATCAAGGCCGTTCATCATGCAGTGGCGACGGAAGCCATCAATATCAAATCGATAAGTCTTTTCACCCGCCTTGACCGTTTGCTTTTCTAAATCAACAGTGAATTGGCAGCCTTCATTGCTCTTCACATAGTTAAACATTTCGTCGATTTCTGCTTCGCTCAATTTAATCGGTAACAACTGGTTATTGAAAGAGTTACCATAAAAAATATCAGCAAAACTCGGCGCGATGACGACTTGAATGCCAAAGTCTGTTAAAGCCCATGGAGCATGCTCTCTCGATGAGCCACAACCAAAGTTTTCACGCGCAAGTAAAATCGTCGCCCCCTTAAAAATGGGTTTGTTTAACACAAAATCAGGGTTGGGCTGTTGGCCTGCATCATCAAGAAAGCGCCAGTCATGAAACAGATGTTGCCCGAACCCTGTGCGAGTCACTTTTTGTAAAAACTGTTTTGGAATAATGGCATCAGTATCGACATTCGCTGCATCTAAAGGGGCAACAATGCCAGTATGGGTGATAAATTTTTCCATGAATGATCTCCTTTAGATTTGGATATCGCGAACATCCGCGAAATGCCCGTTGATTGCTGCCGCTGCCGCCATTGCTGGGCTAACTAAGTGGGTGCGTCCAGCACGGCCTTGGCGACCTTCAAAGTTACGGTTACTGGTCGATGCGCAACGTTCGCCGGGGTTTAAGCGGTCATTGTTCATTGCAAGGCACATGGAGCATCCAGGTAAACGCCATTCAAAACCTGCGTCAATAAAGATCTTATCTAATCCTTCTTGCTCAGCTTGGGCTTTAACAGGTCCAGAGCCTGGAACAACAATCGCCTGTACCCCTGAAGCCACTTTTTTACCTTTTGCGATAGCGGCGGCTGCACGCAAATCCTCAATGCGTGAGTTAGTACAAGAACCAATAAACACTTTATCAATCTTAACGTCAGACAATTTAATGCCCGATTCTAACCCCATATAAGCTAATGCTTTTTCTGCCGATGCGCGTTCTACTGGGTCACTAAAAGAGTCCGGAGATGGGATCGGTTCGTTGATGGCAATCACTTGACCGGGGTTCGTTCCCCAAGTGACCTGCGGTGCGATTTCGCTGGCTTGCAAGGTGACAATTTTATCGAATTGTGCACCTTCATCGGTTTTTAATGTTTTCCAGTAAGCAACGGCGTCATCCCACTCTTGGCCTTTAGGGGCAAATTGGCGACCTTTCATATAATTAAAGGTGGTTTCATCTGGTGCAATGATCCCGGCTTTCGCCCCTAATTCGATGGCCATATTACACACTGTCATACGGCCTTCCATGCTGAGGTTTTCAATGGCTTCACCACAAAACTCAACAATATAACCTGTGCCACCCGCGCTACCAGTTTTACCAATAATCGCCAAGACGATATCTTTTGCGGTGATCCCCACAGGTGCTTTACCAACAACTTCAATTTTCATCGTTTTGGCTCGAGCCTGTTTCAGGGTCTGTGTCGCCATGACGTGCTCAACTTCAGAGGTTCCGATACCAAACGCCAATGCACCGAATGCACCGTGTGTTGCTGTATGTGAATCCCCACACACAATGGTCATTCCCGGCAAGGTAATGCCTTGCTCAGGCCCCATAACATGCACAATCCCCTGATAAGGGTGGTTGAGGTCATATAAAGTAACGCCAAATTCTTGGCAGTTTTTCATCAACTCTTGCATTTGAATGCGTGCCATATCACCGCAGGCGTTGATATCTTTCGTTTGAGTGGAAACGTTATGATCCATCGTTGCAAATGTTTTGCTTGGTTGGTGCAACGGACGGTTTTTCGTTCTCAGTCCATCAAATGCTTGAGGTGAGGTGACTTCATGAACCAGATGGCGATCGATATAGATAAGCGGGATCTCATTATCCACTTCGCGCACAACGTGAGCATCATATAATTTCTGATATAAAGTTTTGGCCATGTTACACCCCTTCGGCGATATAACGGGCGATAATATCACCCATTTCACTGGTACTGACTGATTTGCCCCCTCCCGCTAAGTCAGCGGTACGGTGACCATTTTCTAACGCTTTATTTACAGCCCTTTCAATGGCATCAGCGGCATCACTTTGATTCAAACTGAATCGTAATAACATAGCGGCTGATAAAATTTGGGCGATTGGGTTAGCGATATTTTTACCTGCAATATCTGGGGCAGAGCCACCAGCAGGTTCATATAAGCCAAAGCCTTCTTCATTAAGACTGGCTGACGGTAGCATTCCCATTGAACCTGTGATCATTGCGCACTCATCTGAAATGATGTCACCAAACAGGTTTGAACACAGCACGACATCAAATTGAGAAGGTGCTTTGATCATCTGCATCGTCGCATTATCAATATACATATGACTAACAGACACATCAGGGTATTCTTTCGCGATTTGATTCACGACTTCACGCCATAATACAGAGCTTTGTAATACGTTGGCTTTGTCAATTGACGTCACTTTATGGTTACGTTTACGCGCAGATTCAAATGCAATGCGAGCAATCCGCTCTATTTCATAGCGATGGTAAACCTCAGTATCAAAAGCATATTCATCTTGACCTTCGCCTTTACGACCTTTTGGTTGACCAAAATAGATACCGCCAGTCAACTCACGCACACAGAGAATATCAAAGCCTTGTGCTGCAATATCAGCTCTCAATGGGCAAAATGCTTCTAATGCCTGGTACAAACGAGCCGGACGTAGATTACTAAATAATTTAAAGTGTTTGCGTAATGGCAGTAATGCGCCTCGCTCAGGTTGACTATCGGGTGGCAAATTTTCCCATTTAGGGCCACCAACAGAGCCAAACAGAACGGCATCTGCACTTTCGCAACCCGCGACTGTTGCTTCTGGCAGCGGTTTGCCATGGCGGTCAATTGCAATACCACCAACGTCATACTCTTTTGTTGTGATAGATAATGCAAAGCGCTGGCGGATCGCATCTAACACTTTATGGGCTTGGGCCATAACTTCAGGGCCAATGCCATCTCCAGGCAATACGGCAATATGATAGCTTTTAGACATTGTTATACAGCTTCCTTTGTATTGGATTGTGATTCTTTTTGATTTATTTTTTGTTTTTCTTTTTCAACTTGTTCAGAGCGCCAAATACTATTCAATACGTGCACCATTGCTTTGGCTGACGATTCGACGATATCCGTTGCCAAGCCCATTCCGTGGAAACGGCGGTTAAAACATTCCACGACAATATCCACTTGACCTAACGCATTTTCCCCTTGGCCTTTCGCTGACAATTTATAAGAAACCAATTTAATAGGGTAATTGGTGATATTGCTAATCGCTTGGTAAATAGCATCGACAGGGCCATTTCCTGTTGCCGCTTCTGATTTAACCTCTTCACCGCAACGCATTTTGACGGTAGCCGTGGCGACAACGCTAGAGCCTGACTGAGTACTGAAATAATCCATCGAAAAATGGTCGGTATCATCTTGTTGACTAGCGAAGAAGGCCAGAGCTTCCAAGTCGTAATCAAACACTTGGCCTTTTTTATCCGCTAAACTTAAGAAGGCGGTATACAACTCATCCAAGTTGAAATCTTTCCCTTCTTGATACCCCATTTCTTCCATACGATGTTTAACCGCAGCACGGCCAGAGCGGGAAGTTAAGTTCAATTGAATCGCTTTTAAGCCGATGGATTCCGGTGTCATGATTTCATAGGTTTCACGGTTTTTCAGCACACCGTCTTGGTGAATACCGGATGAGTGAGCAAAGGCATTGCTACCAACAACCGCTTTATTGGCTGGAATAGGGGTGTTGCATAATTGACTAACTAATTGGCTGGTACGATAAATCTCTTTGTGATTGATGTTGGTATGGACGTTTAACATTTGCTCGCGCAATTTAATCGCCATGATCACTTCTTCTAAGGCGGTATTACCAGCGCGTTCACCTAACCCATTAATCGTTCCCTCAACTTGGCGAGCCCCCGCTTGGACGGCAGTGATAGAGTTGGCAACAGACATACCTAAGTCATCATGGCAGTGAACTGAAATGATGGCTTTATCAATATTTGGTACTTTTTCATATAAAGAGGTGATGATCCCACCGAATTGGTAAGGGGTTGTGTAACCGACAGTATCTGGAATATTGATGGTTGTCGCGCCAGCTTTAATGGCTGCTTCAACAATGCGGCATAAGTTATCAATATCAGTACGGCCCGCATCTTCACAAGAAAACTCAACATCATCAGTATAACGTCTTGCGCGTTTGATAGAGTCGATAGCCATGTCCATCACTCCATCAAATGTTTTATTCAATTTCTTTTCGACGTGTAAATTTGATGTCGCTAAAAAAATGTGGATGCGGAATGCTTCGGCAACTTTCAATGATTCAGCGGCCACATCAATATCATTTTGTACGCATCGCGCTAATGCACAAATACGGCTGTTTTTGATTTCACGAGCGATAGTTTGTACTGACTCAAAGTCTCCCGGTGAAGAGACGGGGAAACCAGCTTCAATGATATCGACCCCAAGGCGCTCTAAAGCAAAAGCGATTTGCAATTTTTCTTTAACGGATAAACTTGCCTGTAATGCCTGCTCGCCATCACGTAACGTGGTGTCGAATATAATGACTTGATCGCTCATGTTGTGTTCCTCTTATACAGAATTTGTCGTTATATTTTTGCGGTGCCGGCAGGCATAAAAAAACCCGCGGCTAGCGCGGGTTTTTATGTTTCTGGACTGTGAGTTTCCTATCTTCCGTCCATAAGCATACCGCGCACATTGGATGCGAGTAGTAGTAGGCTTAGTAGGCGGATAGAAGTTGTCATTTTCACAGTCTCTAAATTTGGTTTTAATCAATCTGTATTTATTGATACGTGATCTTTTCTTGGCTGTCAACTTTAGTTTTTTTCGTCAATTTTGGAGAATGATGAATCATCACTAATACTTGGTGATTGTGACTAATTTCTATATTTTTAGTGATGTTTTTCCCTATATTTTACCGATAAGTTAGGGGTAAAATTCTTTTTATGAAAGAGCTGGGCTGAAACATAGCATAAACTGATGGTTTGGTTGCTTTTTGAACTGCTTTGTGAGGGGAAAACGAAAACGATAACATGAGATATAAAAATAAATTTTAATTATAGTTTTTATTAAATAAATTATTTAGTAAATGAATTATTTAAAATTAATCTGATAATGGGATAGTATCGTGGTTGTTGATGATATTTATTATGATTTATTTTTAGAATTGTTTTATTATTTTGATGCTAACAATAATAGTTTTAAATGATTTGATAAAACTTATTATGTCGATGAATACCTTCGTTTCATTATCGTATCTATATTGTGTTGCTAAAATGATAGGTAATATAATAGAAGCGTCGTTTTAATAAATGCAGGGAACGCGAAATAGCTTATCATTGATAAGTTTTTTGAAGAATAATATTTAATGAATTTATAAAAACCTTATTTATTTAAGGGGAGATGATTTTCATTAATTAAAAATGATAAATATCTTTATTGGAGTACATAATGACTGATTTTGATACGGCTTCACCAGCTAAAAAAGAGAATAATGACATCAATTTGCGAAATGTTGATCTCAACTTACTCACCGTTTTTGATGTGGTTATGCAGATGCAAAACGTAACAAGGGCAGCACAGGTATTAGGCATGTCTCAACCTGCCGTGAGTAATGCTGTATCCCGTTTAAAATCAATGTTCAATGATGAGCTTTTTGTCCGCTATGGACGCGGTATACAACCGACATCCCGCGCTAAACAGTTGTTTGGGCCGGTTAGGCAAGCTCTACAACTCGTTCATAATGAGTTACCGGGGGCTGGTTTTGACCCTAAATTAAGTGAGCGAGTATTTAATCTTTCTATTTGTTCTCCATTAGATATTCGTTTAGCTGCCGTTATCGTTGAAAAATTCAAACAAGTATCACCAAATATTAATGTACGTATTCATTGTTTCTTAGATAATAACATTGAGCATAAATTAAAGTACCAAGAGACAGATTTTTCGGTAAGCTATAATCAATTCGAAAAAAGCGAATATCAACATCAGGTTTTATTTAATGATGAGTTAGTTGTCGTGGTCGCCAATGATCATCCACGAATTCACGGTAATGTTACGCAAGAATTATTAATTAATGAAAAGCATGCCGTGATGTCAATGGATAATATGGGGTCCTTTAGTAAGCCTTATTATCATAATACAGAGTTATCACATACAATTAGCTATCAGGGCACGGATTTAAATAGTGTTTTAAATATCGTTTCTTTAACTGATTTAGTGGCAATTGTGCCAAAATGGCTTGTTGAAAACTCAGCAAATAAACTTCAATTACGAACAGCCGCTTTGCCATGGGCAGAAAATACGCGCCCTTGCTATTTAACGTGGCATGAATCAACGGCTCGGGATAAAGGGCATCAATGGATGAAGTCACAATTTTGCCAACTAATCACTGAATTACCTATGTAGCATTGGCTTAATCATCCGCTGAAATCGCGGCAGTTGCACGGTTTATGATTAACTCATCATGGTAAAACTCTATGATGAGTTATGTTACCTGACTAACATTTGCAAAATATTTACATAATATCTCTTTTCACGACACTCTTTCACCTATACACTCAAATCATTCAGCTAACACTTGTAAGCTGAAATAATTAACTGGTGAAGCGCTTCGTGGGTTTACCGAGCGGCTTCAGTTAACAAATGTACTATAGGAAAAACATTTTGATTACTGAAAATCTATATCCATACCATATGGTCAATCGCTTGCACAGCCGGTTTAATGCCGCTGATTCAGCGACTCGGATAGCTTTCAGTCAATGGCATAATGGGCAACAGAGTGATCTAACATGGAAAGAGGTTGAACAGCACTCTTTTGCCATTGCTCGCCGCCTTTTGGCACTCAATGTTGAAGTACAAGAAAATATTGGGTTATTTGCGCATAACAGTATGAATTGGGCTTTGGTGGATCTTGCGGTCTTACAGTTAAAAGCCGTTACTGTACCTTTATATGCGACCAGCAGTGTTGAACAAGCTGCTTATATTATTAATGATGCAAATATTCGTATTCTATTTGTTGGTGAGCAAGAGCAATACCAAGTTGCATGCCAACTAAAATCACGCTGTCCTCAATTAACCACTATCGTGGTGCTGAATGAGGATGTTGAATTAGTCGATGGAGAACTGGTTTCTGTTCACCTATCAAATTTTATCGCGCAAGCAGAGCCTGAATACCAAGACGAGCTAAATCAACGTATTGCGGCTCACCATCTGAGTGATCTTTTCACCATCATCTATACATCGGGTACGACAGGGGAGCCTAAAGGGGTCATGTTGGATTATTACAATATGGCGGCGCAGCTCTATCTTCATGACCAGCGTTTGAAGTTAAACATCGATGATGTTTCATTAAGTTTTCTACCGTTATCACATGTTTTTGAGCGCGCTTGGAGCTTCTATGTCATGCATACAGGTGCTCGCAATGTTTATCTCACTGATACTAATGCGGTTAGGGATGCATTGACACAAGTTAAACCTACCGTGATGTGTGCGGTGCCTCGTTTTTATGAAAAAGTGTATAGCGCTGTACAAAGTAAGGTTGCTAAAGCACCACTTATGCGTCGTTTGTTATTTAAATGGGCAATCGCACAAGGCAATAAAAGGGTTAAAGCGCTGGCACAAGGTAAGCAGCTAAATGCGCTGAATCAGTCATTGTTTAATTTAGCCGACAGGTTAGTGTTAACAAAGCTACGCCAACTGTTAGGTGGACGTATTCGCTTTATGCCTGCCGCCGGTGCTCGTTTAGATGATGATGTTATCGCCTTTTTTCTCGCAGTAGGCGTGAACATCAAATATGGTTATGGGATGACAGAAACTTGTGCGACGGTGTCATGTTGGGAAGAGGGGGAATACCCATTAGGCTCTATCGGCACACCGTTGTCATCGGTTGAGGTACGTATTGGCGATAATAATGAGATTCAGGTAAAAGGGCCTGTGGTCATGAAAGGCTATTATCATCGCCAAAAAGAGACAGAAGATGCATTTACCCCTGACGGCTGGTTAAAAACTGGGGATGCAGGTGAAATCGATGCTCAAGGTAATTTGTATATTACCGACCGCTTAAAAGATTTAATGAAAACCTCAAATGGGAAATATATTGCACCACAAATGATCGAAGGGGTGTTAGGCCAAGACCGGTTTATCGAGCATATCGCCGTTATCGCGGATGCGCGTAAATTCGTTTCGGCGCTGATCGTACCTTGTTATGATTCATTAGAAGAATATGCGCGTTCGATCAATTTAAAATATCGTGATCGATTAGAGCTATTAAAAGATTCGAATATTGTGGCTCTGTTTGAAAATCGCTTAAAAGAGCTACAGAAAAATATCGAAAATTTCCATCAGGTTAAGCGTTTTACGTTACTCCCGGCTAATTTTTCCATGGAAAAAGGGGAGCTCACACCAACCTTAAAGCTGCGTAGAAAAATTATTTCAGAGCGTTATCACTCTGAAATTGAATCAATGTACCGCGAATAATTCCTCAATAGAGCCGGATAACACATAGCATGATATCCGGCTTCTCTTTGTACTCTTTTTCATCGCTTTATAGTGATATTTTCCACCATTCTTCCTTTTTTTGGTTAATTCAACCAATAATCTGAGTAGATAAAGATAATATTCAAAGTTGTCATGTTTGCTTAATAAATGGTGTTTGCGTCACCTTAGACACAACGATATGTTAATAGCAGTCATAACTACGGCAGAAATGACAATACATAGTAGAGGACTGTCATACCTCTGTTAACTTGTAAAAATAGTCTGGGGGCAAACTCATGGAGATGTTGTCGGGAGCAGAAATGGTCGTCAAGTCTTTGATTGACCAAGGTGTAAAGCATGTATTTGGGTATCCAGGTGGTGCTGTTTTAGATATCTATGATGCACTTCATACGGTAGGTGGTATTGATCACATCCTCGTTCGCCATGAACAAGCCGCGGTTCATATGGCGGATGGTTATGCACGCTCAACAGGAGAAGTCGGGGTGATTTTAGTGACCTCGGGTCCTGGTGCGACAAATGCAATTACAGGGATTGCGACGGCATATATGGACTCTATTCCTTTGGTTGTTTTATCAGGACAAGTAGCAAGCTCCTTGATTGGGAATGATGCATTTCAAGAGTGTGATATGGTGGGAATATCTCGCCCAATTGTAAAACACAGCTTTTTAATTAAAAAAGCCGAAGACATACCTGAAACCATTAAGAAAGCCTTCTATATCGCTGCAAGTGGTCGTCCAGGTCCTGTGGTTATCGACTTACCTAAAGATACGGTTAATCCGGCAAATAAATACCCTTACCGCTATCCTGAAGCGGTTTCTTTACGCTCTTATAACCCAACCCTTCAAGGGCACAAAGGGCAGATTAAAAAAGCGCTAACAAAACTGATTGCGGCGCAGAAACCTGTTTTCTATATCGGTGGAGGGGCAATCAACGCAAATTGTTCGGCTGAAATCATCGCATTAGCAGAAAAACTGCAACTGCCTGTTGTATCAACACTCATGGGGCTAGGGGCATTTCCAGAAACCCATCACCAGTCAGTTGGGATGCTTGGTATGCACGGTACATATGAAGCCAATAAGGTGATGCATAATTCTGATGTTATTTTTGCTGTTGGTGTGCGTTTTGATGATAGGACAACGAATAATCTTGAAAAATATTGTCCGAATGCAACAGTGATCCAAATTGATGTCGACCCAACCTCTATTTCTAAAACCGTTAATACAGATATTCCGATCGTAGGGGATGCTAAGCTGACACTTCAGCAAATGTTGAGTCAGCTCGATCAAGTTTCCACCAAACAAAATAGCCAAGCATTAAAAACATGGTGGAAAGAGATTGAAACTTGGCGAGAGAGAAAATGCCTCCGTTATGAAACCAATAGCCAAAAAGTGAAACCTCAGCAGGCGATTGAAACCATTTACCGCCTGACAAATGGTGAGGCGTATGTCACTTCTGATGTTGGGCAGCATCAAATGTTTGCCGCACTGTATTACCCATTTGATAAGCCTCGCCATTGGATTAATTCAGGGGGCTTAGGCACCATGGGCTTTGGTTTACCTGCCGCTTTGGGGGTTAAATTAGCACATCCACAATCTACGGTTATCTGTGTTACTGGCGATGGCAGTATTCAAATGAATATCCAAGAACTGTCGACCGCAATGCAATATGGTTTACCGGTGGTTGTGTTGAATCTCAATAATGGGTTTTTGGGGATGGTTAAGCAGTGGCAAGATATGATTTATCAAGGCCGCCATTCTCAATCTTATATGCAATCGCTTCCTGATTTCGTCAAACTTGCAGAAGCTTATGGTCATGTAGGTATTTCGATTCATTCCCCCGATGAACTCGAAGAAAAATTAAAACAAGCACTGGTAGAAGTGAATGAAAACCAACGCTTAGTTTTTGTGGATATTAACGTTGATGAAACTGAACATGTTTACCCAATGCAGATACGTGGTGGTGCAATGGATGAAATGTGGCTGAGTAAAACAGAGAGGACCTGATCATGCGTCGTATTTTATCCGTCTTACTAGAAAATGAATCGGGGGCACTTTCCCGTGTTATTGGGTTGTTTTCTCAACGTGGTTATAATATCGAAAGTTTAACGGTTGCACCTACCGATGACCCAACACTGTCACGTATGACCATTCAAACAAAAGGTGATGCAAAGGTGCTTGAGCAGATTGAAAAGCAACTGCATAAGTTAGTCGATGTCTTACGTGTAAGTGAACTGACGGCTTCAGCACATGTTGAACGTGAGATCATGCTAGTTAAACTGCAAGCATCGGGTTATGGCCGCGATGAAATTAAACGTTGCTCCGATATTTTCCGCGGTCAAATCGTTGATGTAACGCCTACGCTGTATACCGTTCAGCTAGCGGGAACAAGCGATAAACTGGATGCATTCATTGAAGCAGTCCGTGGCGTTGCTGAAATTGTTGAAGTTGCACGCTCAGGTATTGTTGGTGTTTCACGTGGCGATAAAATTATGCGGTGAAAAATTTATCGGCTGAAGGTAGAATACCATTGCATAGAGCCCCGATTGATTCGGGGCTTTAACCGTTGGCGGCTATTTTAGCTTGGCTACGGTTATCAGGGATTGTAAAAAATAAATAGTAAAATCAATATGTTGGTTTTATCTGATAACACAAAGAGGTTAACGTGAAACTGGATGAAATAGCCCGTTTAGCGGGGGTATCTCGCACAACGGCTAGTTATGTGATCAACGGCAAGGCCAAGCAGTATCGAGTCAGCGATAAAACTGTAGAAAAAGTGATGGCTGTTGTCAGAGAGCACAATTACCATCCAAATGCTGTAGCAGCAGGGCTACGTGCAGGGAGAACACGTTCGATTGGGCTAGTGATCCCCGATCTCGAAAACACAAGTTATACTCGCATTGCTAATTATCTTGAGCGTCAAGCACGTCAGCGTGGCTACCAACTGTTGATTGCCTGTTCAGAAGATCAGCCCGATAACGAAATTCGTTGCGTTGAGCACCTTCTACAACGCCAAGTTGATGCGATTATTGTTTCAACGGCGCTGCCACCTGAACATCCTTTTTATCAGCGTTGGGCCAACCGTTCTTTGCCGATTATTGCGTTAGATAGGGCGCTAGAACAAGAGCACTTTATTAGCGTTGTCGGGGATGACCAAGAAGATGCATTGATGCTCTCTACGGAGTTGAGGCAATTTTCCGCGGAGTCAGTCTTGTATCTTGGCGCTCTGCCAGAATTATCGGTGAGCTACCTTCGTGAACAAGGTTTTAGAAAAGGCTGGCAAGGTGATGCTCGTGAGGTCAAGTATCTCTATGCAAATAGCTATGAGCGGGCGTCAGCGGCGGAGGTCTTTGCTGACTGGTTAGATAAAGGCAATCAGATGCCTGATGCACTCTTTACAACCTCATTTTCGCTGTTACAGGGGGTGTTAGATGTTGCATTGAAGCGTGATGGTCGTCTACCTGAGCATATGGTAATTGCAACGTTTGGTGACAGTGAGTTGCTGGACTTTTTAGGTTGCCCTGTTTTATCACTTGCACAACGTCACAGAGATATTGCTGAGCGTATTTTAGAACTGGTGTTGGCAAGTTTAGATGAAAAACAAAAACCGGATGCAGGGATTACTCGTATTCGTCGTGATCTGTGCCGACGTGGTAGCCTCGGGCGCAAACAGTAAAATATCATTTAAATAATAAAAACCAGACAAAAAGTCAGGTTGAATATTAAGTGATATCGATCACGTTTATAAGTATTATGTTAGCCCCAAAGTAAATGGGGCTTTTTATTTCATGCTAAAAATAAGTAAATATTTAACTTTAGGACTATTCTTAACGAGGTAAATCTAATTTATCATTGTAAAGAAAATAAAATAAAAAAATTTGATTTAAGAAATAATTTTTAAATCAAAGAAAGCACGTAAAATTTTATTTATTGTAAAATACTGGCTATTAAAACAGTATTTTAATTATATGAAATATATGGTTTTTATTTTTCTGTGAGGCTGTTATCGATAATATTTACCTTTATTAAACATTCACGGTTATTTTGAAAGTAAAGAATCGGTTAACGATATACTGATTAAAAATGAGACATATAAAGGAAATATCATCATTTGAGTGTTTTTTCATCAGTAAAATAGAGTTTACGTAATATTTGCTCTTTTGTTGAAAATAAATGAATTATATCAATCCGTTATTCCTCATTTTATCTCCGAAGTAGATTTTACCCACTCTTATCTTTTCTGAATTGTTCTGTAAATAAAGCAAAAGCTAGGCGCGTCTGGCTTGACAACGTTTTCCTACCATTCGTAAACTTTATAAGTGGAGAATTGTGGGGTAAAGTGGGTAAATAGGAAATAAAGAGGTTTTACTGGGTATGTTTCGTGGGGCAACACTGGTAAATCTCGACAGCAAAGGGCGGCTTACCGTGCCTACCCGATATCGGGGAATGTTGAGCGAGGAATCTAAGGGGCAGATGGTTTGTACTATCGACCTCCACCAGCCATGCCTGCTGCTTTACACTTTACCTGAGTGGGAAATCATCGAAGAAAAGCTCTCTCGCCTATCAACCATGAATCCAGCAGAAAGACGTGTCCAACGACTTTTGTTGGGACATGCCAGTGAATGTCAAATGGATAGCTCAGGGCGTCTTTTGTTAGCCAGCACGCTACGTCAACATGCAGGGCTAACAAAAGAGGTCATGCTAGTAGGCCAAATAAATAAATTTGAACTTTGGGATGAACAGACTTGGTATCAGCAAGTGGAAGAGGATATTGCCGCTGAACGACAAACCCAAGAACCACTGTCAACCCGTTTACAGGATTTGTCACTATAAACATGACACAGCAACAATTTAAACATGTAACAGTACTGCTTGATGAAGCAGTAAATGGCCTAAATATTAAACCAAACGGTATTTATATTGATGGAACTTTTGGGCGTGGTGGGCATTCAAGGCTGATTTTAAGCCAGCTAAACGAGCAAGGGCGTCTGATTGCTATCGATCGTGATCCAGAGGCGATTAAAGCAGCGCAAGAAATTGATGACCCTCGCTTTATGATCAAGCATGGCCCATTTTCTGCAATTGCAGAGTATGTAGAAGAAGAAGGGCTAGTTGGCAAAATTGATGGCGTATTACTGGACTTAGGGGTGTCATCCCCCCAACTGGATGATCCTGAGCGTGGTTTTTCATTTATGCGTGATGGGCCGTTGGATATGCGTATGGATCCAACGAAAGGGCAGTCAGCCCAACAATGGCTAATGAATGCACAAGCTGATGACATCGCATGGGTTTTGAAAACTTTTGGAGAGGAACGTTTTGCAAAACGCATTGCGAAAGCCATCGTTGAGCGTAACCACAATCCAGAAGAAACACCTTTAACGAGAACTCGTGAGTTGGCTGAATTGATCGCTAAAGTCAGCCCTATCAAAGAGCGTCATAAGCACCCTGCAACGCGAAGTTTTCAAGCAATACGTATTTACATTAACAGTGAGTTGGAAGAAATAGAGCAGGCGCTTGAAGGTGCTGTCTCTGTATTAGCACCGGAAGGACGTCTTTCGGTGATCAGTTTCCATTCATTGGAAGATAGGCTAGTGAAGCGGTTTATTCGTCAAAATAGCAAAGGGCCTAGTGTTCCTGCTGGCATCCCTCTTACGGAAGCTCAAATACGAGAACTGGGTGTCGCTAAGCTGCGTGAAGTGGGCAAAATGAAGCCTTCAGACGCTGAAATTGACGAAAACCCAAGGGCACGTAGTTCTGTACTGCGTTTTGCACAGAGGATACTGTAATTATGGTTCCAGAAAGGCATAGTCTTGGGAAAGTGATTGGTCGTGACCTTTTTCGTCATGGGGTAATTCCTTTGATTTTGCTAGTGGCCATCATTATTAGCGCTATTTTTGTGGTCACAACTGCCCATGAAACGCGTTTGCTAACGGCAGAAAAAGACAAGTTATATGAAGAGAAAGATGCGCTGGATATTGAATGGCGTAACTTGATCTTGGAAGAAAACGCATTGGGAAGTCATAGCCGAGTTGAACGTTTATCGGTGGAAAAGTTGCAGATGGTTCATGTTGAACCTTCTCAAGAAAATATCATTGTCTCTAAGCAGTAGATAAGGTTACGAATGAAAGCACCTAAGTCAGCTAGGAATAAAAAACAGTCTGAAAATACCAGCTTTGTTAGCTGGCGTTTTGCCTTGTTGTGCGGCGGTATTCTACTGGCTTTAGTCGGGCTTTTAGTGCGTGTAGCTTATCTACAAATCATTTCGCCTGAAAAGTTAGTTAAAGAAGGGGATATGCGCTCCCTACGTGTTCAAGAGGTCTCTACAGCACGTGGCATGATAAGCGATAGGGAAGGGCGGCAACTGGCTGTTAGTGTGCCTGTTAATGCGATTTGGGCTGACCCAAAAGTGGTATTTGAAAAAGGTGGGGTGAACAATGATGAACATTGGAAAGCGCTCGCTGATGCATTGGAGATCCCACTTGAGCAGATCACCGCTAAAATTTCTGCCAATCCAAAAGGGCGCTTTGTGTACCTCGCTCGTCAAGTCAACCCTTCTATTGGCGAATACATCACGAAACTAAAATTACCCGGTATCTATTTACGCAAAGAATCACGCCGTTACTACCCCTCAGGGCCTGTTGCAGCGCACTTAATTGGTGTGACAAATATTGATGGCGAAGGGATAGAAGGCGTCGAGAAGAGCTTTGAGCGCTGGTTAAAAGGGGAGCCAGGTGAGCGTATTGTTCGTAAAGACCGTAATGGGCGTGTGATTGAAACGGTTTCTTCCGTTGATAGCCAAGCGGCTCATAACTTAGTGCTAAGTATTGATGAACGCATTCAATCTATCGTTTATCGTGAATTAACGAAAGGTGTTCAGGAAAACAAAGCTGAATCAGGTGTTGCCATTTTAGTGGATGTGCACACGGGGGAGATTTTAGCGATGGCGAATAGCCCATCCTATAACCCGAACAATTTGGCAGGAACCCCCATGGATGCTATGCGTAACCGTGCGATCACCGATATTTTTGAACCGGGTTCAACGGTCAAGCCGCTCGTCGTTATGAGTGCATTAAATAACCGTATTGTCAAAGAAAATACCGTATTGAATACCTACCCATATCGAGTTAATGGTCATGAAATCAAAGATGTAGCTCGTTATCCTGAATTATCAATTACAGGTATTTTACAGAAGTCGAGTAACGTGGGTGTTTCAAAACTGGCGTTAGCGATGCCTGCCACAGAGCTGGTGGATGTGTATAGCCGCTTTGGGTTTGGCAAGCCGACTAATCTGGGGTTAGTCGGGGAAAGTAGTGGCATCTTTCCAAGTAAAAAAACACGGTGGTCTGATTTAGAAAGGGCCACCTTTTCTTTCGGGTATGGGCAAATGGTAACACCGTTACAGTTAGCCCGTGCCTATGCAACAATTGGTAGTTTCGGGATTTATCGCCCGCTATCGATTACTAAAGTTGACCCTCCTGTGCCGGGAACACGCGTTTTTCCTGAGCATATAATGCGCACCGTTGTGCACATGATGGAAAGTGTTGCCTTGCCGGGTGGTGGGGGAACAAGAGCCTCAATAAAAGGCTATCGTATCGCGATAAAAACAGGTACTGCGAAAAAAGTAGGGCCGGAAGGGCGCTACATTAATCAATATATTGCTTATACCGCAGGCGTCGCGCCTGCAAGTAACCCACGCTATGCCCTTGTCGTTCTTATCAATGAGCCTAAAGCGGGTAAATATTATGGTGGTGCAGTATCGGCACCCGTGTTTGGTTCAATTATGGGCGGTGTTTTACGCATGATGAACGTTGAACCTGATGCACTACAAACAGACGATAAAAACGACACAGTTCTTAACAGAAAAGAGGTTAAAAGTGGCAGATCGTAATCTTTGTGATCTTCTTTCGCCATTTGGCGTTAGCACAGCAAGTGTCTCGTTACGTGAGATGACATTAGACAGTCGTAAGGCGGCTGCCGGTGATCTGTTTATCGCAATTAAAGGCCATCAATCAGATGGTCGACACTATATTTCTCAAGCGATCGCCCAAGGGGTCGCCGCGGTGGTTGCAGAAGCGCATGGTGAAGCCGCTGAAGGTGAAATTCGTTATATCCACGGCGTTCCCGTTGTTTACCTAAATGATCTGAATAGTCGCCTATCAGCATTAGCGGGGGCATTTTATCAACATCCTGCTGAAAAAATGAAATTGATTGGGGTGACAGGCACTAATGGTAAAACGACGACAACTCAACTGATCGCGCAGTGGGCACAAGGATTAGGTGAAACCAGTGCTGTCATGGGGACCGTAGGGAATGGTTTACTTGGGCAAGTTGCGCCGAGTGAAAACACCACAGGTTCCGCTGTGGATATTCAAGTTGAGTTGACTCAGTTATTGAAGCAGAAGGCTACATTAACCGCGATGGAAGTCTCCTCTCACGGCCTTGTGCAAGGTCGCGTAGCTGCCTTACCTTTTGATGCCGCAGTATTTACAAATTTAAGCCGTGACCATTTAGATTACCATGGTGATATGGAAAGTTATGAAGCGGCGAAATGGTTACTGTTTTCGACACATCAAACCAAAGCGCAAATTATTAATGCTGATGATGATGTGGGTCTAAAATGGTTACAGCGTTTACCGCAAGCTTGCGCCGTTTCTATGGAACAACGAATTCCTGAGCAATGGCAAGGGCCATGGTTACAAGCAACAGCGGTTGAATATCATGATCGCGGAGCAACCATTCAATTTACCTCATCATGGGGCAACGGAACGTTAGAAAGCCCATTGATGGGCGCATTTAACGTCAGCAACTTATTGTTAGCTATGGCAACACTGCTGACGATGGATTATTCGTTAGAACAGCTATTAGAGGCATCATCATCTCTTTCACCAGTATGTGGTCGAATGGAAGTGTTTAGTGCGCCAAACAAACCAACCGTGGTTGTTGATTATGCCCACACACCGGATGCACTCGAAAAAGCGTTGGCGGCAGCACGCTTACATTGTAAAGGCCAATTATGGTGTGTCTTTGGTTGTGGGGGAGACCGTGATAAAGGCAAGCGACCTTTGATGGGCGCAGCGGCAGAAGAGTGGGCGGATAAAGTCGTTATTACTGATGATAACCCGCGCAGTGAAGAGCCGTTAGATATTATCAATGACATTATGGCGGGGATCCTCGATTCAAGTCGAGTTCTTGCGATCCCAGGGCGTGCGGAAGCGGTTACCAGCTCAATCATGCAGGCAAATGCGGATGATGTGATTGTGATCGCAGGTAAAGGCCATGAAGATTATCAAATTATCGGTCATCGCCGTTTAGATTATTCAGATCGCCTAACCGTTGCAAGGCTATTGGGGGTGTTAGCATGATCCCCTTAACGTTAGCTCAACTGGCGGCCGTGACCGCTGGGCGTTTATTTAATGCTGAAGGTATTGATGCCGCTACACTGACATTAAGTGAAGTGAGTACAGATAGCCGCCAAATTGGTCAAGACTGCTTATTTATCGCCTTAAAAGGTGAGCGTTTTGATGCCCATGACTTTGCCCCTTCTGTGGTTGAAAATGGCGCTGTTGCATTACTGGTTGAGCGTGAGCTTGATGTTGATTGCCCACAGGTTATTGTGGCGAACACTCGTCTTTCTATGGGGCAACTTGCTGCATGGGTGCGCAAGCAAAGCCAAGCGAAAGTAGTCGGTTTAACAGGCTCCTCGGGGAAAACCTCTGTTAAAGAGATGACCGCATCCATTTTATCTCAGCGTGGCAAAACCCTGTATACAGCGGGTAACTTAAATAATGATATTGGTGTGCCATTAACGCTATTTCGGCTAACTCACGAATATGATTATGCCGTAATTGAAATGGGGGCGAATCATCCAAATGAAATCGCCTATACCACGAATATCGTGAAGCCTGAGAGTGCACTGGTGAATAATTTATTTGCAGCACATCTTGCCGGCTTTGGTTCACCTGAAGGTGTGGCTCGCGCAAAAGGGGAAATTTACCAAGGTCTACCTGACGAAGGTACCGCGATTGTTAACCTTGATAGTTATTCGCCACATTGGCAATTTCAACCGCGGCAAACCGTGTGGTATTACTCGCTGAAGCCACAAGACAAAGCGGATTTCTATCCATCGGATATTGAAGTTAAACAACTTTCAACAAACTTTACGTTGCATACGCCAGTTGGGCAAATTGCAATCACATTGCCTTTACCGGGGATGCATAACATTGCCAATGTCCTTGCGGCAAGTGCGCTTGCCATTTCAGTTGGCGCAACGCTGGAAGATATTCGCAATGGGTTAGCGACGACGAAAGCGGTGCCGGGGCGTTTATATCCGGTACAACTGAGTCCAACAAAAGTGGTATTGGATGACACTTATAACGCGAATGATGGCTCAATGATTGCAGCAATTAATGTTTTAGCTAAAATGCCCGGCTATCGTATTTTGATTGCAGGTGATATGGGCGAGCTTGGCGATTACGCACAAGATTGTCATCAACGCGTTGGCATTGCGGCAAAAGATGCAGGTCTGGATAAAGTACTGAGTGTGGGTACACTGAGCGAAATGATCAGTCAATTCAGTGAATGTGGTGAGCACTTTGCATTCAAAAAAGATTTATTAACCCGACTGATTCCGCTAGTCCAGCAGAATGAAGTTGTTTCTATTTTAGTTAAAGGTTCACGTAGCTCCGCGATGGAAGATGTCGTGAATGCATTAAAGGAGTGCTTTGCATGTTAGTCTGGCTTGCCGAAATATTGGTGCATCATTTTTCTGTTTTTAACGTCTTTTCTTATCTGACGTTCAGAGCCATTGTCGGTTTGCTAACGGCACTCGCTATCGCGTTATGGATGGGGCCACGTTTAATTACCTATTTACAAAAAATGCAGATTGGTCAAGTCGTTCGCGATGTAGGGCCTGAGTCTCACTTTAGTAAACGTGGCACACCTACAATGGGCGGCATACTGATTCTATTTTCAATCAGTATATCGGTGTTGTTGTGGGCGCGTTTAGATAATCCCTATGTTTGGTGTGTCCTGTTGGTATTGGTGGGATATGGCCTTGTAGGCTTCGCTGATGACTACTTAAAAGTGGTTAGAAAAAATAGCCGAGGCTTAATTGCTCGCTGGAAATATTTTTGGCAATCCGTCATTGCGCTCATTGTTGCTTTTTCAATGTATGCAGTCGGTAACGAGACGCCAGCGACACAATTAGTCGTACCTTTCTTTAAAGATGTGATGCCTCAACTGGGAATGCTTTATATTCTGCTGGCTTACTTTGTGATTGTTGGAACCAGTAATGCCGTTAACTTAACTGACGGTCTTGATGGTTTAGCAATTATGCCAACAGTATTCGTTGCGGCAGGGTTTGCTTTGGTCGCGTGGGCGACAGGTAACGTTAACTTTGCGAGTTACTTGCATATTCCGTTCTTGCCACACGCTGGTGAACTAGTGATCGTCTGTACGGCTATTGTTGGCGCGGGATTAGGTTTCCTATGGTTTAACACTTACCCAGCACAAGTCTTTATGGGGGATGTAGGTTCTTTAGCACTCGGAGGCGCTTTAGGTACTATCGCAGTTCTACTACGCCAAGAGTTTTTGTTAGTCATTATGGGTGGCGTGTTTGTTGTAGAAACATTATCAGTCATCTTACAAGTGGGTTCTTTCAAATTACGTGGTCAACGTATATTCCGTATGGCACCAATTCATCATCATTATGAGTTGAAAGGGTGGCCGGAACCACGCGTAATTGTGCGTTTTTGGATTATTTCCTTAATGCTAGTCCTGATTGGGCTAGCAACATTGAAGGTACGTTAAACATGGCTCGTATTCAGGGTAAACAGTATCAAGGTAAAAAAGTGGTGATTATCGGGTTAGGTCTAACAGGCCTATCCTGTGTGCACTTTTTCTTATCACAAGGTGTCATTCCACGTGTGATAGATACTCGTTCTGCCCCACCCGGTGTAGAGCAATTACCTAGCAATGTCGAATATCACCATGGCAGTTTAAATAACTCATGGTTACAAGAAGCTGATTTGATTGTCGCAAGTCCGGGTATTGCTCTAGCGACACCTGAGTTGCAACAGGCGGCTAATAAAGGCATTGAGATTGTTGGCGATATTGAGCTGTTTTGTCGTGAGGCTGATGCACCAATCATTGCCATTACTGGCTCTAACGGTAAAAGCACGGTGACTTCTTTAGTCGGGGAAATGGCAAAAGCCGCAGGTATCTCTGTTGGTGTGGGTGGTAATATTGGTATTCCTGCATTATCCCTACTTAACCAAGGTCACCAGCTTTATGTGCTTGAGTTATCAAGCTTCCAATTAGAAACCACATCCAGTTTACAAGCCTTAGCGGCAACCGTACTGAATGTGACAGAAGACCATATGGATCGCTATCCATTAGGGTTAGCGCAGTATCGCGACGCTAAATTACGTATTTATCATAATGCGGCGAATTGCATTGTGAACGCGCAAGACCCACTGACGTTACCACGAGATAGACGTCATGAAGCGTGTATCAGCTTTGGGGTCGATAGTGGTGATTATTATTTTGATACACAACAGCGTTTATTAGTTGCGAAAGGGCAAGCCATCATTGATGTTGCTGATATGCATTTGACTGGGCAACACAATTACACGAATGCGCTGGCAGCGCTTGCACTGGCAGATATTGCAGGCATAGAGCGTAAGGCTTGCTTGGATGTACTGAAAAATTACGCTGGATTAATGCACCGTTTCCAACTGGTGTTATTGAATAACGGAGTACGTTGGATTAACGACTCTAAAGCGACCAATGTGGGTAGCACGGAAGCCGCACTAAATGGCTTAAAAGTGGATGGAACACTGCATCTGCTATTAGGTGGTGATGGTAAAGCTGCCGATTTTTCACCCTTAAAGCCATATCTTGCCCAAGATAATGTGCGTGTGTACTGCTTTGGTCGTGACGGTAAAGCTCTAGCCCAATTGGAGCCTGAAAAATCTGTGCTGACGGAAACGATGGAGCAGAGCATGCGTTATTTGGCTCCACATTTAAAATCAGGCGATATGGTTTTACTGTCTCCAGCTTGTGCAAGTATCGACCAATTTAAAAACTTTGAGCAGCGAGGGATGATTTTTGCTCAGTTAGCGAAGGAGTTAGGCTGATGACTATACCAGGTGCTGTGCGCATAAAAAACTGGGTGCTTGGTGAAAAGGGTGGCGTTATTGCTGGCTCAACACTCTATGACCGCACCTTGGTATGGCTGGCACTTGGCCTCGCTGCAATCGGTTTTATTATGGTGACATCGGCATCCATGCCGGTGGGGCAAAGATTGACAGAAGATCCTTTTTATTTTGCCAAGCGTGATGCCGTTTATTTAGCCATTGCCTTTGTTTTAGTGTTAGGCGTGATGCGGATCTCAATGGCAGTTTGGGAAAAATACAGCTTTGTATTGTTAATGGTCTCCCTGCTGTTATTAGCGGTAGTACTGGTTGCAGGGAGCTCTGTCAACGGGGCATCGCGTTGGATTGATATCGGTATTGTTAAAATTCAGCCGGCTGAGTTATCTAAATTAGCTCTATTTTGCTATGTATCCAGTTACTTAGTAAGAAAGTCAGAGGAAGTGAGAACACGCTTCCTTGGTTTTGTAAAACCAATGTGTATCTTGATTGTGATGTCATCATTATTGCTACTACAGCCTGACTTGGGAACCGTTATCGTACTAGTCGTCACCACCCTAGGGTTGCTCTTCCTTGCCGGAGCAAGATTGGCCCCCTTTATTATTGGGATTGCGGCGTGTGTTGTCGGGGTATTAGCACTGATTTGGTTTGAGCCTTACCGTTTGCGCCGAGTGACATCATTTTTGAATCCATGGGAAGACCCGTTTGGTAGCGGTTATCAGCTTACCCAATCATTAATGGCATTTGGTCGAGGTGAGTTAGTTGGGCAAGGGTTAGGGAACTCAGTCCAAAAACTGGAATATTTACCAGAAGCGCATACGGACTTTATTTTTTCGGTTTTAGCTGAGGAGCTTGGCTATATTGGCGTTGTGTTGGTGTTATTGATGGTATTTATGCTGGCATTTCGCGCAATGATGATAGGCCGTCGAGCTTTATTAGCTAACCAATTATTTGCTGGCTATTTAGCGTGTTCGATAGGTATTTGGTTTACCTTCCAAGCATTAGTTAATGTTGGAGCTGCTGCCGGTATGTTACCGACGAAGGGGTTAACATTACCATTGATCAGCTATGGTGGCTCAAGCCTATTAATTATGTCTGCTGCTATTGCCGTGTTATTACGTGTCGATTTTGAAACACGTCTGCAAAAAGCGCAGGCGTTTGTAAGGAGTGTTAAATGAGTCAAGCAAAAAGGTTATTAGTCATGGCTGGTGGTACTGGGGGGCATGTATTCCCAGGTTTAGCTGTGGCCCATTATTTGCAGGCTCAAGGCTGGGAAATCCGTTGGTTAGGCACAGCCGATCGCATGGAAGCAACGTTAGTACCGCAACATGGTATTGAGATTGAATTTATACGGATATCAGGGCTTAGAGGTAAAGGCGCGTTAGCATTGGCTGCCGCGCCTTGGCGGATCTTTAAAGCGATACGCCAAGCAAAAGCCATTATCAAACAATATCAACCTGACGCTGTACTCGGTATGGGCGGATATGTTTCAGGGCCTGGTGGGATTGCGGCTTGGTTATCAGGTGTACCTGTGGTGCTACATGAACAAAATGGGATTGCAGGTTTAACGAATAAATGGTTGTCAAAAATTGCAAAACGAGTACTTCAAGCGTTCCCCGGTGCTTTTGCGGATGCGCCAATTGTTGGCAATCCAGTACGAAAAGATGTCTTAGCGCTGCCACTGCCCGAGGAGCGATTATCGGATCGCGACGATAAAATACGCGTACTGGTTGTAGGTGGTAGTCAAGGCGCGCGTATTTTGAACCAAGTAATGCCAGAGGTTGCTGAAAAAGTAGGCAAACAGTTAAATATCTGGCATCAAGCGGGAAAAGGCAGTAAGGAAACTACAGAAGCGTTGTATAATGAACGGCTAAAAAATTCAGTTAATTCCGAGTATAAAGTTACGGAGTTTATTGATGATATGGCTCAGGCGTATGCATGGGCGGATATTGTGGTTTGCCGTTCTGGAGCGTTAACAGTCAGTGAAATTGCCGCAGCAGGGTTACCTGCGATTTTTGTGCCATTTCAGCATAAAGATCGTCAACAGTATTGGAATGCGCTTCCGCTAGAAAAGGCGGGAGCGGCAAAAATCCTTGAGCAACCACAATTTACTGCGGATAACGTTGCTAGCCTATTGGCGCAGTGGGATAGGCAAGCATTATTATCGATGGCGAAAAAGGCACGTTCTTGTGCTATCACCGACGCGACAGAGCGTGTAGCGGCAGTAATCAGTGAAGTGGCTAAATAGTTATCACCATCGATAACATGGCATAGATATAGAATTAACTAAAAGCGAAGACATACAGTGAATACACAACAGTTGGCGAAATTAAGAACATCAGTGCCAGAAATGAGAAGAGTCAGGCACATCCATTTTGTCGGTATCGGTGGTGCTGGCATGGGTGGTATCGCCGAAGTGTTGGCAAATGAAGGTTACCAAATTAGTGGTTCTGATTTAGCGCCAAATGCCGTTACTCAGCAACTCACGGCTTTAGGTGCAACTATTTATTTTAATCACCGTCCTGAGAATGTTGAAGATGCGAGCGTAGTCGTTGTTTCGACTGCAATTTCAGCGGACAACCCTGAAATCCAAGCGGCGCATGAATTACGTATTCCTGTTATCCGCCGCGCTGAAATGTTGGCGGAATTAATGCGTTATCGTCATGGTATTGCAGTGGCAGGTACACACGGTAAAACTACGACAACAGCGATGATTTCAGGGATCTATGCGCAAGCGGGCTTAGATCCTACATTTGTTAACGGCGGTCTAGTGAAATCCGCGGGGACTCATGCCCGTTTAGGTAGTAGCCGTTATTTAATCGCAGAAGCTGATGAAAGTGACGCCTCTTTCTTACATTTGCAGCCTTTAGTTGCGGTGGTTACTAACATTGAAGCGGACCATATGGATACTTACCAAGGTAACTTTGAAACCTTGAAAGATACGTTCATCAACTTCCTGCATAACTTACCATTTTATGGTCGTGCGGTGATGTGTATTGATGATCCTGTGATCCGTTCATTATTACCGCGAGTCAGTCGCTACGTGACGACGTATGGCTTTAGTGAAGATGCCGATGTACGCATCGTTAAATATGAGCAAAAAGGTAATCAAGGCTTCTTTACTATTGCCCGTGAAAATATGCCGGAACTGACCGTAGTGCTGAATGCACCGGGGCGACATAACGCTCTGAATGCAACAGCGGCTGTCGCCGTGGCGACGGAAGAAGGCATTGATGATCAGCATATCTTGTCTGCACTGGTTGAGTTCCAAGGTACAGGGCGCCGTTTTGATTTTCTTGGAAACTATTCACTACGTCATGTGAATGGTAAAGAAGGCGAAGTGATGTTGGTGGATGATTATGGTCACCATCCAACAGAGGTTGACGCGACAATAAAAGCGGCAAGAGCCGGATGGCCAGACAAACGAATTGTGATGGTGTTTCAGCCACACCGTTATTCACGTACTCGTGACCTATATGATGACTTTGCCCATGTCCTCAGCCAAGTAGATGTATTGCTGATGCTAGAGGTTTATCCTGCGGGAGAGAAGCCTGTGCCGGGGGCGGATAGTCGTTCATTATGTCGGACGATACGCGGTCGTGGTCAGCTTGATCCAATTTATGTGGCAGAGCCTGAACAAGTTGCACAAATTTTAGCTCAAGCACTTGAAGATAATGACTTAATCTTAGTTCAAGGTGCTGGGAATATTGGTAAAATAGCGCGTAATCTTGCTGAAACAAAATTACAGCCACCCATGGTAGAGGAGTGATTCATGGCCGAGAAAGTCGCGGTGTTATTTGGCGGAACATCTGCTGAACGTGAAGTTTCTCTTCAATCAGGCAATGCGGTGCTTGCTGGTTTACGTCAGGCTGGAATTGATGCGCATCCTATTGATACAAAAGATTTTCCAGTGGTCACTCTCAAGGATGCTGGGTTTGATAAAGTGTTTATCGCCCTTCATGGCCGAGGGGGAGAAGACGGTACAATTCAAGGGATGCTGGAGTTTTTAGGTTTGCCGTACACAGGTAGTGGCGTGATGGCCTCCGCCTTGAGTATGGATAAATTAAGAACAAAGCAACTTTGGGAAGGAGCAGGGCTAGCAGTATCGCCTTATGTTTCGTTGAGTAAATTTGAGTTTAGTTCACTTAAAACTGAAAAAATTGAAGAATTAGTCGCATATCTAGGATTACCACTTATTGTCAAACCGAGCCTTGAAGGGTCAAGTGTAGGGATGAGCAAAGTTGATAATTTAGGTGATTTATCAGCGGCGTTGGCACTAGCGTTTCGTTTCGATGAAACCGTACTGATTGAGAAATGGTTAAGTGGTCCAGAATATACGGTCGCAGTGCTTGGTGAACAAACATTACCATCAATTCGTATTCAGCCTCCTGGGGTATTTTACGATTATGAGGCGAAATATCTTTCTGATGAAACGCAATATTTTTGCCCAAGTGGCTTAGATGCAGGATCAGAAGCGCAGTTATCACAACTTGCGATGCGTGCTTATCAGGCGGTTGGGTGTCGCGGTTGGGGGCGAGTTGATGTGATGCAAGATAGTGACGGTCAATTCTACTTGCTAGAGGTGAATACCTCACCAGGAATGACAAGTCACAGTTTAGTGCCAATGGCAGCGCGCCAAGCAGGTATGGATTTTTCGCAGTTGGTAGTACGTATTTTGGAATTGGCTAACTGATATGTCACAGGCAGCATTGAATGTTCGGCATCATAAGCATAATGATGACAACAACGAGTCAGGGTCAGGCCCAAGTAATGGTGCTTTTCTCGGCGGGTTGATTTTCTTTCTAATGGTTGTGGGAACAATCATTTGGAGTGGCTGGACCGTCATGAACTGGATGAAAGATGCAGATAGGCTGCCAATGTCAAAGTTAGTATTAACCGGAGAGCGCCACTATACCAGCAATGATGATGTGAGGAAGGCGATATTATCTCTAGGGCAACCTGGTACTTTTATGACAGTTGATGTCAATGCCATCCAAAATCAAATAAGTGCGATGCCTTGGATCCGTCAGGTGACGGTTCGCAAACAGTGGCCTGATGAGTTAAAGATACATCTGGTAGAATACGTACCTTACGCACGTTGGAATGACCAAAATATGGTTGATCAGGAGGGGCGAGTATTTAGCCTCCCTGCGAGTGAAAGCAGCAAGGGCAATTATGTGATGCTCTATGGCCCCCAAGGTAGCCAAAAAGAAGTTATAAAAGAGTACATTGAATTTAAAAGAATATTGTCAGAACACAATTTAAAATTGAAATCAGTATCTATGACGGCACGCCATGCTTGGCAACTTATCTTAGATAATGATGTCCGAGTAGAGCTCGGGAAAAAAGAAGTTTTTCAGCGGTTAAATCGTTTCCTTGAACTTTATCCGCTTTTGCAGCAAGCCACAGATAAACGTGTCGACTATGTTGACCTTCGTTATACCAGTGGTGCTGCGGTGGGGTGGGCTCCGCTCCTAGTGGATGCACCACTGGAGTTACAATAATTAATATTGCTAATAACTCAGACTAGGCAGAAGCAAATGATCAAAACGACGGACAGAAAATTAGTTGTAGGCCTTGAAATTGGAACTTCCAAGGTGTCGGCCCTTGTCGGCGAAATTCTGCCCGATGGTATGGTGAATATTATCGGGGTGGGAAGTTGTCCATCTCGTGGAATGGACAAAGGTGGCGTTAATGACTTGGAATCAGTCGTTAAATGCGTGCAAAGGGCGATTGATCAGGCTGAGTTGATGGCGGATTGCCAAATTTCTTCAGTTTATCTTGCGTTATCAGGTAAGCATGTTAGCTGCCAAAACGAAATCGGCATGGTGCCCGTTTCGGAAGAGGAAGTGACACAAGAAGACGTTGACAGTGTTGTTCATACCGCAAAATCAGTTAGGGTTCGTGATGAGCATCGAATTCTTCATGTCATACCACAAGAATTCGCGATTGATTACCAAGAAGGTATTAAGAACCCTGTTGGTTTGTCAGGTGTACGTATGCAAGCCAAGGTACATTTGATTACTTGTCATAACGACATGGCAAAAAATATTGTAAAAGCGGTTGAGCGTTGTGGATTAAAAGTCGACCAGCTGATTTTTGCAGGTCTTGCGGCGAGCTATTCAGTATTGACCGAAGATGAACGCGAACTTGGCGTTTGTGTTGTCGATATTGGCGGCGGAACCATGGATATGGCGGTATACACCGGTGGGGCACTACGTCATACCAAAGTTATCCCTTATGCAGGTAATGTCGTCACCAGTGATATCGCTTATGCCTTCGGTACTCCACCGAGTGATGCGGAGGCAATCAAAGTTCGTCATGGCTGCGCTGTCGGTTCGATAGTGAGCAAAGATGAAACTGTTGAAGTCCCTAGCGTGGGAGGGCGTCCTCCAAGAAGTCTACAACGTCAGACTTTAGCGGAGGTCATTGAACCACGTTACACAGAGCTGTTAAACCTTGTAAATGAAGAAATTTTAAATTTACAGGAACAGTTACGCCAACAAGGTGTCAAACACCATTTGGCAGCGGGTATCGTGCTAACGGGAGGGGCGGCACAAATCGACGGTCTCGTCGAATGTGCTCAAAAAGTCTTCCATACACAAGTTAGGGTCGGTATTCCGCTCAATATTACAGGCTTAACGGATTATGCTCAGGAGCCATACTATTCAACTGCGGTTGGGCTTCTGCATTACGGTAAAGAGAGCCATCTTGGCGATGATACCGAAACGGAAAAACGTGCTTCAGTTAAAGGGTGGTTTAGTAAAATCACAGGCTGGCTGAGAAAAGAATTTTAATTTTTATTCAGAAGCATATTATTAGCTTCGAAGTAAAGCACAAAACGGAGAGACATTATGTTTGAACCAATGGAGCTAACCAACGATGCGGTGATTAAAGTCATCGGCGTTGGTGGCGGCGGCGGTAACGCCGTTGAACACATGGTGCGTGAACGTATTGAAGGCGTGGAATTCTTCGCCGTCAATACTGATGCACAGGCACTGCGTAAAACTGCAGTCGGACAAACAATCCAGATCGGTACTGGTATCACTAAAGGCCTTGGCGCGGGTGCAAACCCAGAAGTCGGTCGCAATGCCGCTGAAGAAGATCGTGAAGCTTTACGTAATGCACTTGAAGGTGCTGACATGGTCTTTATTGCAGCTGGTATGGGTGGTGGTACAGGTACAGGTGCTGCCCCAGTTGTGGCTGAGGTTGCCAAAGAGCTGGGCATCTTAACAGTTGCTGTTGTGACTAAGCCATTCAACTTTGAAGGCAAAAAGCGCATGGCATTTGCGGAATCTGGTATCACTGAGCTATCTAAGCATGTTGACTCATTGATTACGATTCCAAATGATAAATTATTAAAAGTCTTGGGTCGTGGTATCTCTTTACTTGATGCATTTGGCGCAGCTAACGATGTACTGAAAGGCGCTGTTCAAGGTATTGCGGAACTGATCACACGCCCAGGTCTGATGAACGTGGACTTTGCTGACGTACGTACTGTGATGTCAGAGATGGGCTACGCAATGATGGGGTCCGGTGTGGCTCGTGGTGAAGATCGTGCTGAAGAAGCGGCTGAAATGGCAATTTCAAGTCCACTGTTGGAAGATATCGATCTGTCTGGCGCACGTGGTGTTCTTGTCAACATTACCGCTGGTTTCGACCTGCGTTTGGATGAGTTTGAAACGGTGGGTAATACCATCCGCGCATTCGCATCTGATAATGCAACCGTCGTAATTGGTACATCACTTGACCCTGAGATGAATGATGAATTGCGCGTCACTGTCGTGGCTACCGGTATCGGTATGGACAAACGCCCTGAAATCACTCTGGTGAATAACAAGATGTCACAGCAAGCGTCTATGGAGCAGCGTTATCAGCAAATGCAAAATAGCATGTCTTCTCTGACAGAGGAAAAACCAGTTGCTGCGAAAGCGGTGAATGACCAAAATACGCAAGCGAATAAAGAACCTGATTACTTAGATATTCCGGCATTTTTGCGTAAACAGGCCGATTAATTTTAATTAATATTGGATTCTCCGCTTTTTGTGCTAAACTTTCCCGCTGGTTATCTAGTAAGATAATCAGCAGGACGGATAACATTGCGAGAAAAATACGATGATCAAACAAAGGACACTTAAACGTATAGTTGAAGCGACTGGTGTTGGTTTACATACCGGCAAAAAAGTCACGCTTACTCTGCGTCCAGCGGCGGCAAACACCGGGGTCATCTACCGTCGTACTGACCTAAATCCTCCGGTTGATTTTCCGGCTGATGCTAAGTCTGTCCGCGATACCATGTTATGTACTTGCTTAGTCAACGAAGACAACGTGCGTATTTCGACCGTAGAGCATCTGAATGCTGCTTTGGCAGGATTAGGTATCGATAACATTGTTATTGAAGTCAATGCGCCTGAAATCCCGATCATGGATGGCAGTGCAGCACCGTTCGTTTTCTTATTACTAGATGCTGGTATTGAAGAATTGAACAGTGCGAAAAAATTCTTACGTATAAAAGAGAAAGTACGTGTAGAAGATGGTGATAAATGGGCAGAATTTGCACCATACAATGGTTTTAGCCTAGATTTTACCATTGACTTTAATCACCCAGCGATTGATAGCAGCACTCAACGTTATAAGCTGGATTTTTCAGCAGAAGCGTTTGTGCGCCAAATTAGTCGTGCGCGTACATTTGGTTTTATGCGTGATATTGAATATCTGCAATCCCAAGGCTTATGCTTAGGTGGTAGCTTCGATTGCGCTATCGTTGTTGATGACTATCGTGTACTCAACGAAGATGGCCTACGTTTTGAAGATGAATTCGTTCGTCACAAAACTCTCGACGCTATTGGTGACCTATTCATGTGTGGACATAATATTATTGGTGCATTTACTGCATACAAGTCAGGCCACGCATTGAATAACAAACTTCTACAAGCGGTATTAGCAAAAGAATCTGCTTGGGATCTGGTCACATTTGAAGATGAAGCTGAATTGCCGGTGGCATTCAAAGCACCTTCAACTGTTTACGCCTAATCACACTGATAATAGTCAGTGTTGAGTAAGCAGTGATATTACTACCACATATATAATGATGTGTTAGTCTTTTCTGTTGGTTGTACTGGTACTCTCTCCGGCCAGTGCAGCCAGCCGCTCTAATCTCTCTTTTAATCTCTTCGGGCTATTCTCCGCTAAATGCAAAAGTTGTTTTGCCGTTTCTGTACTGATCTTACGTTTATTCGCAACCTGAGCAGTTTTAGCTGTTTGATTATTCAGTGAGCTATTTTCAGCCTTTTTTCGCATGAGAACGGGATTGATTCTGATGTCTATAGAAGATAAAGATGGTAGAATAGAGTTTCGTAATGCAGAAAGTAGCTGAAGTTTTTCGTAATTCAGTCGCGTCATCCAACTTGCGTTAGCAACTTCGATAACCAAAATGCAATTACGGTAGTTTGCTACGCGGCACATGGGCTTTAATTCGCTTGGCAGCAGTGCTTTAACGGCTTTGTTTAGTTTATTAATCGCGATAGCATTACGTTGAATGGTGAGCAAGGGGCTGCGCGTTTTGGCGAGTGACTCCTCAAGAACATCGAACAAAGCTTGTGGGTGGCTATCTCTCATTGTTAGCTCCGTCTAAATAGGTAGGTTTAGTATCTAAGTATACTCTAAATTACCAAGGCTGTAGCAAGGTGCTGTTGGGTGTTTGAGAAAATCGCGCCAACGAGGGCCACAATCATAGAGATTGGTGAGTTATAGCAAGCGGGTATGGTTGGCATGCTGTTAAGCAATCATGAATAAGAATGGTATATTAGAAATATAATATAAGACTTTGATGGGCATTTTAAATCTTTGGCGACAATTTGGTATAAAATACTTTTGGCCGCACCTTTTACTAGGGGTTGTGGCTACGAGCATTGGCATGCCTGGGATTTTAAATGCGTTATCTGATGCTCAGCAAACGCAGTTCAACTCCTCTTCAATTAATCGCCAAAACCAAGCGGTTAATGCGTTTGATAATTTATTTGCTCAGCAAAGCCCTCAGCGCTCCTCATCATCATCTTCTTATTCCGTGAATTACTGGCAGCAGCATGCGGTCAGGAATGTGATTAGGCAATTAACATTCGCTTTTTCAATCTCTGAAGATGATGATGCAAATCAACAAGATGAAAAAAAAGGGCCACTGTTAGCACCTCAAGTCATGCTTGATACGTTGTATGCCATGTTGGCACAACGTTCACTTCAATGGAGTGATAGTTTCGATCAAACTGATCACTATGCTTACCCTCATTTCGTTGCATACCAACCCGCTATTTGGGTTGCTCAGGTACATGGTATCCGTGCGGGCCCTGCTTTCAGTTAATTGTTAGTTTTATTTAAGCATCTGTTCGAGATGCGCTGTATTTATTCAAAATACAGGATTTTACTATTTAGTAATTAACTGAATTACCTGAGAATATATCAATATGTTAACAAAATTATTAACCAAGGTTTTTGGTAGTCGTAATGATCGTACTCTACGTCGCTTGCGTAAAGAGGTTGAAAAAATCAATCGTCTTGAGCCTGAATTTGAAAAATTGAGCGATGATGAGCTTAAGGCAAAAACGCAGGAATTTCGTGATCGCCTAAGCAAGAATGAAAGTCTCGAAAGCTTGATCCCAGAAGCGTTTGCGACAGTGCGGGAAGCCAGTAAACGTGTTTTCGGTATGCGCCATTTCGACGTACAGTTGATTGGTGGTATGGTTCTGAATGAACGTTGTATCGCTGAGATGCGTACAGGTGAAGGTAAAACACTTACCGCGACATTGCCAGCTTACTTGAATGCCTTAACGGGTAAAGGGGTTCACGTTGTTACAGTAAACGACTACTTAGCTAAGCGTGACGCCGAAAATAACCGTCCTTTATTTGAATTTTTAGGTTTAACCGTTGGTATCAACCTTCCGGGTATGCCTGCTGCGCTGAAACGTGAGGCTTATGCGGCTGACATCACTTACGGAACTAACAACGAATTCGGTTTCGACTATCTACGTGATAACATGGCATTTAGCCCAGAGGAGCGCGTACAGCGTAAACTTCATTATGCGTTAGTGGATGAGGTTGACTCCATTCTTATCGACGAAGCTCGTACCCCACTGATTATTTCAGGCCCTGCTGAAGACAGTTCAGAGCTGTATAAAAAAGTTGATAAATTAATTCCTAAGCTAGTGCGTCAAGAAAAAGAAGATTCAGACACTTTCCAAGGCGAAGGTCACTTCTCTGTTGATGAAAAATCACGTCAAGTTACGCTGACTGAACGCGGCTTGGTGCTGATTGAGCAGCTGCTGACAGAAGCAGGCTTAATGGAAGAGGGGGAATCACTCTATTCGCCATCTAACATTATGTTGATGCACCATGTTATGGCCGGCCTACGTGCGCATGCGCTGTTTACTTTGGATGTCGACTATATCGTTAAAGATGGTCAAGTTATCATTGTTGACGAACATACAGGTCGTACAATGGAAGGGCGTCGTTGGTCAGATGGTCTGCATCAAGCTGTTGAAGCCAAAGAAGGTGTTGAGATCCAAAACGAAAACCAAACATTGGCATCGATTACATTCCAAAACTATTTCCGTTTGTACGAAAAACTTGCTGGTATGACAGGTACAGCGGATACCGAAGCATTTGAATTTAGTTCTATCTATAAACTCGATACGATTGTTATTCCAACTAACCGTCCAATGATCCGTAAAGATTTACCTGATCTGGTTTATATGACAGAAACAGATAAATTTGCGGCTATTATCGAAGATATTCGTGAAAGAACACAAAATGGTCAGCCTGTTCTGGTCGGTACAATCTCAATTGAAAAGTCAGAGTTAATTTCTAACGCGCTTAAAAAAGCAAAAATTGAGCATAACGTATTGAATGCTAAATTCCACGCCTTAGAAGCAGATATTGTTGCAAACGCGGGTCAAGCGGGAGCAGTAACTATCGCAACTAACATGGCAGGTCGTGGTACCGATATTATGTTAGGTGGTAGCTGGCAGACAGAAGTTGCTGCTTTAGAATCGCCAACTCAAGAGCAAATCGATGAAATTAAAGCACGTTGGAAAGAGCGCCATGATGCCGTTCTTGCCGCGGGTGGTTTGCATATCATTGGTACAGAGCGCCATGAATCCCGCCGTATTGATAACCAGTTACGTGGTCGTGCGGGTCGTCAAGGGGATGCCGGTTCTTCTCGCTTCTACTTATCAATGGAAGATGCGCTTATGCGTATTTTTGCGTCTGATCGTGTCACAGGCATGATGCGTAAATTAGGTATGAAACCTGGTGAGGCGATTGAGCATCCATGGGTAACCAAAGCGATTGCTAATGCCCAGCGTAAAGTAGAAAACCGTAACTTTGATATTCGTAAGCAACTTCTTGAGTACGATGATGTTGCGAGTGACCAACGTCGTGCTATTTATAGTCAGCGTAACGAATTGCTCGATGGTGGTGACATTAAAGAAACCGTGGATAGCATTCGTGAAGATGTCTTTACGGCAACAATCGATACTTATATTCCACCGCAATCACTAGAAGAAATGTGGGATATTGAAGGCCTACAAAAACGACTGGTGAGTGACTTTGATTTAGATTTACCCATTAAAGAGTGGCTGGATAAAGAACCAGAGTTACATGAAGAAACGCTTCGTGAGCGTATAATGGAAAAAGCCATCGAAGTCTATCAGAAGAAAGAAGAGATTGTTGGCGCAGAAATGATGCGTAACTTTGAAAAAGGTGTCATGCTACAAACGTTAGATACGTTGTGGAAAGAACACTTAGCTTCGATGGACTATTTACGCCAAGGTATCCATTTACGTGGTTACGCACAAAAAGATCCGAAACAAGAATATAAACGTGAATCTTTCAACATGTTCGCGAATATGCTTGAATCGTTAAAATATGAAGTAATCAGTACACTTTCTAAAGTGCAAGTTCGTTTGCCTGAAGAAGTTGAAGCTTTAGAGCAACAACGTAAAGAAGAAGCTGAGCGTTTAGCTAGAAGACAACAGTTAAGCCATGAAGCTGGCGCTGAATCATTGATGTCTGAAGCGGAAGCGCAAATAGCAACACAAGGTCATAAAATTGGTCGTAATGACCCATGTCCTTGTGGTTCAGGTAAAAAATACAAACAGTGTCATGGTCGGTTAAAATAATTAATTATTACATCAAACAAGGCGGGGTAACCCGCCTTTTTAACGAAGAAATTATGGAAAAAAAACACCTTTATATCGCTGCTGGAATTATTCGTAATAACGCGCAAAAAATATTTATTACAGAGCGTCCAAGTGGAACGCATATGGCCGGTTTTTGGGAATTTCCCGGGGGAAAACTGGAAAACGGCGAACAACCGCAAGATGCACTTATCCGTGAACTAGAAGAAGAAGTTGGCATTATCGTCACTGAATGTGAGCTTTTTCATTGTGTCGAACACGAATTTGATGAACGTTATGTCACTTTATACTTCTTTATGGTTTCAGATTGGGAAAATGAACCTTATGGGAAAGAGGGACAAAAAGGGCGTTGGGTCGATCAAAAAGACTTGGTCGCAAGTGAATTTCCTCCAGCTAACCGAGTGATTATTGATATGTTAAACGCAGAAGATATTCACTGAGATTAAGTTAGGGGTTGTTGACGATAAACCGGGGCCGTATCCCAAGGTAAACAGCCATATTAGTGTTTTCTTGTTCGTGTAGAAAAATATCATTACTAGCTTATAGCAGCAGGATATTTATCAAAAATGCTTTATATCTCAATCTATCTCAGAGGAATGATTGGGATATAAAGCTCATCACTCATGTTGCTACTGGTCGGGCTGTTCGCTCCAGTTATCGCTGTCAGAAATATCCCCTTGGCTGGTAATACGCTTTTCTTCAGCAGCCCATTCACCTAGGTCAATGAGCTGACAGCGTTTACTGCAAAAGGGCCGATAAGGGCTTTCTTCACCCCAAACCACAACTTTTTGGCAAGTTGGACAATTAACTTCAATTTTCTCAGTCATTTATTACTACCCCTTATTAGCAGCAGGATAATTCAAAGGCCATCGTTGTGGGTACAATACCATTTTCACTGTCAATGTGAAGAAAACGGATAGCAAATCGCGTTTTATGACCTGAAATCTGAGGGAAAATTAATTTATCGCTGGATAACTTCACTCTTAATAACTCTTTGTCTTCAACACTATCTTGATAAAAACCATTATGGCACTCTTTTAGCTCAAAAGCGCCTGCGTGGCGGATTAAGCTCAAGATAGTATCTAATGCATCTTTGAGTGGCATGAGACTCTTTAGCCACTCGCTAATAGCCTGATCTTTTTGTTCTTGTGGCATATGAAGCCATAACTGTAATGTGGGCAGATCGAAACTACAGCATCCACCAGGGATACTTAAGCGCTGGCGCACCATACTAATAATTTTGTCATTTCGTAATTGTTGACCAAATCTAGGCGCCGCGGTGATATTGGTAATCTTAGCCGCAAGATCATCAAGAAGTGTTGAGATCAACTGGTTGTCTGCATTTGGAGCCTCGGCCCATGCAGCTAAACGCTTACGCTGTTTTTCTAGCTCTTTGATCAGATCAGAGCGTACTTCACCTCTATCAAGGATTTCAATTAATTCTGAAACTGAGCGGAAAAAGGCAATACCAGAGGTATAGGATGTAATGTGACTAAGCTCATAAACCTGTTGTAATAGTGTTTCGAGCCTTAACCATGAGCGAATTTTTTCATTCAATGGATACTCGTAAGTGACGAAGTTTACAGTGTTTGATTCACTCATATTTATTTCCTATTTTTGCTGTTGTGCTAACGTCATATACTTTTCGTGCAATGTGGCTACCTTTTCAGCTATGTTTAATTCACCATCATGGTTTGTAATAACATCATCAGCTTGTAGTAAACGGTTTTCTCTGCTGGTTTGGGCTTTCAAAATATTCACTACATGCTCTTCACTCACATTGTCTCTTTGTACCGTGCGTAAAATTTGTTCTTCAGGGGTGACATCAATAACCAGCACCCGATTGGCAAGATGAGCGAGTTTATTTTCAAATAACAGAGGTACAACCCATAACACATAAGGGCTATCGGCCTGCTGTAATTGTTGTTGTGTTTCTTGATGAATTAAGGGATGAAGTAGGGCATTTAGCCATTGTTTCTCGGCGACATCAGAAAAAATAATTTCCCTAAGACGTTGTCGATTGAGAGAGCCATCAGGTTGAATAATGTCTGCGCCATAACGAGAGGCGATAGCTTCAAGGGCTGGTGAGCCAGGCTCGACGACTTTTCTGGCAATAATATCAGCATCAACTAGCGGTATTCCTAGCTTGGCAAAGTGATTCGCAACGGTTGTTTTACCGCTACCGATCCCCCCTGTTAATGCAACAATATAGCTCATATTCTTCTTCATTCTATTGAAAAATAGTAGGTTACACGGATTTTTTTGATTTGTCTTCACTCACAAGATAATACGCACGGTAGGTTTACTGATCTTAACATCCGCAAGTAGTTTTATAGCATAAATAGGCAAAATGCTATCCTATAATTAAGCCATTAAATCCCTGTTATAACATTTCCTAAATTGAAGATAGGGAGGTACATTGCCACCATAATAGTTCCAACGAGGAATGCCATTAGCAATAGTAAGATAGGTTCGAGATTCTTTAATGACTTTTCAGTTAAGCTAGTATGTTGCGTTGAAAAATGTGTAAATAAATACTGTAAGAAGTGAGGAAGCTGACCAGACTCTTCTGCAACAGCGATTAGCTGATGCACAATACTTGGAAAGAAAGCGCTGTTTTTAACGGCAGCAGATAATGACTCCCCTTTTAAAACAGCATGATATACAGAAAGGCTTTCTTTTTTATACAACGGATTATGCAGCGTATCCGCTGTACATTTTAAACATTCTGTTAGTGGCAAACCCGCTTGGAGTGTTGAGGATAAGGTTAAGAAAAAGATATTCAAGTTACTATTTTTGATTAATTTTTTGATAGGTGGAACATAAAATAGCAACGTAATAATGAATCTTACGGTATTCGCTTTAAATTTCCAAATCAGTAATGAAATAATTAGCGTTATAAGTAAAAAATAAGGAAAATAATCAGTGACCAAATTAGATAAATAGATCATGATTTTTGTGATTAAAGGAAGCTCGTGTTGAAAACTTTGATAAATAGTTTCAAATTGTGGTAACACATAAACCAACATAATGAAGATTAATGCGATAGAAAATAATGTTAATACAATAGGGTATCTAAGTGACTTAGTGATTTTTTTCTTTGTCTCTTCATTGTGTTTTAGCATACCTGCAATGATTTTAAAGTTATTTTCATAATTTCCGGTTTTTTCTGCGACGCTTATTAAACTGATTATGGTGGGGGTGAAGATGTCAGGGTGTTTTCTTAAGCTATCAGAAAACCGATTGCCTTTCTTTAAGTCAGTGATCGTCGATGTGATAATCTTTTGCCAAAATGGTGAGTGTGTATTTTTTTGCAAAATATATAGACTTTGGAGTAAATTAATACCGGATGATACGAGGGAATTTAGTTGATAGAAAAAATGCGTTCGGTAGTTAATATTGGCCGCGTTGAGAATGAATATGGCTTTTAAACGAATATGAAGTGGAGTTTGTTCCGCTTCTAAGAGTTCAATAAAGGCTGATTTTTTATTTTTAGAAATAATAAAATCTTGGACAATATTATTATCATGAGATAAAGCGGTATAAGAATAGATAAACATTAAATAATCTCCCCTGTCCCTGTAATAGCATAGAGCTCTTGTAATGTGGTTTCACCTGCTTCAATTAAGTTCAATCCATCCTGAAAAAGTGTTTGAAAATGAGTGATACATTGTTTTCCATGCTGAAAAATCTCAGTCAGTGCATCTTGCCCTAGATACTCATATATGGCGGTTCTCCCCATAAACCCTGCAAAACAGAGATCACATCCCGTGGATGACCACTCTTTAATCGTTTTATTGTCGCTAATTTGAGTATTTTTAGGGTGTGTGACTTTACAGTTTGGGCATAATCGGCGTACCAGCCTTTGTGCAATCACCATTTTTAAGCAAGAACTCAATTGGGATTGACTCACACCTAATTGCGCCATCCTTTCAATGGCGCTAAATGTGCAATTGGTATGTAGAGTTGATAAGACTAAATGGCCTGTTTGTGCGGCTCTGGTTGCTATTTGTGCCGTTTCTTCATCTCGAATTTCTCCTACCATGATAATATCAGGATCTTGCCGGAGTAAGGCTCTTAGTATGTGAGCGAAACTCAAGCCATATTTATCGTTTACTTGAACTTGGTTAATTCCAGATAGTGGGATCTCAATAGGGTCTTCAATGGTAGATATGTTACGTGAAGATTGGTTGAGATACTCTAATGCACTATAGAGCGTGACGGTTTTCCCACTGCCAGTCGGGCCAGTGACAAGAATTAAGCCCTGTGGTTGCAATAGCTCTTTTTTTAAACTTAATAGCAAATTATTGTGCATCCCTATTTGTTCTATAGAATACTTTAGCTGGGTGCTAAGTATCCGTAGAACCAATTTTTCACCATATAATGTTGGTATCGTTGACAGGCGAATACTGTAATTATGCCCTTCGAAATGCCAACTCATTTGCCCATCTTGTGGTAATCGCTTCTCTGCAATATTCAATTTGGCAACTATTTTTATTCGAGCAATAATTTCATTATTGATTTCGAGAGGTGGTGAAGGAATAAAATAGAGCTTGCCATCTACACGTAAACGGATTTTTATCCCTTGTTTTGATGGTTCGATATGAATATCAGATGCGCGTTTTCTTACCGCTGTTTTGAGCATATTCTCTACAAAATCGACGGCGGGTGAACGTGTATCTAGCTGCTCGGCGCCATTAGGTTGATAGTTTGTTTCTGGCTCTTGGATCTCCTCATATTTTTTATTGAAGTAATGATCAATCTTTTCTTTCGGCCAAATGTCATAGCATACTGGCACGCTAGCAATAAAACGTAAAGTAGCAAGTATATTGTCATCTGGCTTTTTAGGTACACCTATAGATAATCTTTTATGATTATAATCAACAATAATAATATAGTGTTTATCACAAATACTTTTTAATTCTTTAAATATAAAATCTCTTTCCCTGGTGCTATTCATAAACTTACCTTATATTAAAAGATGAAGGTATTTTCACATAATGCTTTTAATTTACTGTCACTATCATGTTCGCAGGCTACTTGCCATTGGAATGGTGAACTATCAGTAGGGATAATTGGGGTTAAAGTCACAGAGAGATTGGCAAGACTCTTATCGGCTATAAAGTTAATAATGCCTGACTTTACATCTATTGTTTTGATATATTTTCCTTTTATATTATTAGGAATATTTTCACTTCCTGCATTACAGCCAGTTAATGAGCTTTTATTAAACGCACAAATTTCAATATTATTCTTATATGGTAAAACTGTTTGTAATACATCGGTTATTGCCGCTTTTTGCATATAACCTTGATATCCCGGTATTGCAATAGCACTTAATATAGAAATTATTGCAATGACAACCATTATTTCAATTAAAGAAAATCCTTGTTGATTCATATAGCCTCCTTGTTGAGTGAGGAGGTATCTTAAATTGTTCCATTTGATTATTTAATCTCTTCAAACCCTGCATACGAGCACCTACGAAAAATTAAAATAAAAAATGTATCGTATTACATTTTCTTGGGAGAAGACTCGCAAAGGTAAATATGGTGGACAATAAAATATCGCGTTAATGAGAAAGTATGATAAAACTAATGAGTAGAAGCGGGGGAAGTAGGGGCTATTTTAGAGAGAATGCTATAAACCTCGCGCAGTGTGGATTGGGATATAAGATGAAAAAAACTAAAGGGCTTTAAAGAGTAATCCATCGTTGAACATGACTGACAATCCACATCCGGCATAAGGGAATTATAGGGGGCAATAGCTGAGCTTGTCGTATCAGCCGACAAAGAGCAGTCTTATCCGTCATATCGGCAGTTGCGGGCCGAAAAGTGGAAAGCTTCGCGGTTTATGGCGAGGGGTAGTCATTGTAGAGACTTAAAAGAGTCCATCTAAAGTAGGTTTAAACAGAGATAAGGCACTCAGTTAAGTCGGTTGCACTATAAATTATATTATCTTTTATGTTTTAACAGGGCCTTGAATTGTTGCCAATCAAAATAAGGGCCGGGATCTGTTTTACGGCCGGGGGCAATGTCGCTGTGACCGGTGATGTTATCTTGTAATTCAGGGTATAGCTCAATAAGAGCATGTGTCAGTTTTACTAGCGAATTGTATTGTAGAGGCGTGAAAGGCTCAAAATCCGTGCCTTCAAGCTCGATCCCAATTGAAAAATCATTACATTTTTCTCTACCCTTATAAAGGGATTGCCCTGCGTGCCAAGCTCTTAAATGAAAAGGAACATATTGAATAATCTCGCCATCACGGCGAATTAAACAGTGGGCTGAAACACGAAGGTGTTTGATTTCATCAAAAAAGGCATGCTCTGTTGGGTCGAGTGTTCCAGTAAAAAGCTGGTTGATATAAGGCCCACCAAATTGGCCGGGGGGTAAGCTAATATTATGGATAACTAACAGGGAAGGGATAACGTTCTCAGGGCGCTCATCATGGTGTGGTGAAGGGATATGAGTCACATTTTGTAGCCAGCCATTATGTATTTTTATCTCTGGTAGCATAGTATTCCCGTTTTATTACTCGCTTATATTCGTTATCTTGAGTTGAGAAGATTAGCATATACACAAAATTATTCGAGATGTATGTTTGTAGCGGTGGTTCTATTTTCATACCCAAGCACATTGAGTTGTATGTACTGTAATAGCTTAGATGATTGGGCGATAGCAAGATGAATAACGTGCGCCATAAGGCTTGATACATGATGGGTATAGATAGCAATGGGCACAAGAAATTTATTGGAGTGGATTGATGGCGACGAGGCGTTATAGCGAAGAACAAAGACGTGAATTATTGCTTGAAAGGTTAAATAGCGATATTCCATTTATAGTAAGCCACGCGTTAAAAGAAGATCTTGGGCAAACAGTTGATTTTAAGCAAGATATTACGGGGCAGCTTTTACAACCTACTTCACAAGCTAAAGCGCGTATTATTACACGGGAAGAAGGCGTTTTTTGTGGACAAAAATGGTTAGAAGAAGTTTTTAGCCAGCTTGGTGGGCAAGTTAGCATTGTATGGCATGTGAATGATGGAGATAAGGTTGCGCCAAATCAGCTGCTTTGTGAAATGTCAGGGCCTTCACAAGTATTACTCACTGGAGAAAGAACGGCATTGAACTTTATCCAGACATTGTCTTCTGTTTCTACTGTAACTGCTCAGTATGTGGCGAAAATTGAAGGCACAAGAACCAAATTATTAGATACACGTAAAACGATCCCCGGTTTAAGAAGTGCTCTTAAATATGCGGTACTAATGGGTGGAGGTTTTAATCATCGTCTTGGTTTATCAGATGCTTATTTAATTAAAGAAAACCATATCATTTCGGCAGGCTCTGTTGCTCAAGCAGTGGCGTTAGCGAGGCAAGCTCATCCGGAAGTTCCTATTGAGGTTGAAGTTGAAGATTTAACTGAATTACTTCAAGCATTAAAGGCGAATGCAGACATTATTATGCTTGATAATTTCACTGTCACGATGATGAAAGAGGCTGTTGTACTGACAGCGGGTAAAGCCGCTCTCGAGGTGTCTGGTGATGTTACATTAGATACTATCAGAGAATTTGCGGAAACTGGGGTTGATTTCATTTCTGTTGGTGCATTGACGAAACATATTAGAGCGATGGATCTTTCAATGCGTTTTATTGAAGAAAAATAAGCAATATAGCCAGGACTCCCATCGCTAACCTAGTGCCCGATGATGGCTGCATTTAGCAACAACAGAATAAATATTAACCATCATAACTCCCCCTTTCTCATAACAAGAAAGGGGGAAGAGATTTTCTGTTTATTTAGTCACAACAGTGGGCATTTTGCCTTGATTCATGTATGGCAGCAGTAATAGCAAATATGAAAATTGAGAGCCGTTAGCTTAACAAATTCACCTTATTACGCTGTGCATAAAGCTAAAACGTGGGAGTGATAGACCAACGCTTTTTACTCAGAAAGGTGGGTTTTGAGTATGGCCTTGATATTAGCTTGTTGATTGCTAGCTAACGAAAATAAATATTGGAGCGATAGGCCGCGAAAGCGAGCATCGCCGTCTCATGCTAGTAGGCCTCCTAGGTTGAGGCAGGCTTATTTTTTCGTATAGGTAGTATCATCTAGGGCGCTTTGCTGTTTTTTGAACTATTCTAGGTGTATTCATTCCAACTAATTAGCCAGACATTTTTATCTATAAAACGCAGTGCAGTTAGAGTCTAATCAAGATGTAACCTCATCATTAATCGATAGATGAGCCGATTACAGATTTTTATATCGTGTAGCCTTGCTATCTTGGTGAATATAGACAACGCTTACATTGCGTAAAATAACAAATGACGTGAATATTTAACTAGATTGTTAAGGTTGCTCCTTGCGGATCTGCATTTGAAACGGTTACTGCGAGTTAATATGGTTATTATTCGTTATTATTGAATAATAAAACGCTAATGGTTTGGCTATATCGATTCAGTTAGCGAGTTTATAGCATAGAAATTCGCTTCAAATGTTAAATTACCGTGCTGGCAATCGGAGGATTAGTTATCAAAACATGCTAAAATTTAAAAAAATCTGTTAAAATTTGCAGGATTTTATGATTTAGCTCAAGGTCTTTATGGACAGTTAGTGAATACTTTGTTACTTTATTAATCCGTAAAGAAATTGGTATTACCAATTAACACTGAGCAATACCTAATCAATAATTAATCACTAACGATCATGGCAGGTTATGGCTTACGGTAAAATTCGCCAACCAAAATTATCAGATGTTATTGAGCAGCGCCTCGAGCATCTTATTTTCGAAGGGACATTGCGCCCCGGCGAAAAGCTGCCTCCTGAACGTGAGCTGGCAAAACAGTTCGACGTTTCTCGGCCATCAGTGCGTGAAGCTATCCAAACTCTTGAAGCTAAAGGTCTATTATCTCGCCGCCAAGGTGGCGGAACTTTTGTTCAAAAACAGATGTGGCAAAGTTTTAGCGACCCACTAACTGAACTTCTTACGGGGAATCCCGAATCTCAATTTGATCTTCTTGAAACACGCCATGCCCTTGAAGGGATAGCTGCTTATTATGCGGCGTTGCGTGGTACGGATGAGGATTTGGAGCGAATTCGACAAAGCTATGAGCTAATTATTAAAGCTCAACAAAGTGGCGATATTAATGCGGAATCAAATGCGGTTTTGCAATATCAACTGATTGTCACAGAAGCGGCGCATAATGTGGTGATACTGCATTTGCTACGTTGTATGGTGCCAATGTTGGAACAGAATATTCGTCAAAACTTTGAGTTTTTGTATACCCGCAAAGAAATGTATAAAGCAGTTAGTGAACATCGAGCTCAAATATTCTCCGCTATAATGGCAAGAGAGCCTGAGAAGGCAAGGGAGGCTTCCCATCGCCATTTAGCCTTTATTGAAGAGCTACTTTTGGATATTAGTCGTGAACAAACAAGGCGGGAGCGTTCTCTACGTAGGTTGCAGCAACATCCTGAATTAAATTAGTAATGCAGATTACTGACTGCTGCGTCTGCATTACTGTGACTACTCTCTGTGAGAGTTCTAGCGGCAACAACAGCAGGGCCTATCTTCTCGCTATTTTGTAGAAAGTAGCGCGAAGATAGGCTCCACATAAACATTAAAAAATAGATAACAGATAAGGAATACACCATGTCAGATATGTTGAAAAATGACGTGGATCCGATTGAAACTCGCGACTGGCTACAGGCGATTGAATCGGTCATCCGTGAAGAAGGTGTTGATCGTGCTCAGTTCATTATCGAACAGGTATTGAATGAAGCGCGTAAAGGCGGTGTTAACATTGCTGCTGGTGCATCTGGTAGTTCTGATTATATCAACACTATTGCTGTTGAAGACGAGCCTGCATACCCTGGTAACATGGATTTGGAGCGCCGTATTCGCTCCGCAATTCGTTGGAACGCAGTCATGACTGTACTGCGTGCTTCTAAAAAAGACTTGGAGCTGGGTGGTCATATGGCATCATACCAGTCTTCTGCAACTTTATATGAAGTCTGTTTTAACCATTTCTTCCGCGCTCATAACAACAATGATGGCGGTGACTTGGTCTTTTTCCAAGGTCATATCTCCCCAGGGATCTACGCACGCGCATTCTTGGAAGGTCGTTTAACTGAAGAGCAGATGAATAACTTCCGCCAAGAAATTGGTGGTAAAGGTCTGTCTTCTTATCCACACCCTAAATTAATGCCTGATTTCTGGCAATTCCCAACTGTTTCAATGGGTCTTGGCCCGCTAAATGCTATTTATCAAGCGAAATTCTTGAAATATCTTGAAAACCGTGGCCTGAAAGACACTTCAGCTCAAAGAGTGTACGCTTTCTTAGGCGATGGTGAGATGGATGAGCCAGAATCTAAAGGTGCTATCACTATCGCGACACGCGATAAGCTAGATAACCTTGTATTCGTGATCAACTGTAACTTACAGCGTCTAGATGGCCCTGTTACAGGTAACGGTAAAATTGTCAACGAGCTGGAAGGTATCTTTAATGGTGCAGGCTGGCAAGTCATCAAAGTTATGTGGGGCGATCGTTGGGACGAGTTGCTGCGTAAAGACACTAGCGGCAAACTGGTTCAATTAATGAACGAAACCCTTGATGGTGATTATCAAACATTCAAATCACGTGATGGCGCGTACGTTCGTGAGCACTTCTTCAATCGTTACCCAGAGACTGCTGCATTAGTTAAAGACATGACTGATGACGAAATTTGGGCGCTGAACCGTGGTGGTCATGATCCGAAGAAAGTGTATGCCGCATTTAAAAAAGCAGCAGAAACTAAAGGCAAGCCAACTGTTATTTTAGCTCAGACCATCAAAGGTTATGGTATGGGTGAAACAGCTGAAGGTAAGAACATTGCGCACCAAGTGAAGAAAATGAACATGGACGGTGTTCGTCACTTCCGTGATCAATTCAATGTGCCTGTGGCTGATGATCAACTGGAAAAACTGCCATTTATTACTTTTGATAAAGATTCAGAAGAATACAAATATCTGCATGAGCGTCGTCAAGCTCTAGGTGGTTATCTACCAGCACGTCGTACGCACTTTGATGAGAAATTAGAAATCCCTACGTTATCTGATTTCAGCCAATTGCTAGAAGAGCAATCAAAAGAAATTTCAACCACTATCGCATTTGTTCGTGCGTTAAACGTGATGTTGAAAAACAACTCTATCAAAGACCGTTTAGTGCCAATCATTGCTGACGAAGCTCGTACTTTCGGTATGGAAGGTTTGTTCCGTCAAATTGGTATTTATAGCCCTAAAGGTCAGCAGTATACGCCTCAGGATCGTGAGCAAGTGGCTTACTATAAAGAAGACTCTAAAGGTCAGATCCTACAAGAAGGTATTAACGAGCTAGGTGCAGGTTCATCATGGTTAGCGGCTGCAACATCATACAGCACAAACAACCTGCCGATGATCCCATTCTACATTTACTACTCAATGTTTGGTTTCCAACGTATCGGCGACCTAATGTGGGCAGCGGGTGACCAGCAAGCTCGTGGTTTCTTGATTGGTGGTACTTCAGGCCGTACAACTTTAAATGGTGAAGGCTTACAACACGAAGATGGTCATAGCCATATTCAATCACTGACTATCCCTAACTGTATCTCTTATGACCCTGCTTATGCTTATGAAGTTGCCGTCATTATGCAGGATGGTTTAGAGCGTATGTATGGTGAAAAACAAGAGAACGTGTACTACTACATCACGACTCTGAATGAAAACTATCATATGCCTGCAATGCCTGAAGGTGCTGAAGAGGGGATCCGTAAAGGTATTTATAAACTGGATTCAATCGAAGGCAGCAAAGGTAAAGTTCAGTTGTTAGGTTCTGGTTCTATGATGCGTCATGTTCGCGAAGCAGCTAACATTCTGTCAGCGGAATATGGCATCGGTTCTGATGTGTATAGCGTTACTTCATTCACTGAATTGGCTCGTGATGGTCAAGATTGTGAACGTTGGAACATGCTGCATCCTTCTGAAGCACCACGTGTACCTTATGTTGCTCAGGTAATGAATGATGCGCCAGCCGTTGCATCAACTGACTATATGAAACTGTTTGCAGAACAAATTCGTACTTACGTACCAGCAAGCGATTACCGTGTATTAGGTACTGATGGTTTCGGTCGTTCTGACAGCCGTGAAAACCTACGTCACCACTTTGAAGTGGATACATCTTATGTAATCGTTGCGGCGTTAGGTGAATTGGCTAAACGTGGTGAAGTTGATGTTAAAGTCGTTGAAGAAGCGATTAAAAAATACAACATCAACCCAGAAAAAGTTAACCCACGTCTGGCATAAGAGGTAATAATCAATGTCTATTGAAATCCAAGTGCCTGATATCGGTGCTGATGAAGTTGAAGTCACCGAAGTTATGGTTAAAGTTGGTGATAAAGTAGAAGCAGAGCAATCGCTGATCACTGTTGAAGGCGATAAAGCATCTATGGAAGTCCCATCACCACAAGCAGGTGTGGTTAAAGAAATTAAAATTGCAGTAGGTGATAAAGTCACCACTGGCAAATTGATCATGGTCTTTGAATCAGCAGAAGGCGCGGCTCCGGCTGCGTCAGCAGAAGCACCAGCGGCACCAGCCGCTGCCCCAACAGCAGCAGCTCTGAAAGAAGTGTCTGTCCCTGATATTGGCGGCGATGAAGTCGAAGTGACTGAGATCATGGTAAAAGTAGGTGATACAGTTGCAGAAGAGCAATCGCTGATCACTGTTGAAGGTGACAAAGCTTCCATGGAAGTTCCTGCACCCTTTGCTGGTACTGTAAAAGAGATCAAGATTGCGACTGGTGATAAAGTGAAAACAGGTTCACTGATCATGGTCTTTGAAGTTGCAGGATCAGCACCAGCAGCGGAAGCAGCACCCGCATCGGCACCTGCGTCAGCGCCAGCAGCCTCGGCAATTAAAGATGTTAATGTACCTGACATCGGTGGTGATGAAGTTGAAGTCACTGAGGTTATGGTGAAAGTTGGTGATACTGTTTCAGCTGAGCAATCAATCATTACGGTTGAAGGCGATAAAGCATCAATGGAAGTTCCTGCACCCTTTGCCGGTACCGTGAAAGAGATCAAAATCGCCACTGGTGATAAAGTGAAAACAGGTTCACTGATCATGACGTTTGAAGTTGCAGGTGCAGCACCAGCAGCATCGGCACCAACTGCGTCACCAGCGCCAGCCGCTTCCGCTCCGGCAGCCGCACAGGCGCCAGCACCAGCACCAGCAAAAGCAGCTGATAGCAAAAATGAATTTGTTGAAAACGACGCTTATGTACATGCAACGCCAGTCATCCGCCGTTTAGCGCGTGAGTTTGGTGTTAACCTTGCTAAAGTAAAAGGCACGGGTCGTAAAGGTCGTATTCTGCGCGAAGACGTACAATCTTACGTTAAAGACGCCATCAAGCGTGCCGAAGCACCAGCTGCTGCGGGTGGTGGTTTACCGGGCATGTTGCCATGGCCAAAAGTGGATTACAGCAAGTTCGGTGAAGTTGAAGAAGTTGAACTGGGTCGTATCCAAAAAATCTCTGGTGCTAACCTAAGCCGTAACTGGGTGATGATCCCTCATGTTACGTTGATGGAAGAAGTCGACACTACAGATGTCGAAGACTTCCGTAAGCAGCAGAACAAAGAAGCTGAGAAGAAACAACTCGGTGTTAAAATCACGCCACTGGTGTTTGTGATGAAGGCTGTTGCTCGTGCGCTAGAAGAAATGCCTCGTTTCAATAGCTCTATTTCTGAAGATGGCCAACGCCTATTCATGAAGAAATATGTCAATATCGGTATCGCGGTTGATACGCCAAATGGCCTAGTTGTTCCTGTTATCAAAGACGTGAACAAAAAAGGCATTATGGAACTGTCTCGCGAACTGATGGAAGTTTCTAAGAAAGCGCGTGCAGGCAAATTAACAGCTTCTGATATGCAAGGTGGATGCTTCACTATTTCTAGCCTTGGTGGCATCGGAACAACTGGTTTTGCACCAATTGTTAATGCACCAGAAGTTGCAATTATGGGTCTATCTCGCTCTTCCATCAAACCAGTTTGGAATGGTAGTGAGTTTGTACCTCGACTGATGTTGCCTATGTCTCTTTCATTCGACCACCGTGTGATCGACGGCGCTGATGGTGCTCGTTTCATCACCCTAGTAGGTCAATTGATGAGCGACATTCGTCGATTGGTGATGTAATAAATTAGGCCGGCTTATTAGCCGGTCTGTTTTATTTAGGCTGGGGCAGAATTTTTTACTGTTCATCCGAAACGTTGCGAGTTACGTCACGTAATGAGCCTTTTCAGGATGTTAACAATTCTGTAAACTGCTCGCGGTGTGTATTTTCCGGTGGAATAATTCGTTTTTCGGCTGCCCCGCTGGACAAAACAAAAAGAGGTCATGATGAGTACTGAAATTAAAGCCCAAGTAGTGGTACTTGGTGCAGGCCCTGCAGGGTATTCTGCGGCTTTCCGTTGCGCTGACTTAGGTTTAGATACTGTTTTAGTAGAACGTTATTCAACTCTGGGTGGAGTTTGTTTGAACGTTGGTTGTATTCCTTCTAAAGCACTATTGCACGTTGCTAAAGTGATTGAAGAAGCTAAAGCGTTGGCTGAACATGGTATTGTTTTTGGTGAGCCAAAAACCGATATTTCTAAAGTTCGCCTGTGGAAAGAGAAAGTGATTAACCAGCTGACTGGTGGTCTAGCTGGTATGGCAAAAGGCCGTAAAGTAAACGTTGTGAACGGTCTTGGTAAATTTACTGGTGCTAACACACTGGTTGTTGAAGGCGAAAACGGTAGCACAACTATCAACTTTGATAATGCGATTATTGCTGCGGGTTCACGTCCTATTCAGTTACCATTCATTCCTCATGAAGATCCACGTATTTGGGATTCGACAGATGCGTTAGAGCTAAAAGAAGTTCCAGAGCGTCTGCTTGTTATGGGTGGTGGTATCATCGGTCTGGAAATGGGTACTGTGTATCATGCTCTGGGTTCTCAGATTGATGTTGTTGAGATGTTTGACCAAGTCATCCCTGCGGCTGACAAAGATGTGGTTAAAGTCTTCACTAAACAAATCAGCAAGAAATTTAACTTACTGTTAGAAACCAAAGTGACTGCCGTTGAAGCAAAAGAAGATGGTATTTATGTCACAATGGAAGGTAAAAAAGCACCTGCTGAACCACAACGTTATGACGCAGTTCTGGTCGCGATTGGTCGTGTTCCAAATGGTAAAAACCTTGATGCTGGTAAAGCGGGTGTTGAGGTTGATGACCGTGGCTTTATCCATGTTGATAAGCAAATGCGTACTAATGTACCTCACATTTTTGCAATTGGTGACATCGTTGGTCAGCCAATGTTGGCGCACAAAGGTGTTCACGAAGGTCACGTAGCGGCTGAAGTTATCTCTGGCTTGAAACACTACTTTGATCCAAAAGTTATTCCATCAATCGCTTACACTGAGCCAGAAGTGGCTTGGGTTGGTTTAACTGAGAAAGAAGCGAAAGAGAAAAATATCAGCTATGAAGTTGCAACATTCCCATGGGCAGCATCAGGCCGTGCGATTGCATCTGACTGCGCAGAAGGTATGACTAAGCTGATTTTCGACAAGCAATCTAACCGTATTATCGGTGGTGCTGTTGTCGGTGTTAATGGTGGTGAACTTCTGGGTGAAATTGGCCTTGCAATTGAAATGGGCTGTGACGCAGAAGATATCGCATTGACTATCCACGCTCACCCAACGCTGTATGAATCAATTGGTATGGCAGCGGAAGTCTTTGAAGGTAGCATCACTGACTTACCAAACGCAAAAGCGAAAAAGAAAAAATAATTTCTTAAGTCGCCTTAATAAACGGCCTCTGTAGTTGGCTGTTTATGACCAAAGAGCATAAAGCCAATGTGGAAACACATTGGCTTTTTACTTTTTCAAATATAAGCGGAGAGTCATATATATTTATCCTCTTATTTAAGTTGGGTTTATATTCTTAAGGAAAAAAATTATCAACAATAATGTTTAGATGACTAATGGAATATTAAATTCTCATTTTTATTCTGTTTTTATTTATATCTAATAAAGGGATGTGCATTTGATAACACGTAAATACGTAAGTCATGGCAAATTGGATTATTGTTTATATGTTCCGTAACTTACCTTCAATTGTGAACGAACCTGACATATCATTATCGATTATGGGTACTCACATAAATAAGCTAATTCAATGAAACTAATACCGACTGCCATTTTAATCCATGTTCCTGACGTTGCTGTCGGCTTAGCTTGGTATCAACAAGCCTTTCCACAGGCGGTTGCCGAATATCTACCAGAGTTTGATTTTACCGTATTACACGTAGGGAATTTCACTATCGAGGTTGTCCAAGCTGACGCAAAGGTCTGTGAAGGTAAACGAGGCACAGTATTATATTGGCAGGTGGAATCTTTCGATTTAGCGGTTGAGCATTTATCTAAATTAGGCGCAAAACGGTATCGAGGGCCGATGTTAATAGAAGGTAACAAACGAATGTGTCAGCTTGAAGATCCGTTTGGTAATTTAATTGGATTAAAAGGGCAATAAAATCAATTAAAACCTTTAAAAAAATTAAAGCCAATCGTAATGATTTACCTTATCAATTAGTAACGTAAATAAAATTACGATAAAAATATAATTTGTGATATGAGAGGTAAAAACACATCAAAAAGGGTGCGTTAAATGCGTAAATGCATTATAAAAAGTGAGGTTTTATCTGCTTTTTATAACTCTTTATAGTATCTTAAGCTAAAAAATAACCCGAAATTAATGGTTAAGGCTTAAAGTAAGCAGAGGGATGTTGCTTTCTTGTGAATGAATTAACATTTCGTTTAAACTCTGCTATGCTGAACGCCCGAAGCTGGGCATAATTTTACTGCCATTGAGATTATGCGAGCAAGTTCCTCTGACCTGGCACCGGATGATGATTTTTTCAAGATGGTGCAGACAGCCGGGTATATAAATTACAATGAAGCGAGGAGAACGTCGTGCTAGAAGATTACCGTAAGCACGTAGCCGAGCGTGCCGCTCAAGGGATTGTCCCTAAGCCATTAGATGCTGCGCAAGTTGCTGCATTAGTAGAATTACTGAAAAATCCACCTAAAGGTGAAGAAGATTTCCTATTAGACCTGCTGACCAACCGTGTGCCCCCCGGTGTTGATGAAGCAGCGTATGTCAAAGCGGGCTTTTTAGCCGCTATCGCGAAAGGTGAAACTACCTCTCCTCTTATCAGCCCAGAAAAAGCCATTGAACTGCTCGGTACAATGCAGGGCGGGTACAATATTCATGCGCTAATTGAAGCTTTGGATGATGCTAAGCTAGCACCAATCGCGGCTAAAGCACTTTCCCATACTTTGCTCATGTTTGATAACTTCTATGATGTAGAAGAAAAAGCAAAAGCAGGGAATGAGTACGCGAAACAAGTTATTGAATCATGGGCAAATGCTGAATGGTTCATCGAGCGTCCTGAGCTGGCTGAAAAGCTGACTGTGACTGTATTTAAAGTTACAGGTGAAACTAACACAGATGACCTGTCTCCAGCTCCGGATGCATGGTCTCGCCCTGATATTCCGCTTCATGCCCTAGCTATGCTGAAAAATGCTCGCGATGGTATTGAGCCGGATGAACCAGGTAATGTCGGGCCAATTAAACAGATTGAAGCCTTGAATAAGAAAGGTTTCCCGTTGGCCTATGTTGGCGACGTTGTGGGCACAGGCTCTTCTCGTAAATCAGCAACTAACTCTGTGTTATGGTTTATGGGGGATGATATTCCGTTTGTTCCTAACAAACGTGGTGGTGGTGTTGTACTTGGTGGTAAAATCGCCCCTATTTTCTTCAATACCATGGAAGATGCCGGCGCGTTACCTATTGAAGTGGACGTATCTAAGCTGAATATGGGCGATGTTATTGATATCTACCCATATAAAGGTGAAGTGCGTAACCATGAAACGGGCGAGTTACTGGCAACATTTGAACTGAAAACGGATGTATTGATTGATGAAGTCCGTGCTGGCGGTCGTATTCCATTGATTATTGGCCGTGGTTTAACGGCTAAAGCGCGCGAATCACTTGGCTTAGAGCCAACTAACGTATTCCGTCATGCGAAATCTGTTGCACAAAGCAATCGTGGTTTCTCTTTGGCTCAAAAAATGGTTGGTCGTGCTTGTGGCCGCCCAGGTATTCGCCCAGGTGAATACTGTGAGCCTAAGATGACTTCTGTTGGCTCGCAAGATACCACAGGCCCAATGACACGCGATGAGCTAAAAGACTTAGCTTGCCTAGGGTTCTCCGCAGATTTAGTTATGCAATCATTCTGTCATACTGCGGCATATCCAAAACCCGTTGATGTGACTACGCACCATACATTACCTGATTTTATTATGAATCGTGGTGGTGTTTCCTTGCGCCCAGGCGATGGCATCATTCACTCATGGTTGAACCGTATGTTATTGCCAGATACTGTCGGTACGGGGGGTGACTCGCATACCCGTTTCCCAATCGGTATCTCTTTCCCAGCAGGTTCTGGTTTGGTGGCATTTGCAGCAGCAACAGGTGTAATGCCGCTTGATATGCCTGAATCTGTTTTAGTGCGCTTTAAAGGAGAAATGCAACCGGGCATCACGCTTCGTGATCTTGTTCATGCTATCCCTTTATATGCAATCAAAGAAGGCTTACTGACTGTTGAGAAAAAAGGTAAGAAGAATATTTTCTCTGGTCGTATCCTTGAAATTGAAGGGTTGCCTGAGCTAAAAGTTGAGCAAGCATTTGAATTAGCAGATGCTTCCGCAGAGCGCTCAGCAGCAGGCTGTACGATTAAACTGGATAAAGCACCAATTATTGAATATCTCCAGTCAAACATTGTTCTGCTGAAATGGATGATCTCAGAAGGGTATGGTGATCGCCGTACCATTGAGCGTCGTATCAAAGGAATGGAAAACTGGTTAGCTGACCCGCAGCTTCTTGAAGCAGACGCTGATGCAGAATATGCCGCAGTGATCGAAATCGACCTAAATGAGATCAAAGAGCCTATCTTATGTGCTCCTAACGACCCTGATGATGCACGTTTGCTGTCTGATGTTCAAAATGAAAAAATCGATGAAGTCTTTATCGGTTCTTGTATGACAAACATTGGTCACTTCCGTGCGGCAGGTAAGCTGTTAGATCAGCATAAAGGGCAGCTACCAACACGCCTATGGGTTGCTCCACCAACTAAGATGGATGCAGCACAATTGACTGAAGAAGGTTATTACAGTGTGTTTGGTAAGAGCGGAGCACGTATTGAAGTGCCGGGATGCTCTTTGTGTATGGGTAACCAAGCACGTGTTGCAGATGGGGCAACCGTTGTTTCAACCTCAACACGTAATTTCCCGAACCGTCTTGGTACAGGGGCAAATGTATACTTGGCTTCGGCTGAACTTGCTGCTGTCGCATCTTTGCTCGGTCGTCTCCCTACGCCTGCTGAGTATTTGCAGTTTATGGATAAGGTCGATGAAACTGCTGAGGATACTTACCGTTATCTGAACTTTGATCAGTTAGAGCAATATACTGAAAAAGCAGATAGTGTTATCTTCCAAACAACAGTTTAATTTAGCGATTTAGCAACAAATCAAAAGCCCTGAATTTAATCAGGGCTTTTTTTATGGTCGCTAATTAGGGTGTTAGTAACTTGATTAGCCGATTTGATAGGCGATAGTAACAGTGAGGAAAAATGTCGCTAATCGCTCGATAGGAAGCGCAATAGATCCTTTATCGTTTGGTGGATGATGAAGGGGAATCTATATAGTTAATGCATAAAAAGTGGTTTTAAGTGATACAGAGGAGTAATTCGGTTAGATCGTAAGCGTCGAATACGCAATATTGTGACAGAGTATGCGGATATTTTGTTGTAGATCTATATCGATATCACTCTAAACTGTTATCTTTTTGGCTAATTAATATTCATTAATTTCAATCTTGGTATGATTACTTTTTAAAACGACTAGCTAAAAAAGACTATTTTATCATTATTTGAAATTCTTAATTTGAATATTAAAAAAAGAAAAAAGATTATCTTTTTATTGATTATATTAATTTGATGATGCTTATTTGATATTGAAACAATATTACTCGTTGCATTGAAGGCTATATTTATCATGTTTTTATTTTAAAAAGTCATAATAATCAAAGAGGTGTGGTATTTTTTTAACTTGGTTGTTTTATTTATGCAAATAATTACTCGCGTTGCGAGTTAAAGTTGAAAGATTATATTATAAAGTATTAAACTACATTAAATTAGATATTTTGTTCTTTTCTTTAGTTCTTATTGTGATTTGTTTGGAGTTATTTTCTTATCAATCTTGATTGGTATGAGTGACTATTACTATATTCTATTGTTTTTAATGGTGAAATAAATTGTTACATCTATGACTCCTTTGGTGAGTGTGTAATTTACTCGAGTTAGGTGTAATGTTAATTATAAAAAAGTTATCTATAATACTTACATCTGAAAAACAGTATTTCGTTGAGATGTTTTAAAGATGCATAAAAATAGAATGTGTTATCATAATTAGAGGTAATTAATATCGGCAGTAAAAATATTTTTATAACTCTTATTAAGATAAGTAATAATAATAATTAAAATATTTTTTTATATATTTACTAATATAAGTATTGGTAATGGATTCTATTTTTCTTTATTTTGTTTTTTATTATA